>NZ_JBQFRP010000006.1:0-270458 GCF_056537465.1 Ruegeria sp. CE8
GGAAGCAGCGCAAGACAACGGTGAAGCACGACAAGCGCCGATACAAACGCCGCAACCGGATCGAGATCATGTTTGGCAGGCTCAAGGATTGGCGCCGCGTGGCAACCCGGTGCGACAGGTACCCGAAGGTCTTCCTCTCAGCAATCGCCCTCGCAGCTCTCGTCATCTATTGGCTATGAGTCCTGACCCTAGCGCCTGCGTGGCGAGCGCCACATTCCGGACATTCGCTGCGGTCGCTAAATTCGTGCTGTGAGTGAGAGGTTACCTCACGGAAGGTCGGGCAGCCGCCATTCGCCGCACCAGCGTCGAATGACGGCTTTGGTGCGACGTTAGTTTTAGACCGAGGGCACCAAGTTGGCGCGGCACACATGCTTCCCTACCGTCAATCCGTTTACCTTTTCGACGATGGCATCGGCGTCAATGCCGTGATGGCGGTAGAGGTCACCGATCGTGCCGGTTTGACCGAAATGTTCGACACCCATCGGGATGGTCTGATGGCCAGCAACAGAGCCAAGCCAGGACAGCGTCGCCGGGTGACCATCGATGACCGTGATGACTTTGCAGTGGGGCGGAAGGTCCCCCATCAGGGTCTCGATGTGGGACTGCGCGGACTTATTCCCGCGAGACCGGGCACGTTGGGCTGCGGTCCAGCCTGCGTTGAGTCGATCGGCTGAGGTCACGGCCAGCACTCCGACGTCCTTGCGCCCCTCTCCGATCATCCCGGCCGCCTTGATCGCCTCGGGGGCGACGGCGCCTTGATAGGCGATCACGATCTCGCAGTTTGGTCCGGGTTCGCGCAACCAATAGGCCCCGTCGATGGCCCCTTGTTTGAACGCGTCGTCATGGCGCTTGCCGGGTTGCTCGATCGGGTTGGTGGTCAGGCGCAGATACACCGAGCCTCCTGTTTCGTCTCGTAACCATGTGCGCTCACAGGGATCGCCCTCTCCATCGCGCTGAAGATAGTCGAAGGCCCATTTCATGATCACCGCAAGCTCATCTGCATAGGCAGGCTCGAACGAGGCAAGCCCGTCCTGGCTCATCCCGATCAGAGGCGAGCCGACCGATTGGTGCGCTCCGCCTTCCGGGGCCAGCGTGACGCCAGAGGGGGTGCCCACCAAGATGAACCGGGCATCTTGGTAGCAAGCGTAGTTCAGCGCATCGAGGCCGCGCGCCACGAAGGGATCATAGACGGTGCCGATGGGGATTAGCCGCTTACCGAAGATCGAATGTGACAGGCCTGCGGCGCCCAGAAGCAGCATCAGATTCATCTCGGCGATACCCAACTCGATATGCTGTCCTTCCGGCGTGAATTCCCATTTGGCGGTCGACGGGATGCGATGTTCGATAAAAGCATCTGCCTGTTCGGACCGGGCGAAAAGCTTGCGCCGGTTCACCCAAGGTCCAAGGTTGGTGGTCCCCGTTACATCCGGGGACGTGGTGACGATCCGGGCAGCCAAATCACTGTTCCCCTTCGAGAGTTCGTCGAGGATCTTGCCAAAGGCCATCTGGGTCGAGGTCTCACGGGAGGTATCAATTTCGATGGCGGGCACGGCAAGCTTGTCATCGTGATACCGCCGGATGCCTTTGGCAAAAAAGGGAACCTTGGTCAGGAAGTCACGCAGTGCGGAGGGGTTTTCGACCGTGGCCAGAGGCTCCCACTCGTCACCCGTCGCTACACCCATGTGCTTTTGCCAGGCGGCGAACTGCGTGTTGTTCATCAGCCCCCCGTGATTGTCCTTGTGGCCAGCAATGGGCGTACCCCAGCCTTTCACCGTATAGGCTAGGAAGCAGGTGGGGCGGTCGTGATCGATGGCATCAAAGGTTTCCGCCATGGTCTGGACGCAGTTACCGCCGAGGTTTTCCATCAGGGCAGCCAGTTCGTCGTCGCTGTGCCTGTCGATCAGGGCAGAGACATCGCCCTGGTCTCCAAGATCATCCATTAACCGCTTGCGCCAGACTGCTCCGCCCATAAACGTCAGCGCCGAATATTCCTGGTTGGGACAGGCGTCGATCCAGTCGCGCAATTTGTCGCCGCCCGGCTCCTCAAAGGCCGCGCGCTGCAATGCCCCATGCTTCACCCGCACCACGTCCCATCCGAAGGCATCGAAAATCTTCTCGATCCGTGCAAACAGCCCCTCGCGCACGATCCCGTCCAGCGACTGCCGGTTGTAATCGATGATCCACCACGTGTTACGCAGGTCGTTCTTCCAGCCTTCCTGCAGGGCCTCATAGATGTTGCCCTCATCCAGTTCGGCATCGCCCACCAACGCAACCATGCGCCCCATCGGGGCATCGCTTCCCCAGCTCTTGGCATTGATGTAATCTTGGATGATCGAGGCGAAAGAGGTGATCGCAACGCCCAGTCCGACCGAGCCGGTCGAGAAGTCCACATCGTCTGTATCCTTGGTCCGACTGGGATAGGACTGCACCCCGCCAAAGCCCCGGAAGTTCTCCATCTTCTCGCGTGTCTGGTTGCCCATCAGGTATTGCATTGCGTGAAATACCGGTGATGCATGAGGCTTGACGGCCACGCGGTCCTCAGGCTTCAGCGCCGAGAAGTAGAGCGCCGTCATTATCGACACCATCGAGGCCGACGAAGCCTGGTGCCCACCGACCTTGATACTGTCCACCTTTGGGCGCACGTGATTGGCGTGGTGGATCATCCAATGTGAAAGCCACAAAAGGCGTTGCTCGATGGTCTTCAGGTGGGTGATGTCCGTGGGCATGAGGCTCTCCTTATTCGGCGGCGTGATGCAGGGGGCGAGGCAAGGCTTGATCCAGGTCGGCAATAATATCCGCGACATCCTCCAACCCGACTGACAGGCGGATCAGCCCGTCACTGATACCGTGTTCGGCGCGCTCTTCGGGCGTATAGGTCGAATGGGTCATCGAGGCCGGATGCTGGATCAGCGTTTCGGCATCGCCCAGAGAAACGGCCCGCTGTATCATATTGAGATTGTTCATGAACTCAACGCCAGCCGCCATGCCGCCGTCGACTTCGAAGGCAATCATCGCACCGGGTTTGAACATTTGGCGCGTGGCAAGTGCATGTTGAGCAAAGCTTTCCAACCCGGGGAAATGCACGGCCCGCACCGACGGGTGATTTTGAAGGTAGTCGGCAACGACCTGGGCCGAAACGCAATGGCGCTCCATCCGCAGCGACAGGGTTTTCAACCCCCGCAGGATTAGCATTGCGTTGAACGGTGCCATGACAGCGCCTGTCATGTCTTTCATTCCTATTAGTCGGATCTCGGCGATCTGTTCGGTTTTTCCAGCTACCAGCCCCGCGACCACGTCGCCATGTCCACCAAGGTATTTGGTGGCCGAATGCACAACGAGATCGGCACCCAGCTCAATCGGCCGTGTCAGAAAGGGGGTGGCGTAGGTGTTGTCGACGACCACCTGTGCCCCGGCCTCATGCGCGATCGCGGCGGTGGCAGCGATGTCAACAAGTCGCATATTCGGGTTGGCGGGGGTTTCGAAATAGATCGCTCGCGTCCGCTCCGAAATCGCCGCGCGCAGGTTTTCAGGGTTGGTCATATCCACATGGGTGATTTTCACTCCCCATTTTTCCAGCCCATGCCGCATGAAGGCGAAGGTGCAGCCATAAAGGGTTTTGTCCACGATCACCTCGTCCCCAGGGGACAACAAGGTCCACAGCACAGCGGTGATCGCCCCCATGCCTGATGAAAGCGCAAGCCCGGCCTCGGCTCCTTCAAGTGTTGCAATACGGCTTTCAAGCAGATCACAGGTCGGGTTCGAAATCCGGCTATAGATATGCCCCTGGCGTTCACCAGCGAACATCTCGCTCCCGGCCTCTGCGGTCTCGAACACGAAGGTCGATGTCAGGTGCAGGGGCGGCGTCAGTGCACCATCGTTCTGCTGGGGGTCATAGGCGTAGTGGATGGCTCGGGTGGCGAAGCCTTTGGGTGAGTTCATGGCAACCTCTCTCATAGTGTTTGAGGCAGGATACGATGTGTTGGCAGGCAAAAGATTGCAAGTTATGCTGCATTGGTTAATGAATTTGGCATTATCTGCCAATGAGTGAGGGAAATGGACGCTAAAGACCGACAGATCATCCGCGCCCTGCAGGCAAACGGGCGTATGACCAATCAGGATCTTGCGGCTGAAGTTAACCTGTCGCCTTCGCCCTGCCTTCGCCGATTGCGCAATCTCGAAGACAGCGGCACGCTCCGGGGTTACAGCGCCGAGGTGGACGCGAAGGCCTATGGTCTGCCGATCACGGTCTTTGTGCGTGTTCGGCTGGAACGGCACAACGAAGACGATGTCCGGCGCTTCGAGAGCCGCATTCATGCGATTGATGAAGTGCTTGAGTGCCATGTCTTGACCGGTGCTTCAGATTATCAGTTGCGTGTGGTGGTGCCTGGGCTGGATGCCTATGAGGATTTCATCCGCCATCGCATCCATCCCATCGGAGGCATTGCCTCGATCGATACCAGTTTCGTTTATTCTACCGTGAAGAAGACCAACGTGTTTCCGGCAATCGACTGACTGCCCCTGTACCGTCTGTATTCATTCAATGCAGTTGGCCCGGGGAAGTGAGCACAATCTATTCCGGTAGAAGGCACACCTTTTTTGATCGCGTCTACTTCGGGGCGCAGGTGGGTCGCATAACGGATCATCCGGTGCAACAGCCACCTTGGGCGATGCCAGACAGTGCTCAGGTTCTTTGCGCAGGTCCCCATGTTCGTCGTCTCCGCGGGCGATCGTTTTCGTTCATTCTTTGGCGGCGAAATCGAAGGCCTTTTTCCTTCAGCCTGCCGTCGAACTCCGCACCTGCATTTCAGAAGCCTTCCAGCACGATCTTGCCCTTGGCCTTGCCACTTTCCAGCAGTGCATGGGCGCGGGTCAAGTTGGCAGCATTGATTGTGCCGTAGGTCTCGGTTGCCGTGGACTTGACCTTGCCGATGTCAATCAGCTCGGCGACTTCGTTCAGAATGTCGCTTTGCCGCGCAATATCGCCCGTCTCGAACAACGACCGCGTGTACATGAACTCCCAATGGATCGAGACCGACTTCTGCTTGAATGGCTTGATGTCAAAATTCTCGGGATCGTCGATCAGGCCGAATCGACCCTGGGGGGCAATGAACTCGGCAACTTGCTGGACATAGTTTTCCGAGTAGTTGGTCGAAAAGACAAAGGCTGGCGCCCCAATGCCAAGGGCTTCGATCTGTTCGGGCAGCGGTTTGGAGTGGTCCACTACATAGTCGGCGCCCAAGCCTTTGACCCAGTCCCGCGTTTCAGGGCGCGAAGCTGTTGCGATGACGACCGTATCGGTCAGCGCCTTCAAAAGCTGAATGGCGATCGAGCCAACACCTCCGGCGCCACCGATGATGACAATGGCGTTGAGCGCGCCAGAATTTGGTCGGATGACGTCTAAACGGTCGAATAGCATTTCATAGGCTGTCAGCGTCGTCAGAGGCAGAGCCGCTGCCGACGCCGTATCGACAGAAACTGGTGCCTGCCCAACGATGCGTTCGTCAACAAGATGATATTCGGAATTCGTGCCTGGGCGATTGATCGCACCCGCATACCAAACCTTATCGCCCACATTGAAGCGGGTAACGTCCGCTCCAACGGCAACGACCTCGCCTGCAGCATCCCAACCCAGAATGCCGGGCGTGTCGCCTTCGGGAGCGTGGCGCTGCCGGATCTTGGTGTCCACCGGGTTGACAGAAACCGCCTGCACCTGGACCAGCAGGTCGTGGCCAGCGGCAACAGGGTCTGCAGCTTCGAAATCAATTAGCGCATCGGAGCGGTCTATCGGGCCAGCGCTGTTGTAACCTACGGCTTTCATATTCATTTCCTCTTGAGTGCGGCGTCGGAGTTTGCCGTTGTTTTTTGTTGGCGGAGGGCCTCGCCCGCAGCCTGAGCGGCCTTAGGCGATCACGCTCATTTCGTTCAGCGTGAATTTAGCAACGGCACCCTCTGTGGCTGCCATGTAGGCCGCCAGATGCGGTGCGCTCATGTGGATCTGCCACAGTTCACGGCTCTCCCAGTTTTCATAAAACATGAAATGCGCCGGGTTTTCGTTGTCCTGATGCAGATCGTAGTTGATGCAGCCATCTTCGGCGCGGGTGATATCAACCAGCTTTTCAAGCTCGGCCTTCACAAGATTGATCTGGTCCGGATTGGCTTTGATGTTGGCGACGATGGTCAGTTTCGACATTTAATATTCCTTTCGGTGCGTCGATTGCTTGAGCGGAATATACTGCTGTGATAAATCCGGATAAACGCGTAGATCGAAAAAATATAATCCGGAAATTTCGTATAATGCTGATCGACAATATCCGCTTGTTTTTGAAGATTGCCGAGAAGGGCAGCATGGTCGCAGCTGGCCGGGAAGTTGGGCTGTCGGCGACGACCGTGTCCGAGCGGCTTGCAGCACTCGAAAACCACTATGGAGTTGTTCTGTTCAATCGAACGACGCGTTCCCTCAGCCTGACTGATGAAGGGCGCACCCTCATCGAAGGCGCAAAGGCCGTATTGGCAGAAGTGGATGATCTGGACACACGCATTCGCTATGGCGCGGAGGCCATTTCGGGGCCCATCCGTGTCAGCGCACCCGTTGATCTTGGGCGAAGCATCATTTCCGAGGTTATCGCCCGTTTCACCGAGAAGCACCCGGCGGTTTCGGTCGAGTTGTCCTTGTCAGATGGATACGTGGATATGGTTGGTGAAGGGTTCGATCTGGCCCTCAGATTTGGAACAGTAACCGATAGCACTCTGCGCGCAAGAAGGTTGGGTGAGTACAGGCGCGTTGTGTGTGCAGGTCCGTCATACCTCGAAGCGCACGGTATTCCTCGGAAGCCGTCCGACCTAGCGGATCACAATTGCCTAGTTATGCGGTTTGGTAGAACCTTGGACAATGTTTGGCGTTTCGGGACTGGCAAGGCGTCACAAGTCGTGACGGTGCGTGGAAACAAGATCGTCAATGACGGCTCATTGGTGCGCCACTGGGCCTTGGCGGGGCATGGCATTATCCTGAAGTCGGAGCTTGATGTGGGCGCCGATCTGAAAGCAGGAAAGTTGATCGCCTTACTGGAAGATCATGCCTCGCCCGCGAACCCCTTGCAGATGATGTATCCCCCAGGCCGTGCACAGCCACGGCGTGTACAGGCACTTGCCGAAGAGCTGAGTAATGCCATGGCACGAGTTTCGGTTTAAGCCCTCTGGAACAGACCACAATTGCGATGTTTGCCGCAGTTACACCGAACCATCCCAGGGGCCGGTTGCTTGCCTTGCCTGTTATGGCGGTGCCTTTTCGAAATGTACTTGTCTCATGGCGCGCAAAAGCGTGAACTCAAACCTGCCGCAAATTCTGCGCATGTATCAAGGCGCCGCTCAGGTCAAAATGCTGAGGGAACATTGCGCGCAGAAATCGAAAAACAATTCTCATTGCTTCGTCGCGATCAAATGAATCCGGGTGGAGTAGGTAATCGGTCCACATGCCTTCCAACATGGCGAGTGTGCCGTGCGTAGCGTCCCTAGCAACTTGATTAGGGTGTTCGGTTCCGGCTTCTTTCGCTATTCGAACGAAAGCGTTGAAAACCAGATTACGAAGCTTAGCATCGCGGGTATCTGAAAACGCAGCGATTGCGGCTCTGTTTCGGGCTTCGCCGCGAAATGCGTACCAAATTGACACGTTCTTCTTGTTGAGGATGGCTTCACTTAAGTCTCCTCTAACAATCATCTCAATATGTTCCTGACCCGTTTGTCCGGTCGTTTCCAGCAAAGCGTTGATACCGTTGTAGTATTGCTCGGACGAATAGCGGGCGGCTTCGTCAACCAGGTTGTCCTTGCCGCCAAAATGAAGGTGAATCATGCCACGGGACAGCTCGGCGCGTTGAATGATTTCGCTGACTGAGGTCTCGGAAATCCCTTTTTCTGCAACCGAGTCGAGTACTGCCTCGATCAGGGAAAGGCGATTTCGTTCGCGTATTTCTTGGCGTCTTCCAGTCATAGGATTAGGCGGCTCTGTTTGTTTTCAGTCTCTTGCGGTGTCTTCTAGTGGCCAGTGTGAAATTGGCCATCTCCAGATGCGAATTTATCAGTTGACACAGCTAGTCCAAAAATTCCAGATTTAAATGGACGATTGTCCATTTTGTGATCGAAATTGTCGCGCCACCGAAAGTACAGTTAAGCAGGGAAGCATGGCCGGAGTACTACGAAGTGAAACGGGCAAGGGCCTGGCACTGAGCGCGCCTGCGACGCTCTACGTCGGCCTGCTTGTGGCTGTGCCTCTTTGCATTCTTGTCGCCTATAGCTTTTGGACCCAGACCTATGTCGAGATTGACCGCACGCTGACATGGGCGAATTACCAAGAGGCGTTCACTGACCCATTGGTCCGACACCTGATGATCCGTTCCGTTGCGATTGCGGGAGCGGTGACACTAGCGACGGTCTGTCTTGCCTATCCGATCGCCTATTTCATCGCATTTCGGACACAGAAGAAAACCCTCTGGCTATTGCTGATCACCATTCCCTTTTGGAGCAGCTACCTGCTGCGGGTGTTCAGCTGGAAATTGATCCTTGGCTTCAATGGGGTGATGAACTCAGCATTGATTTCGCTGGGGCTGATACAGGAGCCGCTTACATTCCTGCTCTACAATGAATTCGCCGTTGTCCTTACACTTGCACATGCCTGGGCGCCGTTTGCGATCCTGCCGATTTATGTGTCGCTGCAAAAGATCGACCGCAGCCTGTTAGAGGCGGCAACCGACCTTGGTTGCAGCAAGTTGGAACGGTTTGTGCGCGTAACTTTGCCCCTGACGGTGCCAGGGATCATCGCCGCTTGCTTGATTATCTTCATCCCCACGGTTGGCGACTATGTCACGCCAGCCCTGGTCGGCGGATCGCAGGGGAAAATGGTGGCCAATTTGATCCAGGTTCAGTTTGGCGCGGCCAATAATTGGCCATTGGGTGCAACCCTGTCTCTGCTTGCCATGCTTTCGGTCGGCTGCGTCGCAATCCTGTTTGTGGTGGTCGTCACCGCACTGGGGCGGAGGATCAGATGACCAAGGCGTTTCGTATCCCATGGTTGCTTGTTTACGCGATCGCCTATCTGGTGTTTCTGTACCTGCCAGTTCTGCTGTTGCCGCTGTTTTCATTCAATGACGGAACCATCGTGGCTTTCCCGCTAAAGGGGTTCACGTTGAAGTGGTACGCGCAGTTGGGTCAGCAAGACACGTTGCTGCAGGCGATGGTCAATTCGCTGATCGTCGGCAGCGTGACTGCCTTGATGGCGACGTCTCTGGGCCTGTTCGCCGCCCGCGCCTATGTCCGGTACCGTTTCAAGGGTCGGGAATTCTCCGAAGGTCTGGTCATGCTCCCGCTGGTCGTGCCCGGTATCATTGTCGCCAGTTCGATGCTGGTACTGTTCATCAGCGTCGGGCTGAAGCCATCGCTGACGACGGTGATCCTGGGCCATGTCTTTGTGGCTTTGCCCTTTGCCGTATCGATCATGAAATCCGCCTTTGACGATTTCGACCAGTCGTTGGAAGAGGCCGCCTTTGACCTCGGCGAAAGCGTTGTGGGAACATTTAGGCGTGTCACACTACCAATCGTTGCGCCGGGGATCATCGCCAGCCTTCTGGTCACGTTCACCGTGTCGTTTGACGAGTTTGTCCTGGCCTTCTTCCTGTCCGGGAACAGCCCGACATTGCCGGTCTATATCTGGAGCCAGATCCGCTTCCCGGCAAAATTGCCCAACACACTGGCGCTTGGGTCGTTGCTTTTGCTGTCTTCGGTCCTGCTGCTGTTGATTGCCGAATACTTCCGCCGCCGTTCCATCCAATCCTCCGATTGAAGCCAAAGGAAACGAGTAAGATGAGCGAACAGAACATCATCGAAATTCAGGGCGTCGAAAAACGCTTTGGTTCCTTTGTTGCTGTGTCTGATCTGAACCTGACCTTGAAAGAGGGTGAGTTCTTTTCGCTGCTTGGGCCTTCGGGCTGCGGTAAGACAACAGCGTTGCGCATTATTGCGGGTTTTCAAGATCACGAAGAAGGCGAGATCCGGATCGATGGTCGTACGATGGGAGAGGTGCCTGCCAACAAGCGTCCCACTAATATGGTGTTCCAAAGCTATGCGATCTTTCCGCATCTCAATGTCGGCGACAATGTTGGGTTCGGTTTGCGCAAGACAAAGCTATCGCGCAAGGAAATCAAGGAGCGCGTTGCCGAGGCGCTTGAGATGGTTGAGCTTGGCGGCTTGCAGGACCGTAAAGCCAATGAGCTGTCGGGAGGTCAGAGGCAACGTGTAGCGCTCGCCCGAGCGCTGGTCATGCGGCCTAAAGTGTTGTTGCTCGATGAGCCTCTATCCGCATTGGACAAAAATTTGCGCGAAGCGATGCAATTGGAAATGCGCCGTCTTCAGCAGAAGCTTGGAATTACTTTCGTCATGGTCACGCACGACCAGTACGAGGCGATGACCATGTCTGACCGCATCGGCGTCATGTTTGCGGGGCGGCTCAAGCAGGTGGATAAGCCAGAGGTCCTGTATTCCCAACCGTGTAACCGGGAAGTGGCGTCTTTCATCGGTGGAATGAACTTTCTGGATGCCGAGGTGACAACAGAGAGTTCTGAAGTGCTGGAAGTCAATGTTCAGGGCTTTGGGCAGATGAAAATCGGGGTGAACCCCAATGTTCAGGTGCATGACAAGGAACTTCTTGTCGGCGTTCGGCCTGAGCAATTGGAGATCAGCGCCGAAAAACCGGATGGTTACGACGCTCTTGTTCAGGGCGAGGTGTCGGACGTCGCCTTCTATGGTGAGAGCGTCCACTATTATGTGCGCGTCGATGGCCTGAAAGATAGCATCGCCGTCGCAGTGCCTAACTACTTTCACACAGTTGATCACAGCCGGGGCGATACCGTCTGGCTTGGCGTTCAAAGCGCCTCGGTGATCGACTTGGGCAAACGTGAATCTTTGGGAGGAGAGAAATGATTAAAACAGCATCACTTACAGCAGCAGTCGTTGCTACCTTTGCCGCCGGCCAGGCTCTGGCAGACGCGGCTGATCTGACTGTCTTCGACTGGTCCGGATATGAGGATCAGGGGTTTTACGGCGACTATGTCGAAAAGTACGGCGGGGCACCCAGCTATACTTATTTCGGCAGCGTGGAAGAGGCGTTTACCAAGCTTCAATCCGGGTTTGAGGCTGATCTGGCCCACCCCTGCACAGACGCCCTGAGAAAATGGGTGGCGGCAGACATGATCAAGCCGATCGACACCAGCAAGCTGGAGTACTGGGACAAGCTGATGCCCCAGATCAAAGAGGTCGATGGCATCACGATCGACGGGCAGACCTACATGGTGCCGTTCGAATGGGGCAACACTGGCCTTATCTATCGAACCGATATGATTTCGGCAGACGATGTTTCGCTACAACTGCTTGCGGATCCTGCTTATCAGGGCAAGGTCGCCGTTCCGGACGCTGCGTCCAGCGCGTTCGCTATGGCCGCATTGGCCACTGGTGCCTCCAGCTATACCGATATGAGCGACGAGGAATTCCAGAAAGCGGCGGACTACCTGCGGGCGATTCATCCAAATGTGCGCTTTTACTGGTCTGACGCTGGCCAGCTGGACCAGGCAATTGCCAGCGGCGAGGTGACACTGGGCTGGGGCTGGAACCAATCGGAACTGAACCTGATCTGGAACGAGACCCCGGCCGTCATGATGCGGGATGTGGACAAAGGCATCGCAACTTGGGTCTGCGGTTACGTGCATCTGAAATCCGCCAAACAATCGGATGAGCAGGTCTATGACATGCTGAACGCGCTCAGCTCCGCGGCAAGCGGCAAATACATCATTGAAAGCTGGGGATACGCCCACGCCAACGAAGAGGCATTTGCACAGGCAGATCCGGAGTTGATTGAAACTTACGGGTTCTCGGATGTGGACAGCTTCTTTGAGGGCAGCCTGTTTTTTGACGCTGTTAACCCTGAGCTGGAAGCTAAAATGTTGAAGGAGTTTGAGCGCATCAAGGCTGGCTTCTAGGCGCACCTGAACAACACAGCCGGGTGTGGAGGGACTAAGAAACCCCTCCGTTCCCACGAAACTATTTCCGATATTTTTGGAGGAAGCGCGGCAATGTCAGGCGCTGACGGATACTCTGTTCTCTTCGAACCGGTTCAGATCGGGCCAGTGACGGCTCGAAACCGGTTCTATCAGGTGCCCCACTGCAACGGATTGGGGCATTTGCGACCTCAAGCCGAAGCCGCCATGCGGGCGATGAAGGCCGAGGGCGGTTGGGCCGTGGTGTCTACCCAGGAGGCCGAGATTCATCCAACTTCGGACCTGTCTCCCTATTCGGAGAACCGGATTTGGGACGATCGGGATATTCCTGCACTGCGTCTGATAACCAACTCAGTTCATGAAAAAGGGTCGCTGGCTGCAATCCAGCTGGCGCATAACGGCCACCATGCGCAGAACCACCTGAGCCGCGCCCCGTTGTTGGCCCCGTCGGAACTCGCCCTGCAAACCGCGTATCCCAAACAGGCTCGGGCAATGGACAAGTCGGACATTCGTGAGTTCCGAAAATGGCACCGTGCGGCGGCCCGGCGCTCGCGCGAAGCGGGCTTCAATATTGTTTATGTCTATGCCGGCCATCACATGACTTTGCCGCATCATTTTCTGCTGCCGCAGTTCAATGACCGTACAGATGAATACGGCGGCTCGTTAGAGAACCGGGTGCGCCTGACTCGTGAGCTTCTGGAGGAAACCAAAGGAGAGGTCGGGGATGATTGTGCCATCGCCCTTCGGTTTGCGGTCGATGAAATGCTCGGGTCAGACGGGATGCAGGCGCAGGAAGAAGGTCGTGCTGTAGTCGAATTGCTGGCCGAGCTTCCGGACCTTTGGGATGTAAACGTGGCGGATTGGAGCAACGACTCTGCAACGACCCGCTTTGAGCCACAAGACGGCTTTCAAACCTCATATATCGAATTCGTCAAACAGGTGACTTCCAAGCCAGTCGTGGGCGTCGGGCGCCTGACTTCTCCGGATTTGATGGTGTCACTGGTCAAGCAAGGCATTCTTGATTTTATAGGCGCGGCGCGACCATCCATTGCTGATCCATTTCTTCCGAACAAAATCAAGGAAGGTCGCATCGAAGAAATCCGCGAATGCATCGGCTGCAATATCTGTGTTTCATCCGATACGTTGGGCGTTCCAATCCGCTGTACCCAAAACCCGACGATGGGCGAAGAGTGGCGGAGGAAATGGCATCCTGAGATCATAGAAAGCCGCGCGAATGAAGAAGCCGCGCTTGTTGTCGGCAGTGGACCAGCCGGACTTGAATGCGCCATGCAATTGGCGCGTCGTGGCTATGAGGTGACGTTGGCCGAAGCCAAGCAAGAGCTTGGTGGACGTGTGTTGCAGGAATCCAGCCTGACCGGTCTATCCGCCTGGAGGCGTGTGACAGATCACAGGATTTATGACCTTCAGCAACGAGGGAATGTCCAACTGTTCACCGACAGCCATTTGTCAACAAGCGAGGTGGTCGAGTTGGGCATTCCAAATGTCTTTCTGGCCACCGGCACGACATGGCGGCGAGATGGTCGCGGAAAATCCGCGTTTCAGGGCGTTTCGATAGATCCAAGCTCTCAAGTATTGACTCCGGACAACATTATGTCGGGCACAATGCCTGGGGACGGTCCGATCATGGTCTACGATGATGACCAAGCTTATCTCGGAGGAGTTTTGGCGGATCATTTGGCTCAGTCCGGTCGAGAGGTCGTCTTTGTGACGCCGGCCTCAATGGTTTCGCCGTTTACCGAATTGACGTTGGAGCAGACCAAAGTGCAACGAAGTCTGTTGGAAAAAGGCGTTCATCTGAACCTGTCGCAGACCTTGGTCAATATCGCGTCCGGTCAGGCGACCTTGCAGTGCGTCTACACGGGACGAGAGAATTTCATTGAATGCGGCTCCGTCGTGCTGGTGACGCAGCGAATGCGAGAAACCACCCTTTACGACGAGCTTTGCGGTTTGACTGCAAGTCCGCTGAATACGTTGGAATTGATCGGAGATGCCGCAAACCCAGGCTTGATCGCGGACGCTGTATATGCGGGCCACATGGCTGCCCGAAATTTCGAACGTAACGCGGAAGACATCGACCGTGAATTCTTCCGCCGGGAAGTCGTTTCCCTTGAATCTGTATGAGGTGCGCTATGCCAAAAGATGACTTGCAAGTAATGCGCGATTTGATGGAAGCACAGCGGAAAGGGTTCGCCTTGCCGCGTCACTTCTATACGTCTCAGGCGGTTTACGAAAACGATATCAGCACGTTCTGGAACCGCAACTGGATCTGGGTCGGCCATGTCAGCCAGATCGCTGAACCCGGTGACTATTTCTTGTTCGACTATGGGACCGAGTCCATCATTGTTGTTCGGGATCGTGAGGGCGAGGTGCGAGCGCATCTGAACGTATGCCGCCACCGTGGATCGCGGGTTTGCATTGAACAGAAAGGCAAGGCGCGCAACTTCATATGCCCTTATCATGCATGGACTTTTGACCTGAACGGCAAGCTACGAAACGGGCGATCGATGGGGCAGGACTTTGATCCAGGCCAGTACGGGTTGTTCCCGGTGCAGGTGAAGATTTTTCAGGGTCTGATATTTGTCTGCGCCGCAGAAGATGCTCCGCCGCTGGATGCTGCCTTGGAAAGGCTGGGCCCACTTTCAAAGCCTTTCGATTTTGAAAACCTGAAGGTCGCGCATGAGGCGTCATACCCGGTTCCAGCGAACTGGAAGCTGGCCCTTGAGAATTACTTGGAATGCTATCACTGCGCGCCGTCCCATCAGGATTATTCGCGCAGCCATTCCCTGAAAGACCCCGCCCAGGTTCTGGAGTTTAGCGGGGCACTTCATGAGCGGATGGAAGAGGTTGGAGTACCTGCTGAGGAGCTGGACCTGACCGGAGAAAATGCGGTCGCGCCAGGTGCGGATGTCTATTGGCGGCGTTACCCGCTGTTCCCGGGGTATCTGACAGGCAGCAAGGATGGTGCGCCACTTGCGCCACCTTTGGGTGAGCTAAAGGGCCATGACGGTGGCGCTACTGATCTGGGGATCGGGACGCTGAACTACTTCCTCGTCTACGCAGATCATGTGGTTGGGTATCGGTTCGTGCCGCGTGCCCTACAGGACACGGATATTCAGATCGTCTGGTACGTGCGCGGCGACGCCAGAGAGGGTCGAGACTACGATAAGGACGCCCTGACATGGCTCTGGCATGTCACGTCGCTCGATGATGAGCGGATCATCCGTCACAATCAGGAAGGCGTGAATTCCCACCATTTCGTCCCTGGACCGCTGTCCGAGATGGAATGGAGTATTCCAGGCTTCTATCGCAACTACTTCAGCATGATCTGACACGCTCAGTATTCGGAGATTAAACATGACAGAATTTACGCAGCGCAGATCAAGGCGGCGCGGGGGCGGGCGTGAAGCACGTGCAGCAGTACGAACCAGCAACGCCGCCTCGCAGGCAATCTGGCCCGGTATCCCGGGTGGTCGGTATAAGCCACTGTCAGACGCCGATATGGTGCGCATTCACGAAGCCGCGCTCAACATTCTGGAACGGACTGGGGTAGGGGACCCCACGCAAGAAGTTCTTGATCTCGTGTTGCCCAAGGGGGCGACGGTGAACGAGCACGGCAGGCTGTGCTTTCCTCGGGCGTTAATGGAAGATCTGTTGGCCAAGGCGGCCAGCGAATTCTATGTCCACGCACGCGGTTCACGAGCCGGCAAGGACGACATGCATTGCACCAAGGACAAAGTGTACTACGCAAATTCCGGTACGGCAGTGACCACGTTCGACGCGCAAACGCGCAGTTACCGACCGTCAACACTAAAAGACATCTACGATTTCACACGTCTGGTAGACCGGCTCGACAACATTCACATGACCGGCGACACGGTTCTGGCAACGGATGTCCCGCAGGATTACGAGCATGACATGAGCATGCTCTACGCCATTCTGGCGGGTAGCGAGAAACCATCCTGTCTGACGTTCCGCACGCGCGAGCACATTAAAGACGCGATCCATCTGTTCGATTTGGCGTCGGGCGGTGAGGGTAAATTCCTCGAGAAACCCTCGGTCATCTTCGGTGGCTGCCCTGTCGTTTCACCGCTCCGTTTCGGGCGAGAAAATCTGGAAATCCTGATTGATACAGCGAGGATGGGCCTTGTCTGCGATCTGGCTGTTCCGCCGCAAGCCGGGGCTACCTCTCCTGCGCCGTTGGCCGGTACGTTGGCGCAGGCGGTGGCCGAGACCCTGTCATGTGTCGCCATTGCCAATTTGATCAATCCGGGAACCCCGGTGGTCTTTGCGGCTTGGCCATTTATCACCGACCTGCGTACCGGCTCGTTCACGGGCGGCAGCGGCGAACAGGCGTTGATTTCGGCTGCGGCCATCCAGATGGGCAATTTCTACAATCTGCCGACCAGCGTCGGATGTGGTATGACGGATTCCAAGATACCCGACGCGCAATATGGTTTGGAAAAGGCGCTGACCTTTGCGTTGGCGGCCCATGCCGGAGCTAACCGGCTCTGCGAGTTTGGTGGAATGCTTGGCAGCCTGATGGGCTGTAGCTTTGAGTCAATGGTCATCGACAACGAGGCTGCGGGCATGATCTCGCGAACGCTCCGGGGTATTGAGGTGAGCGACGACACGCTTTCGGTCGACGTCATCCATGAATGTGCTATCGACCCCGGACATTTCCTCGGGAATCCTCAAACCTTGCAGTACATGGAAACCGAGTATGTCTACCCGACACTGATGGACCGAGAGTTGACCGACACCTGGGAGAAAGCCGGTCGTCAGGACATGTTCGAACGGAGCCGATCCGTTGTGGATGACATTCTGTCCAATCACTACCCGAACTACTTTGGCAGCAAGGTGGACGAAGAGGTTCGGTCCAGATTCCCGATCAAATTGCCCCCCGAGGCAATGCGCGCTGGGTAAGCGCCGCGGAGCGTAGGGCAGGCTTCGTAACGTAAAAAGTTGCGAAGCCGCGCCGAGGTTGTACCTAAGATCTAAACGCGCCCTGGCGCGCAAGGTCGTCGGTCGCCAGCCGGATGCCTTTTTCAAGGATGTCAAACATCTGGTTCAACTCACCTTCCGTGATAATCAGAGGCGGCGAAAACACGCACATATTGATGATGGGCCGCAGGATCAGCCCGTTCTCCTGACAATGCAGGTCAATCAATGCGCCAACGGATTTATCCAGGTCCAATAGGTTCTCAGCCTCGGCGTCCGCAACGCACTCAACGCAGCCAACGAGGCCCATGCCTCGGGCATCGCCGACCAGCGGCAAGTCTGCCAGAGCCTGAAGACGCTCTTCGAACAAGGGCGTGATCGCGCGGACATGTTCCAGAATGCCGTCGCGCTCCATGATTTCGATTGTTTTCAAACCTGCCGCTGCGCTCACAGGATGGCCTGAATACGTGAAGCCGTTTGAAAAAGTAGCGTTCCGCCCGTTGTTTCCGCTCACATCTGCAATCAGTCGATCAGAGATGATACAGGCCCCCATAGGTATATACCCGGACGTCATGCCTTTGGCGCAAGTGATTATGTCAGGCTGAATTCCAAAGACGTCTTCGGACGCAAACCAATGTCCTAGCCGCCCAAATCCGGTTACGACCTCGTCTGAAATATACAGGACATCGTATTTCCGGCAGATTTCCAAACAGCGTTGATGATAACCCTGCGGAGGCACAATGACACCACCTGAGCACAGTATAGGTTCAGCGATGAAGGCAGCGACCTTGTCTGCTCCGGTCTGCAGGATCATGTTTTCCAGATCCGCTATTTTTTCGTCCAGAAAGTCGTCGACAGTCTGATCGCAGCGACGCGTATGCGGATTCACATTCGGCAGGAAACGCGTCAGGTGACTTGCCTGATCCAACCACCCCTTGTCACGTTCCTTTCCAGATACCGAGGCGGCCAGGTACGTCGATCCGTGATAGGCCTTCTGCCGCGAGATCACGATCTTCTTTTCGGGATTCCCCAGCAGGTTGTTTCGGAATTGGACGAAGCGAAGCGCGCTGTCCACCGCTGTCGACCCACCGGTTGTAAAAAACACATGGTTCAGGTCACCCGGGGTTCTCTTGGCAATCTCATGTGCCAACCGGGCCGGGGCCGAGTTGGCATTATTGAAGGGCGAAAAATACGCCATTTCTTTCGCCTGCCGGGCCATTGCGTCGGCAATCTCGGTGTTTCCATAGCCCAGTTGAACGCACCACATGCCGGCAGGCCCGTCTATCAGGCGCTTTCCGTCCTCTGTCACGACGTGGATACCAAGACCGCTTTCGGCAAAGGTTCGGTCATTTTGACCCAGATATGCCATGCCCTCCCACGGGTGCAGAAAGTTCTCGTTGTCCCAATTGCGTATGGATTGAAAGTCGGAGTTCGAAAGGGTCATAGGGCACCGTGATGTAACACATATCACAAAATGAACAATCATTCATTCAAAGTCAATCCTTGAACCCCCGCTCTTTAAAATGCGAGAAGATCAAGATAGAGCACCCCAGCGAAGGACAAGCAAAATTACTCTCGAGCCCGATACTCCGACCAACGCCCGGGAGCTCAGCAGGTTGCAGAACCGAAATCAGCTGATCCACGCGGCTGCAGAAGCTATCCATATATTCGGAATACGCGGAACAACCACGGCAAGAATTCAAGAGTTGTCGGGATTGTCGAGAGGGATGGTGAACCTGCACTTTGGTTCCAAAGAGATGCTGTTGCTTGCGGTGGCTGAGGAACTCTCAGCCCGCTATGCCGGGCAGTGGAAGGCAATCTCAAACGATCCAGAGTTAAGCCCTGCAGAAAAGTTGATTTCCATCGTAGAAGCAGATTTCGACCCCTTGGTCCTTAATGCGAGAGACGTTGCGATATGGTTTTCTTTTAGGGCCGAAGCACTCTCGAACCCACACATATTTCCCTTCATCGACTCTCGAGACAATCGATTCCGGGCGGTAATTCTGAAGCTGTTAGAACAAATAAAGAGCGACGGTGATTACGAGGATGTAGACACCAAACTTGCAACAGATGCATTGATTGCTTTGCTGGAAGGGCTCTGGACCGACTTCCATTTGCATTCGGATACCTTCAAATCCGAAGATGCATTGAAGATCTGCCTGTTTGTCCTGCAGTCAATGTTTCCGAAGCACTTTGTGACACAGTCGTTTCACATGTGACCGCGACTGAAAAGATCGGGAGCGGACAACGGTTAATCACAAACCAGTTCGGGTTTCGCGGTTCAATCGGCGCAGGTCGTTTATCATTGCTTTGGCCAGAGAGATGCACATGAGCAGCAAGACGACACTGAACGGCAGTGCGCCGATTATCATGGAATTGGTCAAAGCCTCTAACCCGCCGCCGCCCGCGATAAGCAAAGTTCCAATGACAAGAGTCAGAAGAACGCCCCAGATGATGCGATGAAGCAAACCGGTCACTTCAGACCCTCCGGACATGATCGTGTTCATCACAAGGATGCCAGAGTCGGCGGATGTAACAAGGAATGTCATAGTTAACAGAACACACATGACGCTCACTACCGTGAGCAAGTCACCCGATATCATTTCCCCTAAGGTGACGAACAGTGTTGCCGTTGTTGATGCGGCAAGGATCGATCCATTGGCATCTCCATTCAATTCCAAATCAATGGCGGCCCCGCCCAGAATGGCCATCCAGGCGAAACAAACGAGGGACGGGGCAATGACCGCTCCAAGAATAAACTCGCGTACGGTTCGCCCTCTGGAGATACGCGCTAGAAAAAGGCCGACAAAGGGTGAAAACGCGATCCACCATGCCCAATAGAATGTAGTCCACCCGGCCTGCCATCCGAACAACCTGCCTCGTGTGCCCGCGTCGTAAGCTGCGGTCTTGGTTGCATCGGGAAGGCCGGCGGTATCGTTACTCAAACCTTCAAGAAAGGCTGCTTTTGTTCCCCAAGGATCAGTTGCA
Organism: Ruegeria sp. CE8; assembly: GCF_056537465.1. NCBI lineage: Bacteria > Pseudomonadati > Pseudomonadota > Alphaproteobacteria > Rhodobacterales > Roseobacteraceae > Ruegeria > Ruegeria sp. CE8. The sequence continues at coordinate 19,983 of NZ_JBQFRP010000006.1, forward strand.
CCTGTGAAGAGCTCTCCGACGTAGGGGGCCGCCTCAGCCGGTAAAACTGATGCAAACTCGACTTCGGAAATCGTGCGAAATGTTTGGAAACTAAGGGGGATGAAGTTTTTTATGTAGTCAACCAGCGCCGTAGCATAGGTCGTCGACGCAAAAGCGAATGAGCCATAAACAATGAAAACTGCCAGCAAAACCAGTGAAAATAGAAGATTAATATTGGACAAGTATTTGACACCGCGCCCAACGCCAGAGACTGCAGAAAGTGTCGACATCAACATGACAACTACTAACGCCGAAATCAGGCCGGTGGTCGACGGTTTCTTTGTGGTTGTCGCATTCTCCACAAGCCAATTCGCACCGGTAATCAGAAACGCACCATCCACCAATTGAGAAACGCCATATCCGATTGTTACCGCCACGCCGAGTATCGTCGCCACGACCCCGAGTATATCGATTGCATGACCTGCAACACCGTTTGAGTATTCGCCCAGTAACGGGGTCAGCGCAGTGCGTATCGTAAGCGGCATGCCTCTGGTAAATGCGTAATAGGCAAGGCTCAGACCGGTGACGACGTATATTGCCCAGGCGTGAAAGCCAGTGTGCAAAAACGTATAGCGATAAGCTCCTTCAACCGCCTCCTCGCTCTTGGGTGTGACTTCCCCGGAAACGGTCAATGGATTGGTTTCCCAAAGGCCAAGTGGTTCAGCGGTTGCATAGACCATGAGACCCACGCCAAGCCCCGCTCCAAACATCATTGAAAACCAGGAGAAGTTCGAAAATTCGGGTTTCTCATCTTCTGCGCCCAGCCGCATTCGTCCGGTTGAAGGAATGAGCGCGATAAGAAACAGGAAGATTACAAACAATCCAACGGAAAGGTTGTAGAAGGTATTGAACTCGGCCAACAACCCTGACTTCCAAGATCGCAGTGTATCGTTCGCAGATAGAGGCCACACCAGTGCCCAGAGGATCAGCAGGGAAACCGAAAATTTGCTCACCACCGCAATCGGCAGATTGTATCCTTTGTAAAACCCAGTCCGCTGAGTTTTTATTTTGAGGTCTGTGAAGGGATCCTCAAGCGCCATATTATCCCGGTCTTACAAAGATAGACTGCCTTGCGCGCCTCGCCGCCAGTCGTCAGCATTCGCGAGGACGTTTACGATGCTTTTAGCATCCAAAGAATAGACATGAACTGCAACATTTTTCCACTGCACTGCCTTTGATACGCCGGATGAACCAAATAAGTTTCTGAATGTTTGGCGGTTGGATGTTGCCCGAAACAAGTGGAGTTTGGCTGCCTCAAAGGCGTCGAAATTCTGCCTATGTGTCTGTCACAACCTGAGAGCACAGAGCCCTAAGCGCATTCCTTTATGCCGAGCCCTATCAGGTGCTCTCCGGAAACAAACAAAAGCTCATCCGGTCCCACAAATCTCGCTTTGGACATAAACCAGCTTCGTATCGGATGAGGGTAGTACTGGGAAAGAGACGCGCTTTGTCTGTCGAATTCATCGACCGTCATTTTGGCCCGTTTGAAACGGTGGGGGCCATGGAAGCCAAACATTGTTTCGGGTGAGATGCAGACATCATCCGCGCCCAGCAACATGGTGCAGCTGGAATGGCAATACTCTCCGATGATTTGGAACTGCGCGTTGGTCTTGTTGGCAATTTCAATCTGCACCATGCGGTCCACAATGCGACCGCCGGGATCATCGACAACCTGTATCTCTTTCGATGCCGCCGGCACACTCATCAGGAAGAGCGCTGCCAACGCTGCTATAGTGCCTCTCATCCGCCCGCCTGCTCAAAGGGTGGAGTTTTTTGGTTTTCAGGCCATTTAACAGAAAAATTGAGACACAGAAAGATACGCCAGAGACGAGCAAAAAACCTGTGGGAACAAAACCTCACCCGGCGGATAGGAAAAGCGCGCAGCCCGATTGCGCGCTCTGAACAGGCCTCTTAAGCTCGCTTCTCGCCGATTGTTGCGACACCCAGAACGGATAGCACTTTGGCTTCGATCTGCTCGGCATTCAGGCCTGCGACCGCATACATATCGGCCGGGCTGGCCTGATCGATAAACGTGTCAGGCAGCACCATCGAGCGGTACTTCAGCCCGTGATCAAACACGCCTTCATCCGCCAACAGTTGGGCAACATGGCTGCCGAATCCACCAACTGCGCCTTCTTCGATCGTGATCAGGGCTTCGTGGTTGGCCGCTAGGTCCAAAATCAGGTCGCGATCCAGCGGTTTGGCAAAACGGGCGTCCGCGATGGTGGGGGTGATGCCCCGCGCAGACAGAGCTTCGGCCGCTTTCTGAACTTCGGCCAGCCGTGTTCCAAAGGACAGCAGCGCGACGCGTGCGCCTTTCTGGATGACCCGTCCTTTGCCGATCTCCAGAACCTCACCGCGCTCGGGCAGGTCGACGCCGACGCCCTCGCCTCGTGGATAGCGGAAGGCAATCGGGCCGTCGTTATGCGCGGCGGCTGTGGCCACCATGTGCACCAGTTCGGCTTCGTCCGCAGCGGCCATGACGACCATGCCCGGAAGGTTGGCCAGATAGGCGATGTCAAACGATCCCGCATGGGTCGCGCCGTCTGCGCCAACCAGACCCGCGCGGTCGATGGCGAACCGCACCGGCAGGCGTTGAATGGCCACGTCATGTACGACCTGATCGTAGCCACGCTGCAGGAAGGTGGAATACATCGCACAGAAAGGTTTCATCCCACCGGCTGCCAGAGCCGCGGCGAAGGTCACACCGTGCTGCTCGGCAATCGCCACGTCAAAACAGCGAGATGGATAGCGGTCGGCAAACAGGTTCAGCCCGGTTCCGTCCGGCATGGCGGCCGTCACGGCAACAATCTTGTCATCCCGCGCGGCTTCTTCGACCAGTGTTTTACCAAAGACCGAGGTGTAAGAGGGCGCATTTGACGGTGCCTTCTTTTGCTCACCGGTAACAACGTCGAACTTCGCCGTAGCATGGCCCTTGTCGCGGGCCTGCTCGGCGGGTCCGTAGCCTTTGCCCTTCTTCGTCAGCACATGGATCAGGATGGGTCCGGTCGCCCGCGCCTTGACCGTGCGCAGAACCGGCAGCAGCTGATCCATGTCGTGGCCGTCGATAGGCCCAATGTAAGAGAACCCAAGCTCTTCAAAGAACGTCCCGCCCATCGCCATGCCCTTGAGCATTTCCTTGGCGCGCTTGGCCCCCTCGCGGAAGGGCTCCGGTAGCAATGAAACCGCGCCCTTGGCAGCGGCTTTCAGATCGTGGAACGGTGCCTCGGTGTAAAGCCGGGACAGATAGCTGGACAACGCGCCAACCGGCGGAGCAATGCTCATTTCGTTGTCGTTCAGGATGACGATCAGGCGCTTTTTGAGGTGGCCGGCGTTGTTCATCGCCTCAAAGGCCATACCGGCGGACATCGAACCGTCGCCGATTACAGCAATCGCATCGCCCAATCCTTCGGGCGTGACGCCACCCAGATCGCGCGCGACCGCAAACCCCAACGCAGCGCTGATCGAGGTCGAGCTATGCGCCGCGCCAAACGGGTCATAGGGGCTTTCGCTGCGCTTGGTGAAGCCGCTTAGCCCTTCTTTCATCCGCAGGGTGCGGATGCGATCCCGCCGCTCGGTCAGGATTTTGTGCGGATAGCACTGATGGCCAACGTCCCAGATGATCTTGTCGCGTGGCGTGTCGAATACCGCATGCAGCGCAGTGGTCAGTTCGACCACACCCAGACCTGCGCCCAGATGCCCGCCAGTGACAGACACGGCCGAGATCGTCTCTGACCGCAATTCCTGTGCCACCTGATGCAATTGCGCGTCCGAAAACTGCTTGAGGTCCGCAGGGCGGCTCACAAGGTCCAGCAGGGGTGTGTTCGGGCGGTCAGACATTTGGCGTTCCTGGCTTAGCTGTCCCGGGCAATAACGAAGCGAGCCGCGTCCTTCAAGGTTTCAGCCCCGGAACCGTATCCATCCAGCGCCGCACAGGCCTGATCCACCAGATCAGCGGCGCGGGATTTTGCGGCGTTCAGACCCAAAAGCGAAACAAACGTGGCCTTGCCGGCCTCGGCATCCTTTTGCAGTCGTTTACCGGCCTTCTCGGCATCACCTTCAACATCCAAAATGTCATCAGCGATTTGAAAAGCAAGTCCAAGCGCTTGGGCATATTGGCGCAAGGGTTCAGGGTCGGCCTGCGCCAGACGGGCCCCTGCGCAGGCTGACCATTCGATCAGCGCGCCGGTTTTGCCGGCCTGCAGCTTGGTGATCTGCTCAAGCGTCAGTGGATCAGGTGCCGTCTCGGCCGCAATGTCCAGCGCCTGGCCCAATACCATCCCCTGTGCTCCGCCGGCTTTGGCCAGTGTTAGAGCCAAATCGGCGCGAACGTCGGCATTTCCAACTTCTGGTCGGGTGCACAGTTCAAATGCCAGTGTCTGCAGGGCATCACCGGCCAGAACTGCAGTGCCGTCATCCCACTTCACATGCACCGTCGGGCGTCCGCGTCGCAGATCGTCGTCATCCATGCAGGGCAGGTCGTCATGAACCAGCGAATAGGCATGCAAGGCTTCGATCCCTGTTGCAGGCCAGATCGCTTGCGCGGCGTCGACGCCATGCATCCGGGCGCTTTCCAGCACCAGAAAGCCGCGCAACCGCTTGCCGCCTTCGGTGGCATAGGCCATCGCCTGGGTCACATCCAGATCGTCCAGCGCGCTCAGGACCAGATCGAACTGAGCCTGAATCCGCGCGGCGTCCTGCGCCAGAACTTCCTTGAACATTTACTGACCTTCGACAGGGGTCGTCCCGGTTGGCTGTCCATTAGCGTCCAAAGTGATCGCCGCCACTTTTTCCTCGGCCCGCTTCAGTTCGTCTTCGCAGCGTTTCTTCAACGCGGCACCGCGCTCATACAGGGCAATGGACTGATCCAGAGCCACGTCACCACGCTCCAACTGGCCGACAACGGCCTCAAGCTCTTTCATCGCTTGTTCGAATGTCATCTGATCAACTGGAGTATCGGTCATCGGGCTGCCTTCATCAGTTCTTCCACATGGGCGCGAGTGGCCTCGGCAAGTGCGTTCAGATCATACCCACCTTCCAAAGTCGAGACGATACGGCCTTCACACAGCTCGTCGGCGATTTTGCACAGCTCGGCGGTGATCCAAGCAAAATCGCCTGTGGACCAGTTCAGATTGGCCAGCGGATCGTCCTGATGCGCGTCAAAGCCTGCCGAGATGATGATCAGTTCCGGCTTGAACGCGCGTAGGCGCGGGAAGGCCTGCGCCTCATATGCGGCGCGCATCTCGGCCCCGCCCGAACCGGGGGTAAGCGGGATGTTCAAAACGGTGTCATAAGCACCGGTCTCATCCGGACGACCCGATCCGGGCCATAGCGGCATCTGCTGGCTGGTAACCACCAGAGCGCGGGCTTCGTCCCACAGCAAATCCTGCGTGCCATTTCCGTGGTGCACGTCGAAATCCACGACGGCCACGCGGTTCAAGCCGTGATGATCCAGCGCGTGTTTGGCGGCCAGCGCCGCATTGCCGAACAGGCAGAACCCCATTGCTGTTTCCGTTTCGGCATGGTGCCCAGGTGGGCGAATGGCGCAAAAGGCGTTCGGGGCCTCGCCGCCCAAAACCATATCCACCGCGCGCACAACTGCTCCGGCGGAGCGATAAGCCGCATCGACCGAACCCGGCGACATGAACGTGTCACCGTCAATCTGCGTAAAACCGTCCGACGGCCGGTTGTCACGGATATCCCGGATGTGGCTTTCGGGGTGGACGCGCAGCAGATCGTCATCTGCGGCCAAAGGGGCCGTTATACGGGCAATGTCCAGCCCTTCCAGCGCGTGAAGGATGTGTTCCAACCGCGCTACCCGTTCGGGGTGTCCGTCAGGCGTCACGTGGCCAAGGCAATCGGCGTGGGTCAAAAGGGCGGTCTTCATCGTGATCCCCAGTTCATCTTGCTAAAAATACCTTCGCCGAAAGCGCGAAAACGCCGCGTAGCGGCAGGCTTAATCCGGCGCCAACATATATCCGGCCCCGCGAACAGTCTGCAAATAGCGCGGCTGCTTGGGGTCCTGTTCGATCTTGCGGCGCAGACGCGTGATCTGAACGTCTACCGCGCGCTCCTGCGCCTGACCCTTGTCGCGACCCAGATCCTCGACCAGTTTGGCCCGGCTGATCGGCTCGCCGGGTTGGGCCGAGAAAATCTTCATCAACTGGCTTTCCGTCGCCGTCAGGCGAACCGGTTCCTCGCCCTGCCACATCTCGCCACGCTCGATGTCGTACCGGATCGGACCGAGATGCAAAATTTTTGCAGCCGTATCCTGCGCCGGAGTTTCTGGCATCCGCCGCAGGATCGCGTTGATCCGCAACAACAGCTCTTTCGGCTCGAACGGCTTGGCCAGGTAGTCATCGGCACCGGCCTCAAGCCCGGCAATGCGGTGCTCGGTCTCACCGCGCGCGGTTAGCAGCAGGATCGGTGTGGCATGGGTCTCGCGCAGGGCTTTGGTCAGGCTGACACCATCTTCGCCCGGCATCATCACGTCCAGAACGATCATGTCGAAATCCAGCCCGGACAACACCCGTCGCGCATGAGCAGCATCCCGCGCGGCCGTCACCAAAAAACCGCTCCGCATCAGGAACTTCTTCAACAGGTCACGAATGCGTTCGTCGTCGTCGACGATCAGCAGGTGGGCGTCCATATCGCTCATGAGGTGGTATCCCGCAATTTCGTATATGCATGACGCATATCAGCATCCATCATCGCTTCAAGCACTTTACGAAACCCTGACACCGCCTCAGGACCCGCCTCTTTATAAGCCGCGCGCATCCGCACGCGCTGGGCCTCAGAGAGTTTGGCTTCAAGCGCCTTGCCTTGTTCCGTCAGAAATAGGTGTCTTTCGCGTTTGTCCACCGATCCGACCCGGCTTTCGACAAGACCATCCTCGATTAGCGTGCGCAAAACACGGTTTAGAGACTGTTTTGTGACGCCGAGAATGGCCAGCAGGTTGTTGACCGTTGTCCCCGGCGCACGGTTGATGAAGTGGATCGCCCGGTGATGCGCCCGACCATAGGCCATCTGTGTCAGGATTCGGTCCGGGTCGGCGGTAAAGCCGCGATAGGCGAAGAACATCGCCTCGATCCCCTGTCGCAACTGCTCGTCGGTCAAAAACAGCAGGCTCTCGCCGCCGAAGACTTGGGCGGGGCGCGTATCCGACATATTATGCCTCATTCGTTACACCGAGCCGAGTTTATGTCAGCGTTATTGACATTCCAAGGGTGGACAGGTATCGAATCTCAGTTTTTGCGCAATAATATGTCCGGTTCGGACTTAAGTCGCGCAACAATCGGAAATTGATCCCGGGTCAGGAGGATTCGTATGGCGGGGTATGATGATCGTGATGGAGTCATCTGGTTGGATGGCAAACTGGTGCCCTGGCGCGAAGCCAATGTGCACATCCTGACCCACGCGATGCACTACGCGTCTTCGGTGTTCGAGGGTGAGCGCGCCTATAACGGCAAGATCTTCAAAAGCCGCGAACATTCCGAGCGTCTGATCGCCTCGGCCGAGGCGCTGGACATGCCGATGCCCTATTCGGTTGATGAGATCGAAGCGGCCAAGGAAGAGGCGCTGAAGGCCAGCGGTCTGCAGGATGCTTATGTCCGTGCGCTGGTCTGGCGCGGGTCCGGGGAAGATATGGGTGTGGCATCGGCCAAGAACCCGGTTCGGATGGCCGTCGCCGTCTGGCCCTGGGGGGCCTATTATGGCGATGCCAAGATGCAGGGCGCCAAGCTGGACATCGCGGAATGGAAACGCCCCAGCCCAGAGACCATCCCGGTTCACGCCAAGGCGGCCGGTCTTTATATGATCTGCACGATTTCGAAGCATAAGGCCGAGGCCAAAGGCTGCTCGGACGCGTTGTTTATGGACTGGCGCGGCTACGTGGCCGAGGCCACCGGGGCCAATGTGTTCTTTGTAAAAGATGGCGAGGTCCATACGCCTCTGGCCGACTGCTTCCTGAACGGCATCACGCGTCAGACAGTGATCCAGATGCTGAAAGACAAGGGCATCACCGTCCATGAGCGCCGCATCAAGCCCGAGGAAATGGCCGATTTCGAACAATGCTGGCTGACCGGCACGGCGGCTGAGGTCACTCCGGTGGGTCAGATCGGCGACTACACGTTCGAGGTCGGAGACCTTACGCGCGAGATCGCCGCAGATTACGAGGCTCTGGTCCGCGTCTGATCGCATCCAAAAACGTAAACCAGAACCCTCGCGTATTCGCGGGGGTTTTTCTTTGCCGAGCGTTCAAGTTTCTGTGCAGATCGTTCAGGTGACTGGACGACTGCGCAATCGCGTATACGTTACGACCATGTTGGACCTGCTCAGCGATATTCTCACCCGCCTGTCCCTGCGCGGGACATTCTACTTCCGAACCTCGTTCACGCCGCCCTTTGGCATTCAGGTGCCAGCGTTACAGAACGTCGCCCGGTTTCACTTTGTGCAGCGTGGGGAATTGAAAGTACATGTCTCTAACACAGGCGAAACGCTGCGTTTGAAGCAGGGCGACCTGATCCTGATTCCTCACGGCACCGCCCATGCGTTGCTGTGTAATGAGGTCAAACCGCTGGATGCGTTGCCGCTGGAGCAAGTGCTGGAAGATGCCGGGTATCAGGGTGATGGCGTCCTGATATATGGCGGCGAGGACAAAAGCCGCGACACCCAGCTGATCTGCGGCCATTTCTCGTTCACCGGTCCGCCCGGACGGCAAGGCACCGGGCATATGCTGATCGACCGACTGCCCCCATACATCCTGATCGAAAACTACGGCGAAGAAGCGGGGTCGTGGATTGAGGCCACACTGCGCATGATCGGGTCCGAGATCAACGGCGCACGGATTGGAGGCGACCTGATTGCCCTGAAGCTGTCCGAAGTGCTGTTTGCCCAGGCCATTCGCGCGCATCTAGAACATCAAAGCCCCAGCGACACCGCTTTGGCCGGGTTCGCTGATCCACGAATCTCACGCGCGTTGACCGCCTTTCACAAGGCTCCGGCTGAAAATTGGAGTGTTGAGACACTGGCGCGCGAGGCCGGGATGTCGCGCACTGCTTTTGCACAACTGTTCGCCGAGAAGATGGGGACGACACCGATTCAGTATCTGACCGATTGGCGAATGCAGATTGCCTGCCATGGTCTGACGGAAAGCCGCTGGAACGTCGCCGATGCAGCCGCTGAGGTTGGATACGCGTCCGAGGCAGCGTTTTCACGGGTGTTCAAGAAACAGATCGGCCTGTCGCCGGCCGCTTATCGATCAATGCACTGATCCAACCCGGTTCTGAACGATCTGCAATTTTTTGCGGACGATGCGGAGTTAAACGTTCGGGCTCTCCGACCTAGCTTGAGGCTATGCCAAGCAAGGAAAGGAAATTTAAATGTCCGTTCGTTTCGTTACCCGCTCTGTTCACGCCTATCTGGACTACCCCGTTGCCCTGGCCCTGATGGGGCTACCCTTTGTGCTGGGCTTGGGGCAGTCCAACCCGATAGCCTTGTGGCTGTCCGTCGCTACAGGGGTAGCCGCCTTTGTGCTTACGGTCCTGACAGACCATCACTTGGGGATCTGGAGGGTTCTGCCCTACAAGTTTCACCTGGCGGTCGATCTGCTGGTCGGCGTTGTTTTTCTGGCCGCGCCCAGCCTGTTTGGGTTCTCGGGGTTGGACGCGATATATTACTGGCTGAATGGCGTGGCGGTCGTGGCCGTTATTTCGCTCAGTGCGCCGGAAGAGGGCGTGACAGCCTAAGCCATCCGGTGTCACAAATTCATCGTGATAGTTTCAAGAATCTGAGCCGCTTGTTTTACAAACAGGCGGCTCACTGCCGCTCACCAATCGCGTGACCCCGATGGGTCGCAAGTCAGGAGAGCTTTAATGACACGAATCCTTCGCCCCAACCGCCGTGCCTTTCTGGCCGGCAGCACCGCATTTGCCGCGTCTTTGTCGATGCCTGCGATCAGCCGAGCATCGTCGCGCCCGGTGTTCACCCACGGTGTCCAGTCGGGCGATGTGGATATCACTTCGGGTATGATCTGGACCCGAACAGACCGCCCCGCCCGCGTGACGATGGAGGTGGCGACAACCGAAAGCTTTGCCGATGCCCGCAAGCTGGCTCCGCTGGACGCAATCCCGAACAGCGATTTCGCCGTAAAGCGGCTTGTTGACGGGCTGCCATCCGATCAGGACATATTCTACCGGTTCGTGGCCGCCGATCTGAGCGATATCAACGTCACATCAGACCCTATTGTAGGTCAATTCCGCACTGCACCGACCTCGCGTCGCAATATCCGCTTTGCCTGGTCGGGTGACACGGCCGGTCAGGGCTGGGGCATTGATGACGAGGGTATGCGCACTTACGCCACAATGGCGCAGCATAAGCCGGACTTTTTCATCCACTCTGGCGACACGGTCTATGCAGATGGTCCGATGAAGGACGAGGTCGAAAAAGACGGGCAGGTGATCTGGAAAAACACCACTCTGATTGACGAGAAACGCAAAGTGGCCGAAACGCTGGACGAATTCCGCGCCCAGTGGAAATACAACATGATGGATGAGCATGTGCGCGCGATGAACGCCGGCTGCCCGACCTTCTTCCAGTGGGACGACCATGAGGTCGTCAACAACTGGTCGGACGCCAAGGATCTGATCTCGGATGACCGTTACACCGAGAAATCGGTGCATGTGCTGCAATCCCGTGCCGGCCGCGCCTTCCATGAGATGACGCCGCTGCGTTTCACACCGGCTGAGCCGGGGCGAGTGTATCGCAAGATCTCGTACGGCCCGATGCTGGACATATTTTTCCTTGATCTGCGCAGCTATCGCGGACCCAACGGGCCGTCCATGGAAGAGGGCATCACTGATCAATCCCGCATTCTTGGGGCCAAGCAGCTGGCATGGCTCAAGCGCGAGCTGGCATCGTCGCAGGCGACATGGAAAGTGATCGCATCGGATATGCCGATTGGACTGATTGTCTGGGACAACTGGAAGGAACAGGCCGGAGCAGAGGCGATCTCGAATGGTGACAGTGGACTGGCTAGGGGGCGTGAGTTGGAGATCGCCGATCTGCTGCAATATATCAAAACAGCCAATGTCACCAATACGGTCTGGTTCACTGCCGATGTGCACTACACAGCTGCGCATTACTATGACCCTAACAAAGCGCAATTTCAGGATTTCGTGCCATTCTGGGAGTTCGTTTCAGGCCCACTGCACGCCGGAACATTCGGTCCGAATGGGCTGGACGGAACGTTCGGCCCCGAGGTGAAATTCATCAAGGCACCGACCGAAGAGCAGGGCGCGAACCTGCCACCAAGCGCTGGTCTGCAGTTCTTTGGTCTGGTCGACATCGACGGAAGGACCCAGCAGATGACCGTGCGCCTGATGGACCGGGCTGATAACGAGCTCTGGTCGATCACTCTGGACCCGCAGACCAAAGCCATCTGATCGTTTTGGTCGATTTCTACGCGCCCCGACAGTTAGGTCGGGGCGTGTCCGTTTTCACTTGAAATTTCCGACAAAAATAATCAGATAATGGCCAGGGCCAGATGTGTTGACATCCAGCACAGGATTTCGAGGCGGTCTGCGGGCTTAGCGCAAATTTGGTGAGGGCGCGCCACCGCCTCGGAAACGACGCAGATAACAGAGGTTGATGATGGGCGATCCGCTCGACGAAATCATGGCGCGACACGAGGCTGCAACCGCGTGCGGATGTTGCTGTGATGACGACTATTGCGCCTATGTCGATACACCCAAAGCCATAGGTCCTGACAAAGAGGATCTGTCGCTACCCCACAGCGCCGCAAGCAGACGCGGGTCGGTTAGGTTTCTCAACGAACATCCGCCGGCATAGCAGCCCCATTTGGGGCTGTTTAGGCTCTGACCTTCAGAAATCCACGCCGCGCTGGGCTTTGATTCCAGCTTGGAATGGGTGTTTCTCTTCGGTCATTTCGGTGACCAGATCGGCATAGTCACGCAACGCCTGCGGGGCGTCTCGCCCGGTCAGGAACACGCTGGTTTTTTCAGAGCGTTCGTTCAGCCCGTCGATCACTTGTTCGATCGACAGGTATTCATAACGCAAGGCGATGTTGATCTCATCCAGCACCACAAGATCGTAGTCGCCGCTGGACATCAGGGCGCGGGCCTTGTCGAAGGCGGCATTTGCGGCGGCGATGTCCCGCTCGCGGTCCTGCGTGTCCCAGGTAAAGCCTTCGCCCATCGTGTGCCAGGTCACCAGATCGCGCTCTTCGAAGAAACGCCGCTCACCGGTTTTCCATTTACCTTTGATGAATTGCACAACGGCGACCTTCTGGCCCCACCCCAGCGCGCGGATCACAACGCCGAACGCGGCCGAGGATTTGCCTTTGCCCTTGCCGGTGTTGATCAGAACAAGCCCGCGTTCCGGATCGACGGCCTCGGACACTTTCTTGCGGTGCTGGGCTTGCACCTTTTGCATCTTTTCCTTGTGATCTTGTGCGTCGCTCATGGGAAACCCTCATCTTTTGTTGGGCACACCCTAGGGGAAGTTCCGCAAAGGTAAAGGTCAGGCTTTGGGATCCGTGACCGCGCGGGCCTTTCCGCGTTCCAACCCCAACTGATGTTCGCGCCAGATCACCACGATGTTGCCTGCGATCACCAGCGCTGCACCGGCCAGCATCACCAGAGTCGGCAACTCGCTGAACCAGACATAGCCAATGATGATGGCAAACAGCATGGATGTGTAGTCATAGGGCGCCAGCATCGAAGCCTGCCCAAAACGATAAGAAGAGGTCACCAGAATTTGGGCAACGCCACCGACCAGACCAGCCAGGATCAAAAAACCAGCTTGCTCCCACGTCGGTAAAACCCAGCCCCAAAAGAAGGTCAGCCCGGACAGAATGGTCGCGGTCATCGAGAAATAGAACACGATAGCGGCCGGATGATCGACCTGCACCAACTGCCGGATATGGATCTGCACAAAGGCGCGGGCGACGGTCGCGCCCAGAATGCACAATGCGCCGATGGTTGCCGCGGCTTCCATGTTGTTGCCGCCCAGTCGAGGCCAAATCATGATCAGAACACCCAACAGGCCGATGGCCACGGCGGCGATTCGGATTGCTCGGATGCGCTCACCCAACATGATTGCTGCCAGGATTAGAGTGAAAATCGGCGTGGCGTATCCAATCGCGGTGGCCTCGGGCAGAGGGATCAGGCCAAGGCCGGTGAAGGTCAGCCCCATCGCGGTGGTCCCCAGCACGCCGCGCCAGAAATGGCCCATGGGTTTGCGCACAACGAATCCCCGCGCCAATTCTCCGCGTGCGATCAGCCAGATCATAATCACTGGAATGGCAAAGAGGGACCGGAAGAACACCATCTCGCCCGGTGGAAAATGATCAGACTGCGCCTTGATTATCGCCGCCATGACCGTGAACAGAAACACCGCGCTCGACTTCAGAGCGACGGCCAATATGGGTCGATGCGATGTTAAGGGTTTTGCCATCGGCGCGAACCTGCGCTTTTGGCCGGGAAAGATCAACGCGTAGTTTACAGATTCGTCCAATCAGGCGGCAGAGGACTGCCGATCTCTTGCGCGAATTCTTCGAGAAACCGGATCATCCGTTGGATCCTCCGCTCGGCGATCTCTTTACCGGTTTCCGTCAGCATGTCGCCGGGCAGGCGCAACAGTTTGACCTTCCAGTGATCGATTGAAAAATGCAGATCGTCCAGCGGGCGATTGGCGGCAAACGGGTCCGCCGGGTCATACAGCGACCGCCCCAATGCTCCGGATACCGAGAAGTTTCTAGCCACCCCTATGGCCCCCAGCGCATCCAGCCGGTCCGCATCACGCAGGATACAGGCCTCGGGCGTTTCCGGCGTGATATTGGCCGAAAAACTATGTGCCTCGATCGCGTGTTTGATCGCTTGGACCTGATCTTCAGAATAGCCGAGATTGCCAAGAATAGGCTCTGATTCTTCGGCTGATCGGCGCGATGCCATTTGGCGATCCGGGTCATCTTTGGACAGGTTGACCAGATCATGCAGATAAGCCGCAGCCAGCAGCACAGGCATGTCGGTTTGGTCAGTGGCTATGGCCTGGGCGTTCACCCAGACCCTGTCCAGATGGGCCAGATCATGTGCTGGGTCGGTTTCCATGCGCTGCACGACAACGGCGCGCAGGCGGGTGCGCAGATCAGCCGATCCGTCCACGGTTTTCTCCGATCTGGCCACGGTGCAGCAGCAGGTGGTCTAGGATCACACAGGCCATCATCGCCTCACCCACAGGCACGGCGCGAATGCCAACGCAGGGGTCGTGGCGGCCTTTGGTGATAATCTCGGTTTCTTCGCCGGATTTGGTGATGGTTTTGCGGGTTGTCAGGATCGACGAAGTCGGTTTGACCGCAAAGCGCACGACGATGTCTTGCCCGGTTGAGATACCGCCCAAGATGCCGCCCGCGTGGTTCGAGCTGTATTGCGGGCCGTTCTGACCCATAAAGATCTCATCCGCATTGGCCTCACCTGTTAGTTCGGCGGCGGCCATCCCTTCACCGATCTCAACGCCTTTCACCGCGTTGATCGACACCATCGCAGCAGCCAAATCAGTGTCTAACTTGGCATAAACTGGTGCTCCGATCCCGGCGGGTACACCGCGCGCCACGACCTCGACCACCGCGCCAACCGAGTTGCCGGACTTGCGCAATTCGTCCAGATAAGCGGCCCAGTCCGCAGCAGCCGTAGCATCAGGGGTCCAGAAAGGGTTCTGTTCGATCTGGGACCAGTCGAAATTGCCCCGGTCAATCTTGTGGGGTCCGATCTGAGTCATATACCCGGTGATCTGAACGTTGGGTGCGATCTGCTTGATCGCTTCTCGAGCCAACCCGCCAGCTGCTACACGCGATGCGGTTTCCCGTGCCGAGCTGCGCCCGCCGCCCCGATAGTCCCGGATGCCGTACTTTTGCCAGTAGGTAATATCAGCGTGCCCTGGACGGAACTTGTCCATGATATCGCCGTAGTCTTTCGAGCGCTGATCCGTGTTCTCGATCATCAGCTGCACCGGCGTACCCGTTGTCTGGCCTTCAAACACGCCGGACAGGATTTTCACCTGATCAGGTTCGCGCCGCTGGGTGGTGAATTTGTTCTGACCCGGTTTGCGTTTGTCCAGCCAGTGCTGAATCATGCCCTCGTCGATCGTGACGCCCGGGGGGCAGCCATCGACGGTCGCACCCAAAGCGGGCCCGTGGCTTTCACCCCAGGTGGTAACGCGGAAGAGGTGGCCAAAACTGTTCATCGACATGGGGCATGCTCCTTTGAGCGTCGTGATTAGCGGGCAAGGCCCTTGGCCTCAAGCGGATTTGCAGTTGGGGCGTGTTGGCCCCAACCCAATGAACTTACGCAGCGGTGGCCAGTTGTGCGCGTGTCGCGTTGATTTTCAGCGCAGCTTGAGCAGCTTCGCGGCCTTTCTCCACAAAATGCGCGCGATAGATTGCGTTGTGGTGATCTGTCTCCTGATACTGATGCGGCGTCAGGGAAACAGACAGGACCGGTACACCGGTATCAAGGCCGGCGCGCATTAACCCGTCCACAACGGCCTGAGCCACGAAATCATGCCGGTAAATGCCACCGTCGACGACAAATGCGGCGCAGGCGACAGCCGCATAGCGGCCGGTTTCAGCAAGATCGCGGGCGAGCAGCGGCATCTCGAACGCGCCGGGGACGTCGTATACGTCGACCTGATCGGCAGGGATGAGTTCAAGAAACCCTTCGAGAGCCTGGTCAACGATATCGGAATGCCAGTTGGCTTTTACAAAAGCATAGCGGGTGTGTGTCATCGTGATCTCCTTTCAGTTTGGTGGCCTGCTGGCGGTCGCGAAAAACCGGTTCCCACTTTTCGCTGCCAGCCCGGCATGACACGTCACCCAAGGCGATCACGGGCAAGCGCACGGCAAGGCCGACGCGCTGCACGTTCTCTTTCATCCGGACTGTAACCGTCGGCTCTGGCCTCTCACCAGATCTGCTGACACCCTTCCATGGTTCCACAATTCCTCCGAAAACCGGTTCCCACTTTTCGGATCGTGGATACGGCAGAGCCGCTCGCGGGCTTACGGGTCGTAGCCCGCATACCGCCGGTGGGGAATTGCGCCCCGCCCTGAGAACGGGCGGACCTTGCCAAGGTGCGGGCAGTTCTGCAAGAGATTTTGCAGGAGGATTCCCATGCATCCCAATCCAGCCTTTCGCGCGGAAGAAACCGCGCGCCACATCTCCTTTGCACGTGACCGGGCATTTGGCGTTTTGGCCGTGTCGACAGAGTCCGCGCCGTTGATCAGCCATGTCCCGTTTCTGCTGTCCGAGGATGGGTCACTGGCGGAACTGCATCTTGTCCGGTCTAACCCGATCGTACGCGCGATAGCAGGCTCTAAACAGGCCCGGATCGCCATAAATGGTCCGGATGGGTATGTTTCGCCGGACTGGTATGGTGTCGAAGATCAGGTTCCGACCTGGAACTATGTTGCTGTTCATCTGACAGGCCAATTCGAGCAGCGCCCGCAGGAGGAGCTGTTGGACCTTTTGGATCGCCAGTCGGCGTTCTATGAGGCGCGGCTGTTGCCGAAAACCCCGTGGGTCACCAGCAAGATGAGCCCGGGCGCGCTGGAGCGGATGATGCGTATGATCGTGCCGTTCCGCCTTCGAATAGATGATATTCAAGGCACCTGGAAACTGAACCAGAACAAACCGGATACGGCGCGTAGGAACGCTGCAGAGCATATCGCGCGCGATGGATTCGGCTCTGAACTGCAAGCCCTGCGGGCGTTGATGGCCGCCACCGGACCTGACACCAACTGACGGGTTTTGTTTTGCATTTCGTCGTGTAGAGTTCGGGCAATTCAGGGAGATCGCTAATGAAGCTCTATTTCAGCACAACCTCACCATATGTACGCAAGGTCATGGTTTTATTGCATGAAACCGATCAATTGCAGGACGTGGAGTTGTTGTCCGTGGCGACGACACCCATGACCCCTGCCGAGACATTGCTCGCCAAGGCACCCTTGACAAAAGTTCCGGCGTTAGAGCGCCCGGATGGGCCAACCCTGTTCGACAGCCGCGTTATCTGCGCCTTTCTGAACGACCGCGCGCTGGCCGGGTTGTATCAAGAAGGGGCCGCGCATTGGGACGTGCTGACATTGGAAGCACTGGCTGATGGTATTCTGGATGCGGCGCTTCTAATTACCTACGAAGGCAGGATGCGACCCGAAGACAAACAATGGGACGGCTGGGCCGACGCGCAGTGGGACAAGATCGAACGTGCCTGTGCGGCGTTGAACCAGCGCTGGATGGCCCATCTGTCTGGGACATTGGATATGGGGCAGGTGGCAGTAGCCTGTGCGCTGGGCTATCTCGACTTCAGGCACGATGCGCGCGGCTGGCGCAAAGGAAATGATGCGTTGGCCGCCTGGTACGAGAAATTTTCGGAACGCCCAAGCATGGTCGCGACACAACCGCCAGCCTGATCCGGGTATTTAAGGTGCTTGCCGCTCTGGAATCAGAGCGGCCAACGGACGAAGTTACTCGCTGAAGGTCGCCAGATAGGCCGCGATATCCTCGGCGCCCTTTTTCAGTTTGACGCTCATGTTCGGCCGCGCGGTTTCGTCGTCCAAATACTCCTGAATGAAGCCAATCGGGTTTTTGGAGTAAGTGGCGATGTTCTCCTCGGTCCAGACCAGACCTTCCTGACCGGCCCGGATCATGTCGTCGGTGAACATTCCGACCGGCAGACGCTCGCTTCCGTTCAGGTAATCGTATTCGGTTCCGGCGGCGCGACCGACTACTCCATAAAGATTCGGGCCGGTGATGCCACCTTTGACCAGAACCTCGCCATCTTTGATGATCGCATGGCACGAAGAACAGCGGTTATAGAGCTTTTCGCCTTTCGCCGGATCACCGGCTGCAAATGCCTGAGACGAAACGGCAAGCGTGAAGGTCAGAAATGTTGCACAGAGCTTTGACATGGGTGACGTCCTGCTAAGGTTGTATTACCCTGGGCTTTCGATCATTCGCGTCGAAAGTGCAATCAAAATCAGGCTCGTCTAAGTGCTTGTAAAATATCTATTTTTAACTCAGGTTTTCCGCACCTTTGCGATTTGAGGGCGCTGCAAGCTGCGAAACGTAAATCGCTGTTTCATTTTTGGAACCGAACTAAAGATACCGGTACATGTAGGTCGTCGCGTGGCGGGATTTACCATCGGGGTCGAATGCGAAATCGGGGATGACGCCTGCCGGTTGGAAGCCGACGGACTTGTATAGGGTTTCTGAGACGTCGCCCGTGCGCGTGTCCAAAGTGACGAGCGTCTTTCCCGCTTGTTGCGCGGATGTCAGAGCTTCACTCATCAGTGCCTTTCCCAAACCACGGCGTCTGGCCTGGGGGTGCACGATCATCTTCGAGATTTCTGCCCGGTGGGGTTGATTAGGGGGCATGCTGAGCAAAACCTGAACCGTGCCGATCAGCGAACCCTCCCCAAACGCACCGAACAGATGCCGCCCACCCTTTTCTACGGCGGGTTTGACGTCATCCGTCCAGAATCGTGCGGCGGTCTCGTGGTCGAGGGGCATCATGAAGCTGATCGCGGCGCCGTCGGCAACACTGTCGACAAGCAACCGGCACAGGTCTTTCAAGTTTTCGTCGATGTCCGTTGCGGTAAGGCGGGAAACGCGAGGTGGCTGATATGTCATGACAGGGCGATCATATAAGTGCAGGGCGTTTGGGTCGTTTTGAAAACGGTCTCGCCGAACAGGATGTAACGAAGACAATCCCCTTGGCGAAGGTCATGCGATTTCCCCTCGACCGTGATTTCGATCTGCCCGGACAGGACATACACATGATGCTCTTGCCCCGGGATCGCGGGAGCGTCGTAGGCAATGCGCTGCTGCGCACCCAGAGTGCCTTCGATCAGCTCAACCGAAAGCTGCCCGCTGGGAGGCGACACGTTGCGGCGTTCAAATGCTTGAGCGGGATCCGTCCAAACCGGTTGGTCTTGCCGCCGGACGATCGGTTGGAAACTCTGCTCTAAAGGCGCAAGAAGCTGAGAGATTGGCAGCGCATAGGCTGCGGCCAAACGTCCAAGCGTCTCGGCGGTTGGGCTGACTTCGTTTTTTTCAATACGCGACAGGGTGGCGCGGCTTAATCCCGTTTTGCCGGCCAGCGTATCGAGTGTCATGCTGTGATGCTCTCGCAATCCACGCAAATGTGCAGCCAGTTTCTCTGTGGTGGGGTTTAAAGCGTTGCTCATATATGGGAATATTCCCGAATATGATCGATTGATCAAGAGGCATCAGTGGAGTTTTCAATCAGGAGCTAAAAATCGGAAAGCGGCACACCCTTTACCGCCGGCAAATTTCGCAGAGGGTTGGCATATGCTTGAACTGTAAAGAGCTGGATCACCCCAGCATCCAGGTATCCCGCCGGTGCAAACCGAATCACATTGTCAGCGAGTTGGGTGACCGGCGTGTTTTTCCCGAAATTCAGGTCCGTATCTTGAAATTTTAGCCCCTCGTTGTGACATGAATGCCCGGATGTGGCGCACTGCGCGCCTATGACCGCTGGACGAACCGATTTCTCCCGGCTAGATAGCCGCGATGAGACGCCGCTTTGATGCGGTGCTGATGCATGTTTGCCCGCACCCGCGGGCGCCGGAATCGGAGAAAACCTCGTGTCCCACGCAGAAGACCACGAAGGCACCCGCAGAGATTTCCTCTACTACGTCGCTGGCGGCGCAGGTGTCGTTGCGACGGGTGCAGCCGTATGGCCCCTGATCAACCAAATGAATCCCTCGGCAGACGTTCAGGCGCTGTCCTCGATCCGTCAGGACGTAAGCGGGGTCGAGCCGGGCACGCAGCTGACCGTTAAATGGCTGGGTAAACCCGTATTTATCCGTCACCGCACCGGTGCTGAGATTCAAGAAGCTCAGGAACAGGACGCCGAAGGCGTTGACGCGCTGCCTGATCCGCTGGCGCGCAACTTCAACCTGCCTGCGGACGCGCCGGCGACCGACGCCAACCGCGTAATGCCGTCGCCCGAAGGCGAAGCACCAGGTGCATGGATCGTTCAGATGGGTGTTTGTACCCACCTCGGCTGTGTGCCGCTGGGTGATGCCGGGGACTTTGGCGGCTGGTTCTGCCCCTGCCACGGTTCGCACTATGACCTTGCCGGTCGTATCCGCAAAGGCCCCGCGCCTGAAAACCTGCCCGTTCCGCCCGTTGAATGGGTGGATGCGACAACCATCAAGCTCGGCTAAGGGAGACCCAGATGTCCGGAATTCCCCACGATCATTACGAGCCGAAGACAAACGGCGAAAAGTGGCTGAACAGCCGCCTTCCCATCGTCGGCCTGATTTACGACACCATCATGATCCCCACCCCCAAGAACCTGAACTGGTGGTGGATCTGGGGCATCGTCCTGGCGTTCTGCCTGGCGCTGCAGATTGTCACCGGTATCGTTCTGGTGATGCACTATACCCCGCATGTTGACCTGGCCTTCGCCAGCGTCGAGCACATCATGCGCAACGTGAATGGCGGCTACTTTATCCGCTACCTGCACATGAACGGCGCGTCGCTGTTCTTTGTTGCGGTCTACATCCACATGTTCCGCGGCCTGTTCTACGGCTCGTACAAAGCCCCGCGTGAGATCACGTGGATCATCGGGATGCTGATCTACCTGATGATGATGGGCACCGCGTTCATGGGCTACGTTCTGCCCTGGGGTCAGATGTCCTTCTGGGGCGCGACCGTGATCACCGGCCTGTTTGGTGCCATCCCGTTTGTGGGTGACGCGATCCAGACCTGGCTGCTGGGCGGACCGGCGGTGGACAACGCCACGCTGAACCGCTTCTTCTCGCTGCACTACCTGCTGCCGTTCGTTATCGCGGCGCTGGTCATCGTGCATATCTGGGCCTTCCACACTACCGGGAACAACAACCCGACAGGCGTTGAAGTGCGCCGCGGTTCAAAAGCCGAAGCCGAGAAAGACACACTGCCGTTCTGGCCGTACTTCGTGATCAAGGACCTGTTCGCCCTGGCTGTGATTCTGGTCGTGTTCTGGGCCGTTGTTGGCTTCATGCCGAACTACCTGGGCCACCCGGACAACTACATCGAAGCCAACCCGCTGGTGACCCCTGCGCACATCGTGCCCGAATGGTACTTCCTGCCGTTCTACGCGATCCTGCGTGCCTTCACTGGTGAGGTCTGGGTCGTACAGTTCGCCAGCTTCATCACCGGCGGCATCGTCGACGCAAAGTTCTTTGGTGTTCTGGCGATGTTCGGCGCGATCCTGGCGATGGCTCTGGCCCCCTGGCTGGACACCTCGACCGTGCGTTCGGGTAAGTACCGTCCGCTGTTCAAATGGTGGTTCTACCTGCTGATCATCGACTTCTTTGCCCTGATGTGGCTGGGTGCGATGCCTGCGGAAGAGCCCTATGCGACCTTCTCGCTGATCGCGTCCGCCTACTGGTTCGCCTATTTCTTCGTGATCCTGCCGATCCTTGGTGTGATCGAGAAGCCTCTGGCCCAGCCGGAAACCATCGAAGAAGACTTCAACGCGCATTATGGCAAGGCTGACGCCGACGCCACGCCGGCCGAGTAAGAAGAGGGACCGGAAACATGTTCAAGAAACTTGCAATCGGTGCCGCGTTTGCTCTGGCCCTTACCCCTGCTGCGTCCTTCGCAGCGGGCGGCGGCGAACAGCACATCGAAGACTTCCACTTCTCGTTTGAAGGCCCCTTTGGCACCTGGGATCAAAACCAGCTACAGCGTGGACTTCAGATCTACACCGAAGTCTGCGCGGCCTGCCATGGCCTGCGCTATGTGCCTCTGCGTGATCTCGAAGCGCTGGGATATTCGGAAGAAGAAGTCATCGCATATGCGGCGGGCAACTTCGAAGTGTTCGATCCTGAGCTGGACGATTTCCGTCCGGCCATCCCGACCGACCACTTCCCGGTCAACGACGGTGTTGGCGCACCGGACCTGAGCCTGATGGCCAAGGCCCGGGCCGGTTTCCACGGCCCCTATGGTCTGGGGATCAACCAGTTGTTTAAAGGCATGGGTGGTGCAGAATACATCGCCTCGCTGCTGGACGGTTACACCGGTGAGGAAAAAGAAGAAGCAGGCACCATCCTGTATGAGAACAAGGCCTTCCCCGGAGGCTGGATCTCGATGGCGCCGCCGCTGGCTGACGATCAGGTCGAATTCGCCGACGGCCACCCGGCCACCGTCGAAGCTCTGTCCGAGGACGTCGCGGCCTTCCTGATGTGGACCGCCGAGCCCAAGATGATGGAGCGCAAGTATTCCGGCTTCGTCGGCGTCATCTTCCTGACCCTGTTGTCGGTGCTGCTGTACCTGGTCAACAAGCGTCTGTGGGCAGGCGTGAAGGGCAAAAAGACCGTCTGATCGGTCTCTGACCACTACATTCCGAAAGGCCCGGTGCTTAGCGCCGGGCCTTTTTTCGTTCTGAGGCCGCACAGTGTTATACTGGTGCCGCGCCTCTCCTCTGCAGGGGGGCGGATATTTTCACAGAAATCTATTTGGGAGGGCGGGTCATGGACACGCAAAGCAATGTTGAAAAGCTGCGGGCTGCTTTCGGGGCATGGAACGACAGCAAAGCGTCTGACATCGGGATGTGGGAAAAGTACACCACCAAGGATTTGTGCATACGCTCGCTTGGGCGGGGTCAGTATGGGTTGGATTTCAGTTGCTCGCGGGACGGGCACGCCGAGTTGAAGGAATACCTTGAGGACCTGACAAGTGCGTACCAGATGGAACATTGGACCCTGAAGGACACCGTTGCCCAGGATGACCGTGTCGTCGGCATAGGCGTCACTGCCTGGACGCACAAGAAAACCGGTAAGACGGTGGAATCACCGATTGTCATTATCTGCCGATTCCGCGACGGGCTTGTCTGCAAATACGAAGAGTTCTACGACACGGCCGCATTTGCCGCCGCCGCTACCTGATTTAGTTCTGCCTCAGGCCGTCAGCTGGGTCGCGGTTCGGCCCGAGACCGTGGCGGTCACGATCTGACCTTCGGTTTGCGGGCTATCGAATGTGACTTCGGTAAATTGCTCAGTCCGGCCCATATGCGGATTTTCCATCAGAATGTGATGGGTTTTGCCGATCTGCGCTGTCAGGTGCTTTGCCACCTGGGCTTCACCAGCAGCACGCAGGCGGGCGGCGCGGTCCTTGATGATATTGCCATTGATCTGCTGCGGTATCCGGGCCGCTGGCGTACCTTCGCGCTTGGAATAGGGGAAGACGTGCAACCAGGTCAGGTCGCACTCGGAAACCAGCTTCAGCGAGTTCTCGAAATGCGCATCCGTTTCGGTCGGAAAACCCGCGATGATATCAGCGCCAAAGGTCATCTTGGGGCGCAGCTTGCGCGCCTCTTCGGTAAAGCGGATGGCATCGTCACGCAGGTGGCGTCTTTTCATCCGTTTCAGGATAAGGTCGTCACCATGCTGCAGTGACAGATGCAGGTGGGGCATCAGGCGCGGCTCGGTCGCAATCGCCTGCATCAGGTTCTCATCCACCTCGATCGAATCGATCGAGCTGATCCGAAGGCGCGGCAGGTCGGGCACCAGTTTCAGAATCCGCATCACCAGGTCGCCCAGTTTGGGCTGTGCGGGCAGGTCGGCACCCCACGAAGTCAGGTCAACACCGGTAAGCACGACCTCGTTATACCCCCGGTCCACCAACCGCTTGATCTGGTCCACCACCACGCCCGCAGGGACGCTGCGCGAATTGCCGCGGCCATAAGGGATGATACAGAACGTGCAACGATGATCACAGCCGTTCTGGACCTGCACATAAGCGCGTGAACGGGTGCCGAATCCATCGATCAGGTGCCCGGCGGTCTCAGTAACGGACATGATGTCGTCGACCTGCACCGCCTCGGTCTCGCCGATGAAATCTGCCGCCATACCTTTCCAGGTGTCCGGCTGCATCTTTTCGGTGTTGCCGATGACCGCGTCGACTTCATCCATCTGAGTGAATGTTTCAGGTTCGGTTTGCGCTGCGCACCCGGTCACGATCAACCGCGCATTGGGGTTTTCCCGCCGAAGCTTACGAATCTCCTGCCGTGCCTTACGCACCGCCTCGGCTGTTACCGCACAAGTATTCACCACGACCGCGTCGGTCAGGCCTGCCTGCTGCGATAGCTCCTTCATCGCCTCGGTCTCATAGGCGTTCAGGCGACAGCCCAGCGTGGTGAATTTGGGGGTGCTCATCCCAACGACTCCAGAAACGCGGGCGTCAATGTGCCCGAGAAGACATGGCAGGTGGGTCCGGTCATCCAGACACCATCCTCACGCCAGTCGATCCAAATGGTTCCGCCATCCAGCTCGATTTGGACTTTGCGCCCGGTCAGTCCGCGACGGGCCGCGGCGACGGCGGTCGCACAGGAAGACGAGCCCGAGGCCAGCGTGATCCCCACACCACGTTCCCAGACGCGCATGCGGATATGATCCGGCCCGATGACTTGCGCCACCTGCACATTGGTACGCTCAGGATACAGCGGATGGTATTCGTACCGGGCGCCAAACTCGGTCAGTGGGACGGCTTCGGCATCTTCCACAAAAAATGTGCAATGCGGGTTGCCCACCCCGGTTGCCGTAGGCGCACCTTCAATCGGCAGTTCCAGCGTGTCGAATTCTTCGGCCAGCGGAATCTCGTGCCAGTTCAGTTGCGGCTGCCCCATATTGACCGAGGTCAGCCCATCCCCGGCTTCGCGGGCGTAAAGCGTGCCGCGCTCAGTCGTCAGGGTCAGTTCCGATACCCCCGATTCTTCCATCAGGAAGCGGGCAATGCAGCGCGTTGCGTTTCCACATGCAGCCGAGGTCGACCCGTCCGCATTGTAGAACACCAGATGTGCATCCGATTCGCCGTTCTCGATAACCGCTAGCTGGTCGAAGCCGACCCCGAACTGTCGATGCCCGATTCCCTTTGCCAGGGCGGGCGTAATCTCAACAGATTGCGCGCGCGCATCCACAATGACAAAGTCATTGCCCAGCCCGTGCATCTTCATGAAGGGCAAACCGGTGTTCTGTAATCCTTGCATGGCGGGCATATAACCCTGCGCCGGAAAGGAATCCAGCCTGCGGTGAAGATTCCTGAAAAAAGGGGTTGACCCCCCCGCGCCACCTGCCTAATTAGGCCGCCTATCGGGTCGCCTGAAACAAGTTAAGTGACGGTGAAACGAGGTGCAAATAAGGTCTTGAACCTGGTTGGGAAAATGCCTTAAAGAGCGCCACGGATCGACAAGATCCAACAAAAGAGTGGGCCGTTAGCTCAGTTGGTAGAGCAACTGACTTTTAATCAGTGGGTCGCAGGTTCGAATCCTGCACGGCTCACCACTTTTTTAGCTAAAACAATACGTTACACAGACCTCTGAGGTGGGCTTAGATGACGACAGATCCGTGTCCGTCTTGTGTCCGCAGATTCAACGTCGTTGAACATAGTCTCGCGCGGTGGCCGATTTCCCATAATTGGCACTGTTTCATATGCCGGGTATCGAAGTGACACTCTAAGTGTTGCCAATCATGTGAAGCACAAGACCAACTTTTGGACGACCCCAAAACTAAACAGTGATCTCACGTTTTCGATCAGGCATTTGTCAACGCTTGCTAAGAGCGAAGCTGTCGGTCAACCAATAAAGGTCGCTCATGTTACCGCTCCTTTTTACGAGCCGTGAAAATCAATGCATCCTGACCCTAGCACTTCGGCTGTGAAACCTACCTGTGGTTCGGTTTCCCGCTGGCGGTAGTATCGTCCGGCTCGCCCTTCTTTGCGATGTCGACACAGCCCCACTTGCCCTTTTGGACGGAATGAATTTCACCGGGTATTTTGCTGCCGCCCAGTCGCTGGCGACCCGGACACTTAGGCTGCCGATGTCGACCTTGTCGCGCGTTGTAGAACCGTCCGTGTTCCAGGCACAGGAAGTAGAGGGCACAAAGTCTCCGAATGCCGTTTTGCACTGCTATTTTTCGTTTGTGATGCTGATCTCGTTGCTTATTGTCGCCGCGCTGATTTGCGCTGCAGATGTGTTTTCCAGACCGTTGTTTGACCGCGACTTCGCCGGTCAAACGGCAGGGTATCTGCGGGTCATGGCGCTCGCATCCTTCCTTCCGGGGCTGCAGGGCGCGTATTTCAGCTATTCGTTTTCGCGGTCAAGGAAGACCGCATTACAGTTGGGCATCCCACTCTACTCACTGGTCGTGCACATCATATTGTCCTTCGGAATTATCTACCTTTTTGGCGCGCAAGGAGCCTCAATCGCGTTTTTGATCGACGCGGTGCTCAGCTTCATGGCCTATTATCTTATCGGCAGAAAGATCGCCCGATCAGCATTCCGGAAAGGGAAATTCCCAAGGCAGTTGCAGGCGTTATCGCTTCTCGACTGAACTGCCGGTGCAGTTTTCTCTACTTCTCCTGAGGGCGACAGCAATGTTTCTTACTCTTGTCGGAGTTCGCCAAACCGCTGCTGTCGCGGTGTGGCAAAAAACCAAACGAATACTGGTCTAGCGTGAATTAGAAGGTGCGGTTTTACTGCGCGGTAACAGTCAGGTAACAACATTATTGCACCGTTTTTCCCAAAGCGCAGCGATATCTTGCCAAGCGGTATTGTGTTTTCCGACTTGGTACCACAGATATGTCAGTGTCTGGCAGATGTGGCGTTATGGTGAAACTGCGTTCAAATCGATGCGCTGGCAAAAGGCGGATGGAACCAAGCCAACAGGGTTCTGGGATGGCCGCCTAAAAAAGCGCACAATTTGAAAGCAGAGTAGACAAACGCAAGAACGTTGCGAAAAACCGAGAGCAAGAGCTAAGTACGAAATGGTCGTAGTCTATTTACTGTCGGGTCCATTGGTCGCTGCGATTTGTTTTGTGGCACTTTTATATTCCGGAGCAAGCATTGGTACGGCTGTGGTCGGCGCAATGCTTATTAGCAGCTGTGCGTCGGTTTTGATCGCCGGGCTTTACATTGTTTGCGACAGCAAGCTCCGGCCGAAGATCATTAGTAAGTTGCCACTGAAGACTGACGGAACCAGCTGAAAAGCCCGTTTCGGATGGCCTTCAGCGAAGCCCTGCATTTCTGTCAGGCGGGCTACCCGCTGACAGACCCTAAGAAGGCGTGTGTCGGCGGTTGGTGGGGCCAAACCGTGAATGGGCAGGTGGGTGGCACGGATGGCCTATTGTCCGAAGCCACGGGCTGGCGTTTGATTGCAGTTCAGGACGATGCCGAGGTGCTCTCGGGCTCACTGACCTTGGCCAAACCCGCATCGCAAAGACCTGAACTTCAACGGGTGCGATATCTACGAAGCCGATTTCACGGGGCTTGATCTGGAAGGTGAGTTTCGCCTGCAAGCCGACGGTCTTGGCGTATCCTTTCCCTTTGCCGTGTCACCGGCACCCTATGTCGAGCCGCTGAGACTGGCCGCGCGGTGGTACTACCACCAAAGGTCGGGTTGCGCGATTTCCGAACCGTATGGAGAGGGTCGAACGCGACCCCGCAACGGCCATCCCAAAGATGGGCTGACCGTTTGGCAAACAGATGTGCAATTGGGCGAGACCGGTAAGGGTTATGGCAAAAACAATGCCGGGAAACTGTTGACCGAACGTGCCGATGGAACGGCGGAGAACCCTGACGCATGGGGCGGCCGGCATGACGCGGGGGATTGGGACCGGCGCATTCAGCACATGGATGTCGTCTATCACATGGCGGATCTGGTCGAGACCTTCGAACATGTCCGCTTATTGCACCTGAACATTCCCGAAAGTGGAAAACCGTTTTCGCACCCCGACATTGAAGCCTGAAAAAACGATCTGGATCAGGGCGACGGAGAAACGGTTCTGCCGGACCTTATTCACGAAGCCCTATGGGGCATTTCCCTGTGGCGCAGAACCCAGGGCGCAGACGGCGCGATCATCGGTGGTGTCGAGTATTCGGTCAGCGGGAATCTGGGGTCTGTTTCCTGGAATCCGGTTCAGGCAACCTATGCCTATGGCCCCGAAGCCTGGGCGGCTTACCAGTTTGCCTATGCGGCGGCAAAGCTGGGCTATGTGATCGGGACCGTTTGCGGCGATGTTGCGCTGGGCATTACGCTGACCGCCGAAGCATTGCAGGCATGGCAATGGGCCGAAGGCCAGACGTTGGCGCAGACCGACCCGAACGAGGTGGTCTCGCGAGCCCGAGTTGCGGCGGCGGCCATGGTGTATCGGGCCAGTGGCGACATCAGCGCCGGCGCCGTGTTCGAGGATCACAACCCATTTGCGCCGCAGTCTGAAAACCCGTTGCCAGGGATCAAAAAAGAGGTGCTGTCCAACGCATATCTGGAATATGTCCAGGCAGGCCGCGAGGGGCGCGCGACGATGCCGGTGATCGCCGAGTCGATAAATACATGGATCAAGAACCGCGCTTTGAACAGGAAACGGATGGGGCGCGATTTCGAATTACATAACACCACCGCCTACCCTTGGGGTCGGGGTTGGCTGCGGTTCGGCCCGGGCTCAAACTGGCGCGCAAATCACTTTGCGCTGTATTACGCCGCAAACCGCATGTTGCCGCCTGAGATGCGTGACGCAGCAATTGAAGGCATGTGGTTCGGTCTAGGTTGCAATCCTGCCAATGTCAGCTTTGTGCAGGGGCTTGGTCACGGCAGGTTCGCCGACCCTCTGCTGACGGATGCCCACGGCAATGCGCCTATCCCGGGGCAGATCAGCTTTGGCGTGACCGGGGAGAAGATGCATGGCTGGGAGAAACGAAAGACTTCAGGAGCCTTCTACCCGTTCAAACAGGATGATTGGCCGATTTACACGCAGGTATTTGAAAGCCGCAGCATCGCGATCTCTGCCGAGCACGGCATAAAGTCAAATGCGATGTAATGGCTGATTGCCCGGCCGTGGCCACATCGCGCTGAACCTGTATTGATCGGCGCGTTTCAGGCTTGGCTATGTACGCTGCTGGCCTATTTTCACAAAGGTGTCGGTCCCCCTTTCGCCTGTTTCCTGCATTTACTATGTGTAGCTGAACGCCAGCGGAGCTTCGCCGGCCCTTGATGTCCGTGTTGAACAATCGGGAGCGCGTCAATGTTCTTTCTCCGTCCGGCCCTTGCCGCATTATGTGTTTGCTTATTGCCATTTTCCGCGCTTGCGCAGTCTGAAGAGGCTGCCCCGTCTGGTCTTCTTGTTGAACTGAATACGGTACAGGATGTCGAACAGGCCTGTCGGCTGACCTTTGTCGTCGAAAACGGGACCGGCTCGGCCATCGACGTTGCCAGCTATGAGGCGGTTATTTTTGATACGTCAGGCGGTGTTGTCCGACTTACGCTATTTAATTTTCGCGACCTGCCAGAAGGCCGCCTGCGTGTGCGCCAGTTCGATCTGCCAGGCATCGCCTGTAACACGGTCGGGAAGGTTCTTTTCAACGGTGCAAATGCCTGTACCGTAGCCGAAGCGGACAGTCTGGTCTGTCACAAAGCCCTGAAGCTAAAAAGCCGGACAGAAGTGGAGTTGATCGGATGAGCCCCTTGGAAGCGCTGCGAGAAATTCTTGATCTTGGTGGGCCTGTCGTTGCGATCCTGATCGCGATGTCGGTCGTGACCGTCGCGGTCACGCTTTACAAACTCTGGCAGTTCGCGGCCTCGGGCGTTGGGCGTCACCGGGTGCTGTCGCAGGCGCTTGTGGCCTGGGACGCAGGTGATCCGCAAACCGCTCGTGCGCGGCTGGCCAAAAGCCACAGCTACCTTGCCCCCCTTGTTCAGGTCGCGATGGAGGCTCCGGATACGCCCGGTCTGGACCAGAGGCTGGACGCCGAGGCCGGCCTTGCGCTTGCCGGGCTTGAACGCGGTTTCCGGTTGTTGGACACGGTGGCACAGCTTGCACCCTTGCTGGGATTGTTTGGCACGGTTCTCGGCATGATCGAAGCATTCCGAAGCCTGCAGGCGGCGGGATCTTCGGTTGATCCCTCGCTGCTTGCGGGGGGGATCTGGGTGGCGCTGATGACAACGGCCGTGGGCTTGGCGGTGGCAATGCCGACCTCGATGGTTCTGTCCTGGTTCGAAAGCCGCACGGCGCGCGAGCGGGTGTTTGCGGACAAGGCGCTACGGACGATTCTGGTGCCGGGGCAGGCGGTTCCGCAGGCCGAAGACGCCTCAACAATGGTGACCGCGCAAGGACATGCGTAACCCAGCCCCCTTTGTCCGGCGTCCTATGTCGATGACTCCGCTCATCGACGTGATTTTCTTGCTGTTGCTGTTCTTCATGCTGTCCTCGACTTTTTCGAAATACGGCGAGATCGAATTGAGCAACGCAGTGGGCGGTGGCGCTGCTTCAGGGGCACGTTCCGAGCGGCTGTTCGTTCAGTTGGGACCGGAACGGCTGGTTCTGAATGGACAGGCCGTTACTCTGAATGATCTGGAAGCCCAATTGGAGACCGGGCAGGTTCTGGTCAGTCTGGACCCCGACACAACGGCCCAACGTGTAATCGACCTGCTTGTGCGGCTGCGCGGGCGGGACGGGCTCAGCGTTCTGGTGCTGGAATGATCAAGTATCGTCGCCCCAAACGCAAACGTGACTCGACGATTGCTCTGATCAATGTCGTGTTTCTGATGCTGATCTTTTTTCTGATCACCGGCACGCTGGCCCCGCCGCTGGACCCTGATCTTGAACTGGTGAACACGTCGGAACTTGAAGGGCGCGAACCGCCGAATGCGCTGGTTCTGCACAAGGACGGAACGCTGACGTTTCAAGGTATTCCGACCGACCCCGAGACCCACATGCTGGGGCGCAGATCGGAAGCCGTGCGCATTGTTCCCGACCGGCAGGCCCCCGGCCCCCGGCTGATCGAAGTGACCGGCGCCTTGCGGCGTCTTGGCGCCACGTCGGTCCTGGTAGTGACTGAGAAAGCTCTGGAATGATCCGGACGTCGGCCATCATCGCAGCAGCGGCTATTCTGGTGTCGCTGATCCTGCACCTCATGGGTCTGAGCTACACTGGCCCGCGGCTGTCCAAAGACTTGCCGGGCAGCAGCGCCCCCGACGCGATTGAGCTGAGCACAACGTTCGAGGATATTGCTGATGTCGTCGCGGATCCTGTTGAGCCCGAACCGGCTGAAGCACCGGAACCGCCATTGGAAACGCCGCCCGAAACGCCCGAAATCCCGGTCAGCGAAGCCCTCGTGGCATCTGATAACCCGCAACAGGTATCTGCACCGGATATTGGTGAGGCCGAAATTGTCGAGCCGGTCGCAACTGAGCCAGTCGAGCCGGATGCGGTGGACACCGACAACACTTCGGAGGGGGATGCTTCGGCCAGCGAAGCCGTGGACGAAACCCCTCCGCCGGAAACGGAGACCGCGACTGAAATTCCAGAGGGAAATCCGGACGCTGACACACCCCTGCCCGAGGTCGCAACCGAGGTTCAGCCAGTGCCCCTCGAGCCGCAAGAGCTTGCGGCGCTGCCGGTCACGCCCTCGCCCGAAGCCGCTATTCCTGTCGTTCCGCTGGAAACCGAGGCCATCGATCCCGACGCCTCCGTCGCACCGGCCGAACCTGCGCCTGATTCCGACACTGCCGACGAGGGATCAGAGCTGGCTGTAACGTCGTCGATCCGTCCTCGGGTTCCGGACAGGCGACCAACGCCAGAGCGGCAAGGGGTGCTGAGCGGTTCGCGTGATTTCAGCGAATTGGCGTTCCCGGAGGAAATTGAATCGCCGCTTTACGCCTACAGGCGCGAAGGATTGGATGCCTTTACATCGGGCAACAGCGGCAGCCGTTCCGGTGGGCGCGGCCCCGGAAATTCGGACACCACAAATTATGCAGGCAGGGTGTTGGTTCATCTGAACAGAGCGCCCGTGGTTTTCGTGTCCGCCCGGGGATTTGCTAAGGTCTTTTTCGAGATCAACCCTGACGGAACACTGGCCTGGGTCGACATCGTGGACAGTTCCGGATCGTCCGAAGTCGATCGTGCCGCCCGCGCGCAGGTGCAGGCGGCATCGCCGTTCCCGCTGCCGCCCGGAGGTGTCAGTCGCAAGCTGTCCTTCTTCTACACAAGCAATTGAATAGCGCGTGCGCCGTTTTCCCATTTGCACTTCAAAATAGCTGTTTTAGGCGAAAATCCGCCCGAATCCGCGTTCTGGCGATGTCTGGTCACACGCCTTGGGAAGTCTCAATTGCCGACATGTCGGTTTATTGGCATTTAAAGGGGCATCGTTGCATTTCTGTGATCAAATCTTTGTAACGAAACCCGGCTGACTGCGAAAACACACGTATTTACTCGGGGAATTGGGCCGCCGGTCGCTTTCTGCATTTGCAAAGATGCAACAAAAAACTGCCTCGGCCCCAGAGAAATGCTGCGAAACCATTGCGTGCGCTCGGAAATTGTCCGAGTAGGCCAGCAGTCGCTTTGGCGGCTGCACTCCTCTCAAAACTTATGGGTTTACCATGAAAAAACTTCTCATTGCATCGACCGCGTTGATCGCAACTGCAAGCGTTGCGGCAGCTGAAGTTCGCTTCAGCGGTTATGGCCGTTTTGGTATTGGCTACGAAGAAGACCGCTCGGGCTCGGTTCCGGCCTTCACCACTGTGAACGGTGAAGTTGTTCGCGGAAACAACGGCGTTGCCGATCCGAACGCAACTGCATCCGTCAAAACCGACAGCACCATCCTGGTCTCGCGTTTCCGTCTGAACATTGATGGTACTGCCGAAACCGATGGCGGCGTAGAGTTCCAGGCGCGTGTGCGTCTGCAAGCTGACGAAGATTCCGGTAACGGTGAACAGAACCGCGCTGGCCTGAACGGCGCACGCTTCTCGGTCATCTACGGTGGTCTGCGTGTTGACGCCGGCAACGTCGCCGGTTCGTTCGACAACATGGAAAACTACTTCGGCAACGAGCCGGGCCTGGAAGAGTTCCTGGGTCAGTACTCGGGCGTCGACTATGAGTTCCTCGAGTACACCTCGACCGGTTCGGGCGCAAACGCTGTGTTCTTCCAGTACGCAGTCGGCGACTTCGCCTTCGGCGCGTCCTACGACCAAGCAACCATCGCATTTGATGGCGCTCCGCAGGATGCAGACCGCTGGGACGTCAGCGCAACCTACACCTTCAACAACATCACCGCTGCTCTGGCCTACGGTCAGACCAAGGCGAACGTGAACAGCAGCAGCGAAAAGCAGTCGCTGACCGTTCTGACCCTGGGCGGCGAATGGGGTGACTTCTCGGGTACCCTGTTTGTAGCGGACGATGACGTTGTCAACAATGCCGAAAACGGCACCGCATATGGTCTGTCGGCAGCCTACAACATCGGCGCGGCAACCACGCTGCAGTTCGCCTACGGTGACGGTTCGGCGGACAATGATACCCGCAACATCGGTATCGGCGCCATCTACGACCTGGGCGGCGGTGCATCGCTGCGCGGTGGTATCGGTGAAGAAAAAGTCGGAGACGCAGACGGCAAAATCCGTGCTGACTTCGGTGCGCAGTTCAACTTCTAAGTTGATCTGAACCGTAAAGTTTAAGGGCAGGTCTTCGGACCTGCCCTTTTTTGTTGGTTGCTCACTTCTTTTCGAAGAACAGAATAACTTCTCCCAGCCGTACGCCGTAGCGCGAGACATAGGCCCGATTCAGCAGGCGGTCATCCTCCAGCAGCCACATCCAGTCATCGAAATTGACCCGCATGGTGCCGTCCTTGACCGGCAGGTCGATCTTGTATTTCCAGTTGAATGTATCGCCCCGTTCAATCCCGGTGGCGGTGCCCAGAACGCCTGGGGCTGTGCCGGTCCACGTATTCTCGCCCGTTTTGGTCAGGGTCCAGATGCGTTGCTCGGTCGCTCCGTCATCATAGACGAAGTCCTCGACAAGGGTCAGGGTTTCGCCGTCCCAGGCGCCGTCGATGTCGACCGTAAAGCGGCGCGGTACGTTGCCCAATACGTCCTGAAACTGACCATAGGCCACGGTTTTGCCCTCAAAGAACTCTTCGAGGTTCAGTTGCCTGTCAGACAGAAAGGTTTTGGGAACCCGCGGCTTGGCCGAACAGGCGGCCAGAGCGGCAAGCCCGGCGATGGCAATCGTTGAAATCAGAACCCGGCGCGAGATCATTGCAACGGCCTCTGTTCAGCATCCGCGTCATATCTGTTCGCGCCGTTCAGGTGCGCTTTTTTTACTTCAGGCGCGGGCCGCATGGTGGCGACCAGCTCGGCTGCCTTGATGCCCCATTTGCGCATTTCCGAACGGTTCATGATCACACCGTTTTCGGTGAGGTACATCCAATCGGTGACGTCCAGCGTGTGGCGACCGGCGTCTTCGGGCAGAATGATCCGGTAGGACAGTTTGACGGTCGAGCCTGATATCGTCCCCTGACCTTCGCCCACAATGTCGTCGGCCATGGCAGTGAACGTGTTGCCGGTGCCCAGCGTCAGGTACCATTTGCGCGTCATCTGTTTGCCGTTGGAATAGGTGAAATACTCGGCCAACGTGCCGGAGTTACCGTCCCATTCCCCGACCATTCGGGCGACAAAGCTGTTCGTCACCTTGCCGTTTGGGCCATAGATCAGACCCTCGGACAGGATCTCTCCGTTCAGGGTTTCTTTCATACGAAACGCGGGACCCGTCCCGGCGTAATCCTTGGGGGACTGGGACCGGAAGCTTAAGAACCGGCCTTTGGCCGCAAGCAGGGCGAGGATGGCGAGCAGTATGATCAATGTGATCGTCATTTGGCTGTGACCTCAGTGGGCAGCGTCAGAACCATTCCGAACGCGCCGAGTTTCAGGATGCAGGGCAGTACCGCATAAGCCAGGTTGAGTGTTTCCAGCGCCTGTGCGGAATTTGACTGTCCGGGGTTGAAGCCGCTGCGTTCAAGCAGGGGCAGAGTGAAAAAGGCGGCGAGCGCAAGGCCCAGCTTGCCGGCAAAAGACCAGATGCCGAATGCGGCCGAAGCATTCAGGCCCGCGCGCGTCAGAACGACCGAAAACATGGCCGGCAGGACGACCATGTCGGCCCCAAGTGCGGCACCTGAAGCGAGGCAGATTACAGCAAAGCCCAGCAGTTCACCGGCAGGCAACATTGCTGCCCCGATGAAGCTGGCAATCGACAGCGGCATGGCGATTATCAGAGTCCGTTTCGGGCCAATTCGATTACTGAGCTTGGCCCAAAGCGGCACGCTGGCCCCGGCGCTGAGGAAGAACAGGATCAGCAGAGGACCGGCTTTGCCCGGCAATTGCAGCCTGTCCTCGACAAAGAACAGGAACAGGGTTGAAGTGATGGCGACCGGCAGGCTGTTCACCAAAGCCAGCACCAGCAGGCGTAGCGCTCCGGCCTGACCGAGGCCCGAAAAGGACAGGCCCTCACCCGTGATCGGCGTACGCCGCCACATCGGGTATGTCAGAACGATGGTCACGATGGCAAGCACGCCAAGGAACAGCCCGAAGGCGGGATAACCCTGCGCTCCGGCTCCCAAAGCGACGAGCAAGGCAGGCGCGCTGGCGGCGATGACAACACCTGTCAATTGTCCGCCCTCGCGGAAGGCGGCCAGCGTCATCAGTTCCTTTGCATCAGGTGTCTTGGCCAGAGTCGCACTGCGCCCATACAGCAAGATGGTCCCCAGACTGTAGGCGGAGAACAGCAGGATCAGGATGAGGATCAGCGACGTCACGCTTGCACCCTCTGACAGAGAGAAGAGCAGGGGAAAGCCGACTGCCAGCCCAAGCGACGCCGCAAAAGCAAACAATAACTGGCCACCCGGCCAGCGATCGATTGCCCAGCCAATCAGCGGGTCCTGCACCAGATCGACCAACCGTATCACCAGCAAAACCGTCCCCAGCACCCCGAGGCTGATGCCAAGGTTGACCGAAGCAAAGCGCGGCAAATGAATATAAAGCGGTATACCCGCCGCTGCGAGCATCAGCGCATAGAGGCTGACCCGGGGATACAGCATCACCGACCCTTCAGTTGCCGCGTAAAGCTTGCGGATCTGGTGTTGTTACCGAGGAAGATCGACATGAACGACTTTTTCACGCCCGGGTGGGTCAGAGTGCAGGCCTTGCGCCCGTTGCGCCAGAACCCGACCTTGTTTGGCCCTTCCGAGATGGCGAGATAGCTGTCGCCTTTGCCGACGGCCTGAAAGCATTGCTCCAGCTGTGCCTGTGTTGGTCCACTATTGCCCTGCCGCGCCATCTCATCGAGCGTCGATTCAACCAGCGCCTTCTGTTTCAGGTTTTTTCGGTAGGTCAGTTGCAGCCCGAAATCCTCATTCCAGCTGAACGGCGCACCTGCTGGCGTGTAGAGCTTTGCGTCATAGATCGGCAGGCCCAAGTAGCGAAAGGTCGCTGTTCCCCGAAGCTCAGCGTTGGGCAGCTGGTTCGTCACCGTTGATGCCGCCAGCCCGCCAGGGGCCAGCAAGGTCAGTGACACAAGCGCCGCGCGCCATGTTCCTTTATTCGGCCGGGACAGGGATGGCCGGGTCTTTTTCAAGATTGCCATTGTCAGCTCCGATGGTTTGCGGGGTGCCTTTCAACCGCTCGACAATGTGCATCGCGCTGGCAATCCCGTCTTCGTGAAAACCGTGCCGGTTATATGCGCCGGCAAACCACGTTCTGTTTTGTCCCTGCATTCCGCGAATTTGCCCTTGTGCCTTCAGGGCTGCCTGATCGAATACCGGATGCGCAAACTCGACCTCGTCGTAGATCTTATCCTTGGGGATGTCTGCCGCGACATTCAGCGTCACAAACATCGGGTCCGAGTCCGGAATGTTCTGCAACCGATTCATCCAATAGGTTACCCCGACATTCCCGGCCTGCGAGCGATAGGTCCAGCTAGACCAACAGGCGCGTCGTTTTGGCATCTGGCCCGGGTCGCAATGCAAAACGGCTTTGTTAGGCTGATACTTGATTGCGCCAAGCGCTGATCTCTCCTCGGCCGTTGCGCTATCGCCCAAAATGGCCAGCGACTGGTCAGAATGGGTGGCGAGGATAATTTCGTCATACAGGTCGACCTGCCCATCGCTGTGTACCGTGACCCCAAGCTCGTCACGCTGAATGTGCCGTACTGGCGAGGCAACGCGGATTTCGCTGCCGCGTGCGCGCAAGGCGGACTCAATCCGGCGAACATATTCGATACTGCCGCCTTTGACCGTCCACCACTGATGCTGTTTCGAGCGGTCTCCGGCCAGCAAGGCGTGATTTCGGAAGAACTGCACCAGAGAACGCGCCGGAAAGCGATCAATGAACTCGACTGGTGTCGACCAGATGGCCCCGCACATGGGCATCAGGTAGTTGTGACGGAACCAGTGACCCAATCGCAATTCGTCGATCAACTCACCAATGGTGGTATCGTCATCCTTGGCCGCTTCGGGGGCTTCTTTCCCGAACCGCAGAATATCTGCGATCATTTTATAGTATGCCGGGCGCGCCAGATTGCGCTTTTGCGCTGTCAGGGTGCGCAGGTTGTTTAACCCATACTCGATGCGGCCATTGTCGATCGTGGCCCCAAAACTCATTTCGCTTTTGATAACGGGTACGTTCAGTTCGTCGAACAATCTGGTGAGGTTCGGGTAGGTGGCATAGTTGAACACGATGAAACCGGTATCGACTGGTTGATCCCCGTTCTTGCCAGCCATCACTGTTCGGGCGTGACCACCAAGCCTCGGTTCGGCCTCATACACCGTTACGTCGTGGTCTTCTGAAAGGTAGTATGCTGCGGATAGACCGGAAATGCCTGCACCTACTATTGCGATTTTCTTACGTACGCCCCGTGGTTCGTCGAACATGTGATCCTCTTAGTGCGACATTTTACAGAGGATTACGCAGCAGGTTCGAATGCGGATCAATCACGTTGGATTATTTTTGCAACTGCCCTAGATTGTGCGGTCTGGCCTGATTTTCTTGTGCGTTGACGTGATCCGTCTTTGTCGCCGCTCCGTAAACTCCTTAGCATGACGAAATCGACGCAACCCATGTCCCGGGCCGGTGGTCCCCGACATTCCGGATGACCAGAGCATGAGCAGTTTTGAGGGAAAAACCTATTGGATTATCGGCGCCAGCGAAGGGCTGGGCCGGGCTTTGGCCGAGGCATTGAGCCGTCAGGGTGCCACCCTGATCCTGTCGGCCCGCAATACCGACCGTCTGGCCGAGATCTGTGCGGCCCTGCCCCATGCAGAGGCCGTTCCCTGCGATGTGACCGATCTGGATTCGGTGCGTCGTGCCGCGGTTGAGGCCGGAGAGGTCGACGGGCTGGTCTACAACGCCGGCGCTTATGAGCCGATGCGCACGGGCGATTGGGATACGGAGGCCGTTTTGGCGATGACGGATGTGAATTATGTCGGCGCGCTGCGGGTTCTCGGCGAGACGGTGCGCAGGTTCGTGCGTGCAGGCCAAGGGGATATCACTCTGATCGGGTCTCTGTCCGGCTATCGCGGTCTTCCTGCGGCGGTGGGCTACGCGGCCAGCAAGGCGGCGCTGGTTTCTCTGGCCGAGACGATGCGGTTCGATCTGGCGGGCACCGGGGTGACGGTGCGCATCGTCAATCCGGGGTTCATCAAGACGCGCCTGACCGAGAAGAACAATTTCAAGATGCCGATGCTGATGACGCCTGAGGATGCAGCGGATCGGGTGGTCAAGGCAATGTCGCGCCGCCGCTTCCGCACCGATTTTCCGGTACCTTTTTCCTGGGTGATCCGGTTGCTGGACTACCTGCCGGATTTTCTGGTTTATCGCGGAAAATAGACTCTAATTTGGTGATCTAGCCAAACTGCCCCTGACAAAACCAGCCAGCCGACATGGTGCCGCCATGGCCGTAGAACAGCCAGAGACGCTCACCCTGTTCGGTCACCACCACCCAGTAATCGCGCACACCGCTGCGCCAGTTGGGGTCGTCCAGCCACCATTCCGGTGCGATGCGTTCCGGGCCGGTGGCCTGCGCCAGTTGCCAGTCGCGCCCGCGCCAGCGAAAGGCGGTTGGAACATCCGGAGTTTCCGGTGCCATCACCGGCTCGGGTTGCCACATTTGCAAGGGGCGTGGACGCGGCGGGGCAGGCCAGTCGCGCGCGGGTTCCGACCACGCAGCGGCCAGTGTCTGCGCCGTTTTCTCGGGGATATGAGAGGCCGCCGGGTGACGCCTTGTGATTGCTTCCAACCCCACCCGCGCACCCAGTTTGCCGATCAGGTCATCCACGGCCGTATTGCCCGCCAACCGGTCACGTACGGCGCGGCCGGCCTCGGCATGACCGGCCATGGTGCGGGCGTGGATGGGTTCGGTCTGCACGGCTTCAAGGCGTATCATATCGATGCCATAGCCTGCATCGATCTTGTCGATTTTCATCTCTAACAAAGGCCGAATGCGGTATTTGTCATAGGTTGGACGTGCCAGACCAACCTCGACAATCTCAGCCGCCTGGTCGGCGCGATGCGCCTCGAGCCGCAAAGTTCGCACCCCGCGTCCTTTCTCTTCCAGCTTGGCGCAGAGTGTTGGCAGTACCCGGTCGATGGCGGCCATCACATCTTCGGTCAGTCCAATCGGGTTGGGCAGGGTCATCCGCACCGCAAAGTGATGCGGCGGACGGGCGGGTGAAACCGGCTCGGGTGCGCTGCCCATCGCCTGATCCAGCCGCAGCACCAGCCCCCGCCCGAACCGCCGCGCCAAACTGGCGCGCGGCTGGCCCAGCAGATCGCCGATCCGGCGCAGACCCAGGCGGTTCAGCTGCGCCACGATCTGATCCTCAAGCCGCAGCGCTGCGATGGGCAGGGGGCTCAGCGCGCCATAGGATTGCCCTGGTGCTGCGATCCGCGCGCCACCACCCAGGGCCATCACCTGCGGCGCAGCCCCGCCTTTGGTCCAGTGCCGTCGCTTTCCCGCCCGGGCGCGGGTGGCGCGGGCCTCCTGGCTGATGGCGTCGCCGTTGCGGTCGGATGTGGCCTCTTGTCCCGCATAGCGCGCCAGTGCCCATGCGGCCCCCAGCGTGTCCGCGATGCCCATCTGCACGCTAAGCCCCATATCGGCGCAGTCGGTTTCAAGGACGCTCAGCAAGGCCTCTTCGCCACCGAACAGATGGGCACAGCCCGACAGGTCAACGATCAGGCCATCCGGCGATTCCTCGGCCACCCAGGGGCTGAACTTGCCCGCCCAACGGCGCAAAGCGGTCAGGAACGCGGCCTCAGCCGGGGCGTTACGCGGGCGTGTCACCAAGGTGGCGCACATCGCATGAGCGTCCCGCACCGGCTGACCCACGCGCAGACCGGCGGCCTGCGCTTCGGCGTTCAGAGAGGTGACGACCTGCATGTTCGACTGCTCGGCCACCACGGCCAAAGGCCCATCCTG
Organism: Ruegeria sp. CE8; assembly: GCF_056537465.1. Lineage (NCBI taxonomy): Bacteria > Pseudomonadati > Pseudomonadota > Alphaproteobacteria > Rhodobacterales > Roseobacteraceae > Ruegeria > Ruegeria sp. CE8. Next base: position 60,329 of record NZ_JBQFRP010000006.1, read on the forward strand.
CAGGCCCCGCGCAGCGCGGACCAGCCGTTCAGCCCCCAGACGGGGAAACCAGAGCGAGAGTATTCGGCGTTTGGGCATCGGCAGACATCAAAGTGTTCCCATTTTGTTCTTATCGCAGAATCAGCGCCCGAGTCCACGCTTACCCGCAGGTCAGGCGCTGAATGATCCCAGACCCGGTCACATAAACGTTCAGACGGTCAATGCGGTAATCCTGTGTGGCAATGTCATCCGGGCCCAGAACGCGCGACCGTTCGGGCAGCTGGGCCTGAATGGTCGAAACCGGCTGGCCAATGGAATCCGCAAAAGCCTCGCCCTGACAAAAGGCCAGATCAACAGGGGCGGCGTCCGTCGAAGTCGGCGTTTCCACAGGCGCGGTTGTCTCGGCGCAGGCTGCCAGCAGGACTAGCGCTGGAATAAAACGATACATTGGCGTTTCTCCTTCTGACAATGTCGTTACTGCAATATCAAACAATTAGCCAACCTGTCACCAAAGCGCAGTTGAAAACGCCCTGCAATTGACGCAGGGTCGGGGCAAATAAGACAGGGAGACAACGACCATGCGTACCCGTGCCGCCGTCGCCGTTCAGGCGGGCAAACCTTTGGAAGTGATGGATGTGAACCTCGAAGGCCCCAAGGCGGGCGAGGTTCTGGTCGAGATCAAAGCCACCGGCATTTGCCACACCGATGAGTTCACCCTGTCGGGTGCCGACCCCGAAGGCCTGTTCCCGGCCATTCTGGGCCATGAAGGCGCAGGCGTCGTGGTCGAGGTCGGTCCGGGCGTAACAAGCCTGAAGCCCGGCGATCACGTGATCCCGCTCTACACCCCGGAATGCCGCGAGTGTGAATACTGTCTGCACCCCAAGACCAACCTGTGTCAGGCGATCCGCGAAACGCAGGGCAAGGGCCTGATGCCCGACGGCACTTCACGTTTCTCGACACTGGATGGCGATCCGATCCTGCACTACATGGGCTGCTCGACCTTCTCTAACCATACGGTTCTGCCTGAAATCGCGTTGGCAAAGGTGCGTGAGGACGCGCCGTTCGACAAGATCTGCTATATCGGTTGCGGCGTGACCACCGGTATCGGTGCGGTGATCAACACCGCCAAGGTCGAGATCGGTAGCCGCGCTATCGTGTTCGGTCTGGGCGGCATCGGCCTGAACGTGATCCAGGGCCTGCGTCTGGCCGGAGCAGATCAGATCGTTGGTGTCGACCTGAACCCATCGAAGGTCGAAATGGCCACCAAGTTCGGGATGACCGATTTCGTGAACCCGAAAGAGGTCGAAGGCGATTTGGTTCCCTATCTGGTCAACCTAACCAAAGGCGGAGCAGACTATACGTTCGACGCCACCGGCAATGTCGGCGTGATGCGCGACGCACTGGAATCGGCGCATAAGGGTTGGGGTGAGTCGATCATCATCGGCGTGGCACCTGCCGGCGCTGAAATCTCGACCCGTCCGTTCCAGCTGGTTACCGGCCGGTCATGGCGCGGCACCGCGTTCGGCGGCGCGCGTGGCCGGACCGACGTGCCCAAGATCGTTGACTGGTACATGGAAGGTAAGATCGAGATCGATCCGATGATTACTCACACCATGGGTCTGGATGACATCAACCACGGCTTTGACCTGATGCATCGGGGCGAAAGCATCCGGTCTGTGGTCGTTTACTGACCGGAAACAGGCTCTAAAAAACTGAAAACGAATTGATCGGCGCGCTTTCTTGAGCGCGCCGTTTTAGTTTTCGGCGTCCGTATTTCGGTTGGGTCTTGCCGATGCACCAGTATCGACCCGGGGCGAGCGCACGCGCAGAACCGGTTTGTTGGGGGATACGTTCGTCCGGCTTTCGCGCCAAACGACAAAAACGCCCGACGCGATAATGATACTTGCACCCACCGCGACCCAGACATCCGGGCGTTCGCCAAAGAAAACCATACCAAAGATCGTGGCCCAGATGATCTGGCTGTACTGGCTGGGGGCGACAACACCGGCAGGTGCCGCGCGATAGGCCAGGATGATCAGATGTTGGGCGATGACGGAGAACAGGCCGACCAGGGCCATCATAGCCAGATGCAGTAGGGACGGGGGTTGGTACACGGCGGGTTGCGCGGCGCTCATGACGACGATGGCCAGAAGCATCGGATAGAGGATCAGGACAGCGGATCGCTCCTCATTCCCGATCTTGCGTACCAGAACCGACCCGAACGCACTGCAGAACGCAGCCGTCAGCGCGGCCAGATGGCCCAGAGTGATCTCAGTCGTGCCGGGGCGCAGCACGATCAGGACGCCGATCAGGCCGACGCCGACAGCCGCCCATCGCTGAACTCGCACGACTTCGCCCAATATCGGTATCGACAGAACGGTGACGATCAGGGGAAATGAGAACAGCAGCGAATAGACTTCGGCCAGTGGCAGGACCGAAAAGGCATAAAACGCACAGGACATGGCAGTGACCACAAGGGCCGAGCGCAACATCACCAGCCAGGGATGGTGCGGGCGGAAGTTGCTGGGCGTCCGGTCGGCCAGCATGGAAACCGCCATCGGCACAAAGGAAAACAGCGTGGCGAAAAAGATGATTTGCATCACCGAATAGGTGGCACCCAGCGTCTTGATCAGCGCGTCATGACTGGCAAAGACCGCAAAGCCCACAAATGCATAGCCAAGTCCCCGGAGGGTGGAGTTCTGAGTGCTCATCGGTGCGGCCTCGGGTGATGTGTCGGTGTTGTGACGTGCCACCACATCGCGGGCGCTGCGGCTGGCTTGCCTTTGAGTAAACCGATTTTGGCGGGGCGCATAGCCCCTAATTTACCGCTAACATCGCATGGCCGCTATGATGCGGGTTCATCGCAGGATCGGCGGAGCATCCTTGGGTTGGCGCGCCGATTGCACACCGGCCTTCATCCCCACACCGATACGCCGGGCCAAAGCGACCCATGGCGTGGCGGTCTCGGGCGGCAGGGTCTGGGTCGCGACTTCTTCGAACAGGTCCAGCCAGTGGGCGAAGAATTCGGGCTTTACATCGGGACGTTCGATATGAACGCGTTGCGGATTGCCGTCATAGCTGCGCTCGAACAGGATCGCATTGCGCCAGAAGGCGGCGATCTTTTCCTCATGCGCGGGCCAGTCGGTGACGTGTTTGTTGAAGACAGGCCCCAGTATCGCGTCGTCTCGAACACGGGCGTAAAACGCGCGGACCTGCGCGTTGATCTGGTCTGGCGTTGCGGGAAAGCGCGGTGGTAGGGTTGGTCTGGTCATTTCGGGCCTGATTTCGACTCTGTTCTGGGCGGATACCCGGTTCAGGCGTCAGGCAACAGGCGTGGTTTTGTCGCGCTGCCCGGGCGTCAGAATATGCCGCAGCAGGGCCACCGGATGCGCCTTGAGGCTGAGGCGGGTGGCGACGTAATCCTCGACCACCTGCTCGCCCAATGTCATTTTCGGCAAATAGGCTTGGGGTTCGTCTAGCGCCTCGCCCTCCAGATCCTGCGAGAACAGCGGCAGCGGTTTGGTGGTGGCAATCGCTTTGGCCTGCCACAATGCCTCGCGCCGGGTCAGGCCGCAGGCGGCAAAGGCATCGGCCTCGGCCAGACGCTCGATCACCGAGGGGCCAAGGCCCGCGCGGCGCCAGACGTCGTCAACCTGGTGGTAGCCGTTTCCGCGCGCGGCGGTCAGCCAGCTGGCGTCCTCTTCGCTCAGCCCCTTGATCTGACGAAAGCCCAGCCGCAGGGCCAGCCCGCCCTGGCCGTCTGGCTCCATCACATTGTCCCAGAAGCTGGCATTGATGCAGACCGGACGCACCTGCACGCTGTGTTCGCGAGCATCGCGCACGATCTGGGCCGGGGCGTAGAACCCCATGGGCTGCGAGTTCAGCAGGGCGCAAGCGAAGATGCCCGGGTGGTGGCATTTGATCCAGGCCGAGGCATAGACCAGCAGCGCAAAGCTGGCTGCGTGACTTTCGGGGAAACCGTAGGAGCCGAAGCCTTCGATCTGAGAAAAACAGCGCTCGGCAAAGTCATCCTCGTATCCGTTGCGCTTCATACCGCGCAGGAACAGCGCGCGGAACTCGCTGACGGACCCATGCTTCTTGAAGGTTGCCAGCGATCGCCGCAGCCGGTCGGCCTGTTCCGGGGTGAACCCCGCGCCGACGATGGCGATCTGCATGGCCTGTTCCTGAAACAGGGGCACGCCCAGCGTCTTTCCCAATACCTCACCCAGCTCGTCCGAGGGGAAGCTGACCTCCTCCTCTCCGTTCCGGCGGCGGATATAGGGGTGGACCATGTCGCCCTGAATGGGGCCGGGGCGGATGATGGCGACCTCGATCACCAGATCATAGAAATTGCGGGGCCGCATGCGGGGCAGGAAGTTCATCTGCGCCCGTGATTCCACCTGGAATACACCGACACTGTCCGCCTTGCACAGCATGTCATAGACCACCGGGTCCTCAGGCGGCAGGGTGGCCAGCGTATAGCTGGTCTGGTGGTGCTGGCCGATCAGGTCGAACGCCTTGCGGATGCAGGTCAACATCCCAAGGCTGAGGACATCGACCTTGAGGATGCCCAGAGAGTCGATATCGTCCTTGTCCCAGCAGATGACCGTACGGTCCTCCATCGTGGCGTTTTCAATGGGGACAAGCTCGTCCAAACGCCCCTCGGTGATGATGAAGCCGCCGACATGCTGAGACAGATGCCGGGGGAAGCCGTCGATCTCATAGACCAGCATTAGAGTCTGCTTTAACCTCCGGTCCTCTGGATCAAGGCCGATTTCACGCATGCGCTGGGCTTCAAGACCAGAGGCCGAGAAGAAGCCCCAAAGTTGCGAGGAGAGGGCCGAGATTGTGTCTTCGGTTAGCCCCATAGCGCGGCCGACCTCGCGGATGGCGCGCTTGCCGCGGTAGTGCACAACTGTAGCGCAGAGACCCGCGCGTTCGCGGCCATAGCGGTCATAGATGTGCTGGATTACTTCCTCGCGGCGTTCATGTTCGAAATCTACATCGATATCGGGTGGTTCATCCCGTGCCTCGGATACAAAGCGTTCAAAGACCATCGTGCCCATCTCGGGGCTGACCTCGGTGATGCCGAGACAGAAACAGACCACCGAATTGGCTGCCGAGCCGCGCCCCTGGCAGAGGATACTGCGGGAGCGGGCGAAATGGACGATGTCGCGGACGGTCAGGAAATAGGGTTCGTATTTCAGCTTACCGATCAAGGTGAGCTCATGCGCCAGCATCTTTTTTGCTTTCTCGGACGCGCCCGCCGGATAGCGCCATTTCAACCCTTCATGCGCCAGCCGATGCAGGCGCTGGGTCGGGGTTTCCTGTTCACTGCCTTCGCTGGGATATTCATAACGCAGCTCGTCCAGCGAGAATGTGAGCTGTTCGCTGAGCTCATGCGCGCGGGCGACGGCCCCCTCATGGTTTTTGAATATCCGCAGCATCTCGATCTCGGATCGCAGGCGCTGTTCGCCATTGGCCAGTGCGTCGCGGCCCAGATCGTCGACCTTACGGCGCAGGCGGATGGCGGTCACCACATCGGCCAGTTTACGGCGGCTCCCGTGATGCATAATCGGCGTGGCGCTGGCGAGGGTGGGGATGCCGAGCTGTTTTGATTTAGTCTCTAACACGGAGAAATATGTGCTATCTGCGCCATCATACCGGGGGTGCATCAACAGATGCATCCGCCCGGAAAAGCGGCGCGTCAGCTGTTGCGCCTGTGTCCGCCACACACTCGCGCCGCCCTGGGACCGATCCGCTTGTGGCCAGAGCAGCAGGTGAAGGCCGTCGGAGAACTCCAGCAGGTCTGACAGGTGCAGGATGCAGTCGCCTTTTTCGGCGCGCAGACGGCCCGCCGACAAGATACGGCACAGATTGCCCCAGCCCTGCCGGTTTAGGGGCAGGGCAGTGACAGTGGGCGCATCGGTGAAGATCAGCCTTGCCGCCGGGATCAGGCGGGGCACCGCGTGGATCGGATAGGATGGCGGTTTGGGGATGTGATCGGGGCAGGGCGGGCCAATCGACGTGTTCTGTGCCTCCCACTCCAACCGTTCGCGCACCTTGCGGGCGATTTCGCGCCCCTGCGTATGGGCGCGGACGATGCCGGCGACCGAGTTGTCATCGGCGATGGCGATAGAGGGCAGACCGAGGGTGACAGCACGCTCCATATACTCCTCGGGGTGGGACGCCCCGGTGAGAAAGGTGAAATTCGACGTGATCGATAGCTCGGCATACATGGCGATTCCATATTATATTCACGTTTTGTTCTTTTTCGAGTCCTTTCCGCAGGAAACGGGTCGCGCGGGCCGGGACACATGGGCATGGTCACGAAAAAGGAGACCTGAGATGTTCAAGATCACTGCACTACCCACAGAAGAGGTGCGCGCACTGCAGGCGGGCGGCCCGGATGCTTATGGCGCGGCACCCGAGCGCGCCGTTTCGAAAGGTGCAGGCAATCCCTGCCGCCATTGTCTGCAGAATATCCCCGAAGGCGCTGAGATGCTGATACTGGCGCATCGGCCCTTTTTAGAGTCACATCCTTATGCCGAAACCGGCCCGATCTTTCTGTGTGCCAAGCCATGCGACCGGTATGAGGGTGGCGCGATGCCTGAGGTTCTGACCACCTCACCGGACTATCTGGTCAAGGGCTATGGCGCGGATGACCGGATCGTGTATGGCACCGGTTCAATAACGCCTAAGGATCAGATCGGCGCGGCGGTCCGGGACATATTTGCCCGCTCCGACGTCGCCTACATCCACGTTCGGTCTGCGCGGAACAACTGCTATCAGGCCCGGATTGATCGCGTCTAAAGCTTGACCCGATGCATCCCCCGGTGCGGCTGATCCTGATCACCCGCCGGGAGGTCTTCGGCACGGCTGGAGGTCAGTTCGAGGAATACATCCTCAAGATCCGCTTCTTCGGTGCGGACGTCGCGAATGCGGATGTTGGCAGCCCGCACAGCTTCCAGAACCCGCTCGGCACTGGTCAGGGTGCTGCGGTATTGCAACACAAGGTTGCCATCGTCGCGCAGGGCGGCCTCGACGCCGTCGGTGGCGGGCAGATCGGAAACGGGGCCGTCGGGAACAATGACCATCGTGCGGCTATCCATGCGGGACAGCAGGTTGCTGGTGCTGTCCTGCGTCACCTTTTCACCGTTGTTGATGATGGCGACTTCATCGCACATCTCCTGCGCTTCTTCCAGGTAGTGGGTGGTCAGGATGATGGTCATACCCTGTTCGTTCAGCTTGCGCACATTGGTCCAGAGCATCTGACGCAGCTCGATATCCACGCCCGCGGTGGGTTCATCCAGCACCAGAATTTTGGGGTGATGCACCAGCGCTTTGGCCAATAGCAAGCGCCGGCGCATGCCGCCCGACAGGGTGCGGGCATAGGCCTCGGCCTTGTCGCTGAGCCCGACCAGTTCAAGGATTTTGTCGCTGCGGCGTTGCGCTTTAGGCACGCCATAAAGTCCTGCCTGAACCTCCAGCGCGCCGCGCGGGGTAAAGAACGGGTCAAGGTTCAGTTCCTGCGGCATGACCCCAATCGAAGCGCGGGATTGGCGCGGATTTCGGTCCTGATCGAAACCCCAGATCGAAACGCTGCCCGCCGATTTCACCACCAGACCGGCCAGGATGTTGATCAGAGTCGACTTGCCAGCCCCATTCGGACCCAGCAGGCCAAAAACCGACCCGCGCGGAATGGTCAGATCGATGCCCTTCAGCGCATGCTTCTCGGGCTGACCTTTGCCACCACGATAGATCTTGCGCAGTCCTTCGATCCTGATTGCCGCATCTGCCATGTGGCTCTTGCTCCCGGTTTGCTCATCGCTCATAAACGCACCTAATGCATGCCCGCGAGGCCGACAACCAGTGAAGGATCGCCAGCCGTGACCATCGAAGCGCCGGAAATCAAGATCGTCGAAACCGCCCGTGTCGCCTGTGACGGTGGCGAGGGTTCATTGGGCCATCCGCGTGTCTGGTTGCAGATCCCCGAGGATGCCGGTTGGGTCGAGTGCCCCTATTGCGACTGCAAATATGTTCTGAAGGGTTCAGAGCAGGGTTGATCGCCCGTCAGGCACCGGGTTTGGAAAAACTCTGACAGAGCGCACCTGCATCGACGTCGCCGTACTTGTTGATCAGGAACTGATCGACATTGGCACCGGACCAAACGCGAAACGATTCACCATTGCTAAGCTTGCCTAAACCGCTGGCCGTGCCGGTTTGCGGGTGCTGGTAGGTGAAAAAGGCGCGCCCGGTCAAGCCATTGTCGCATTCGATCGTGGCTTCGCCGAAACCGAAGCTTCCTTTTGCCGTCCACTCGCCATTGCACGCGAAATCGGCACTGGTGCGTCCGGCGTGCGTGCCGCTTCCCCACCCTATGGCACGTCCGGTGAAGTAAATCCCATTGTCGCCCAAACAAGCCAGAATCGGCGCGCAGTTAGAGGTGCTGCTATGTGCGCCAACGCAGTCGGATGGCAGTTTCGGGCCTGCCGATACGGTTGTTGCCACGAGAGTGATTGCGGTTGCGGGCGCGATGACCGATAAAACGTGCAGATTGACCATGATCATGATCTTATGAGGCGCACCAGCATGAGCAAGAGCGAATTCGGAAAAGGGTGCCACCTGCATCTGATCGATGGATCGGCCTTTATTTTTCGGGCCTATCACGCTCTGCCACCGCTGACGCGGAAATCGGATGGCCTGCCGATTGGGGCCGTTTCGGGCTTCTGCAACATGCTGCAGAAATATGTCGAAGGGAACGAGGGGCCGGATGCGCCGACTCATGTGGCGGTGATCTTTGACAAGGGCTCGCACACTTTCCGCAATGATCTGTATGACCTCTACAAAGCCAACCGCGAGGCGATGCCCGAGGATCTGCGCCCGCAGATGCCGCTGACCCGCGAGGCGACCAAAGCGTTCAACATCGCCTGTAAAGAGCTGGAAGGCTACGAGGCCGACGACATCATTGCAACTCTGGCCGTTCAGGCGCGTGAGGCGGGCGGGCGTGTTACCATCGTCAGTTCAGACAAGGACCTGATGCAGCTGGTCGGTGACGGGGTCGAGATGCTGGATGCGATGAAGAACAAGCGCATCGACCGCGATGGGGTGTTCGAGAAGTTCGGCGTCGGGCCGGAACGCGTTGTGGACGTACAGGCACTGGCCGGGGACAGCGTGGATAACGTGCCTGGTGCGCCGGGGATTGGGGTCAAAACGGCGGCCTTGTTGATCAATGAATATGGTGATCTGGAAACGCTGCTGAACCGCGCGGAAGAGATCAAGCAGCCCAAGCGTCGCCAGACCCTGATAGAAAAGCGCGATCAGATCGAGCTGTCGAAAAAGCTTGTGCAGCTGGATGAGAACACGCCGCTGGATTTCACGCTGGATGACCTTGAGGTGAAAGATCCCGAGCCGGAAACCTTGATGAACTTTCTGGCCGAGATGGAGTTCCGCACCCTGACCAAACGGATCGCTGACAAGCTGGGCGTTGAGACACCGGTCATTCCTGAAGCGCCCGCCGCTGTTGCCGAACCCGAGGCTGAGGCGACCCCGTTCGACGCGTCTAAATATGAATGCGTGCGGGATGCGGCGGCGTTGCAGAAATGGGTCGATCAGGCCTATGAGCGCGGCTGGGTGGCGGTTGATACCGAAACCACCGGTCTGAACGAAATGATCGCCGATCTGGTGGGTATTTCGTTGTCCGTTGAGCCGGGTGAAGCCTGCTATATCCCTCTGACCCACCGCGATGGAGCGGTGGATGACCTGTTCGGCTCGGATGCGCTGGCCGAAGGGCAGATGCCGTTGGATGAGGCTCTAACGCTGCTGAAACCGATGTTCGAGGATCCGTCGATCCTGAAGATCGGGCAGAACATGAAGTATGACGCCAAGATATTTAAGCGTTACGGGGTGTCTGTTGCGCCGATCGACGACACGATGCTTATGTCCTACGCGATGCACGGCGGTGAGCATGGTCACGGTATGGACACGCTGTCCGAGCGGTATCTGAGCCATACGCCGATCCCGATCAAACCGCTGCTGGGAACAGGCAAATCCGCCATCACCTTCGACAAGGTTCCGATTGACGTGGCGACTGCCTATGCGGCCGAAGATGCCGACATCACTTTGCGTTTGTGGAAGCTGTTCAAGCCGCAGCTGCATCAAGTGCAGGTGACGACGGTGTATGAGACGCTCGAACGTCCGCTGGTGCCGGTTCTGGCCGAGATGGAAATGCACGGTATCAAGGTCGACCGCGATGTACTGAGCCGCATGTCCAACGCATTTGCGCAGAAAATGGCTGGATTAGAGGCTGAAATCCACGAATTGGCTGGTGAGAATTTCAACGTCGGTTCGCCTGCGCAGCTGGGTGAGATCCTGTTCGACAAGATGGGTCTGGAAGGTGGCAAGAAGGGCAAGACCGGCAAGTATTCGACCGGTGCGGATATCCTAGAGGATCTGGCGACCGAGCATGAGTTGCCGCGCCGGGTGCTGGACTGGCGGCAGCTGTCCAAGTTGAAATCGACCTACACCGATGCGTTGCAGACCCATATCAACCCCGATACCGGGCGCGTGCATACGTCTTACTCCATTACCGGAGCCAATACGGGTCGTCTGGCTTCGACCGATCCGAACCTGCAGAACATCCCGGTGCGCACCGAGGAAGGGCGGCGCATTCGCGAGGCGTTCATTGCCGAACCGGGGAACGTGCTGGTCAGTCTGGACTACAGCCAGATCGAGCTGCGGATTCTTGCGCATATTGCGGATATCCCGGCTTTGAAACAGGCGTTTGCCGATGGGCTGGACATTCACGCCATGACCGCGTCCGAGATGTTCGACGTCCCGCTGGACGAGATGACGCCGGATATCCGCCGTCAGGCCAAAGCGATCAACTTTGGTGTGATCTATGGCATTTCCGGCTTTGGCCTGGCGCGCAACCTGCGCATCCCTCGGGCCGAAGCGCAGGGCTTTATTGACCGCTATTTCGAACGCTTCCCGGGCATTCGGAAATACATGGATGACACGGTCGCATTTGCCAAAGAGCATGGCTATGTGCAGACGCTGTTCGGGCGGAAAATCCACACGCCAGAGATCAACGCCAAGGGACCGCATGCAGGGTTCTCGCGCAGGGCGGCGATCAACGCGCCGATACAGGGCACGGCGGCGGATGTGATCCGACGCGCGATGGTACGGATGCCGGATGCCATCAACGGGTTGCCTGCAAAGATGCTGCTGCAGGTGCATGACGAATTGTTGTTCGAAGTAGCCGGAGATGCGGTGGATCAGGTGATCGACGTGGCGCGAGGCGTCATGGAAGGCGCTTCTGACCCGGCGGTGAAGCTGGATGTGAAGCTGAGCGTGGATGCCGGAAAAGGTGCCAACTGGGCCGAGGCGCACTAAGGCGCGCTGCTCATCAGGCCCGGCGAGGCCTCTTCGCAGCGGGTCAGTCCTGTGGACTGACCATGCGGTCGACCAGCCGTTGCACGGATGGGCCAAACAGCAGGATGACGGAGAAGGCGATGGGCCAGCTGAAGGCCCAGGACGCCATCCAGTCACCGAGGGTGTCGGGGCCAAATCCAATGGCTTTCACGGTCGCGATGCCGGTCACGATGCAGGACATCAGGCCGGACATGATCAGGCTGAACACGGCGCGGGCATAACGGGCAGAAATCATTTTGGGCATCCTGAGTGTCGAGACGTTCCCGATGTGCTGTATTTTCAATCAAAAGGCCAGAGCTAGACCCGCATCCAGCCAAAACTGTCAGGTGTGCGTGGCGTTGAGGGCGTGTATTCGGCGCTGACCCAACCGGCATAGCCTGCGGCATCCATCGCGGTGAACAGGCTAGCGAAATCCGTCGGACCGCGTCCCGGTTCGCTGCGATCCGGGGCCGCACCGATCTGGGCGTGGACGACCCGAGGGTGAAAACGATCCCAGATCGCCTGCGCATTGCCGTGGATCATATGGGCGTGGAAACTGTCAAATTGCAGGCCGACATTAGGGCGATCCACCCGGTCCAATACCTGCGCCGCCAATTCATAGTCGTTCAGGTAGTAGCCGGGCTGCGACACGGGGTTGAGCGGTTCAATCGTGAATTGCTGCTGGGGTGCCTGGTCGGCTGCCCATTGCAGGTTCCGCACCATGCAGTCAAAGGCATCCGGCCCAGCGGAATAGCCTGACATGATGTGGATCAGTTCAGGGCGCAGGACGTCGGCATATCGCAGAACGCGGCGGATATCTGATTGAAACCTTGCCTCGCCACCGGGGATGGCGGCATAGCCGGGGTCGCCGCCCGTGTAATTGGGCGGCGGCGCATTGATCAGAACCAGATCGAGCCCGCTGGCCAGCAAGGCGCGGCGTGTTTCTTTGGCGGCCAGATCGTAGGGGAACAGTATCTCGACAGCCTTGAACCCGGCATCTGCTGCGGCCTGAAACCGGTCCAGATAGGGAAGTTCGGCAAAGAGCAGGGATATATTCGCTGCGAATTTTGGCATTGGTGGCCTTTGGATAGCTGATGGGCCGACCTTATCCGCGAGCCAATTTCAGCGAAAGAGACTGAAAACGACAGTTTGTCGAAATTCGACCAGATCGCGCGGATTGAATCAGAGACCTTCATTGCGACGCGGCGAATCATTTCAACGGTGCCGTGCCAACAGAAGGTTTGATCACGATGGCGATGAGCCCAGACCCCGTGCGCGGGAACACTCTTTCTGCGCCTGCAGGACAGAACTCTGCATTGTCCGGCAACGGTTTGGCGGTGGCGTCGATGTTGACGTGGGCGGCCGGTTTTCCGGCAGCCGAGGTGTTGTTGCAGACGTGGCCTCCGGTCGCTTTGCTGGCTGCGCGACTGGCATTGGCCGTTGTTGTCATGGTGCCGATCTGGATGCTGATCGATGGGCCGCGCCGCGTCGTGTCCGCGCGGTGGGGGCACGCGATGCTGGTCGGGGGATTTGGGCTTGGTACGGCCATGCTCCTGATGATCGTGGCGCAAAAACTGACTGACCCGGTGACGGTGGCGATCATCGCCTCGTGCGCGCCATTGATGGCCACGCTGCTGGAACTGGCAGCGGGAACGCGCCGGCTGAAGTGGAACTTTGCGCTGGGGGTACTTGTGTCGATTGTCGGCGGTTTGATTGCCACCAGCGCTCTGGCACCGGCGCAACTGGGGTTGGGGGCGGCCTGTGCCGTTGTATCAACGGCCTTGTTCTGCTGGGCGAGCATGGCGACGGCCCGGGATTTCCCCGAGCTCAGCCAGACCGGGCGTACAACAATAACCTTCGTCGGCGGGCTGGTCATGGCGACGCTGATGATACTGGGGGCAACGCAAATTGGCATGGATGTGATGCCTGCGACCCCGTTTGACCTTCAACAGGCGGGGATGCTGGTCATCTACGCGCTTGTTGCGATGGGGCTGAGCCAGGTTTTGTTCATCGCGTCGATCGGTAGGCTGGGTGTTGCGCTATCGTCCTTCCACATCAATATCGCGCCATTCTACGTGATGCTGATCATGCTGGTGCTGGGTGAAGAGTGGAACTGGACCCGGGCGCTGGGCGCGGGGATCGTCGCAATGGCCGTTGTACTGGCGCAGGAACGGCGATCCGCGCAGTCTGCCTAATCCGGCAAATCATCCGATCGGATAAGCGGGAAAAACTGCCCGCTGGACCAAACGCCGAACCAGTCGTCCTTATGCATGGCGATGTCGACAAGCCGATAAAAGCTTTTGCGATCTATCCGCGCCTCAAGGTTTGCGCGAACCAATACATAGGGAGATGGTTCATCTGTCTCGGGATCAATGACAATTCGGATCGGGTGGTCAGGTCCGGCAATCGCAGTATCGCCGACATGGGTCGTGAAAGTCAGGGTTTGCGCCTGCCCTTCGCCGCTCGTATCGAAATCAACGGCAACAAAGGGCGCATCCTCGACAGTGATTCCCACCTTCTCGACCGGGGTCACCAGATAGTATTTCCCGTCTTCTTTCTTAAGAATTGAGGAAAAAAGCTTCACAAGCTCGAACCGATTGATGGGCGAACCTAAATAAGTCCAGGTGCCATCTTTTGCGATCTTGATGTCCAGATCGCCGCAAAACGGAGGATTCCATAGGTGAACAGGGGGTAAACCCCTGGTTTTGGCCGCCTTGACCGAGGCCGCCAGCCCGTCCGGAGAGGGGGTCACAGGTTTTTGTCCGCTCATTGCTTTTGCCATTTCCTTTTCGCGCGATACACTTCAACCATATTAGTCCACGGAAGGGAAAGTCATGACCGAACCTGCCGACCTCGTGTCCGAGATCGAAGCGCTGGAAACCAAGCTGCAAGAGGCCAAGTCCTCGATCACCCGTCGCTTTATCGGACAGGAAAGGGTTGTGGACCTGACTCTGACCGCGTTGCTTTGTGGTGGCCACGCCCTGCTGATCGGTCTGCCGGGGTTGGGCAAGACGCGATTGGTCGAGACTTTGTCGACCGTAATGGGGCTGCATGGCAATCGCATCCAGTTCACGCCCGACCTGATGCCCGCCGATATTCTGGGCTCCGAAGTTTTGGACACCGCCGAGGATGGCAGCCGCCACTTCCGCTTTATTCCCGGCCCGATCTTCTGCGAATTGCTGATGGCGGATGAGATTAACCGTGCCAGCCCGCGCACCCAATCAGCGCTGTTGCAAGCGATGCAAGAGCGCACCGTGACTGTCGCCGGTGAAGATCGCGCATTGGATGAGCCGTTCCACGTATTGGCGACGCAAAACCCGATCGAACAGGAAGGCACCTATCCGCTGCCCGAGGCGCAGCTTGACCGTTTCTTGGTGCAAGTCGACGTGGAATACCCCGACCGGCAGACCGAACGTGATATTCTGCTGGCCACGACGGGCGTAGAGGAAGACGCGGCGCATCAGATATTCGCCAAAGAGGAACTGCTGGCCGCGCAGGTGTTGCTGCGCCGGATGCCGGTCGGCGACTCGGTTGTGGAACTGATCCTCGATCTTGTTCGCGCTTTCCGCCCTGAAGAGGCTGGCGTTTCCGAACGCGTTGCCGAAACCGTTGCCTGGGGTCCTGGCCCTCGCGCGGCGCAGGCGTTGATGATGACGGTGCGGGCGCGGGCGATGTTGCAGGGGCGTCTGGCACCGAATGCCGAGGATGTGCTGGACATGGCGCGCCCGGTCCTCAGCCACCGGATGGCGCTGAACTTTGCGGCGCGGGCGCGTGGTGACAGCCTGGCTGACCTCATTGACACCACCGCCGCAGGGTTGGTCCGCACCGAGGCTGCGGCGTGAATGCCGCGCTGACCCTTCGCGAAAGATCCGAGGCCGAGGCGTCCCGGCTGCCGCCCCTTTTGGCCAGAGCGGAACATTTGGCGGGAACTGTCCTTCTGGGTGACCACGGACGGCGCCGCTCGGGCCTTGGCGATGACTTTTGGCAATACCGCCCTGCCCAGATTGGGGACAGCCGCCGAATGATCGACCACCGCCGGTCGGCGCGAGGCGATCAGCAGTTTGTGCGCGAGCGCGAATGGCAGATTGCTCAATCGGTTATGCTGTGGGTCGATCAGGGCGCGTCGATGCGGTTTGCGTCGGACAAGAACCTGCCCACCAAGGCCGACCGCGCTCGCTTGCTGGGTATGGCGACGGCGATCTTGTTGGTGCGAGGTGGCGAACGTGTGGGCCTGACCGGTACGACCCTGCCGCCGCGGCGTGGCAATGCCCAGATCATCCGGCTTGCACAGGCATGGTCCGAGGATGCCGAGGCAGACTACTCCCCACCTGAACACCGCGCCATGATCCCACACGCGCGGGCCGTATTCATTTCCGATTTTCTCGGTCCGATGGACGAGGTTGAACTGGCCCTGACCAAAGCCGCCGACCGGGGCGTACGGGGTCTGGTCCTGCAGGTCCTCGACCCCGGGGAAGAAACATTCCCCTACCGGGGCCGCACGATTTTTGAAAGCGTCGGCGGATCCGTTCGACACGAAACGCTCAAAGCCGGAGATTTGCGTGAACGGTACCTGGAGCGGCTTGCCAAACGCAAAGATGCGTTGACGCAATTGTGTCGTGCAACGGGCTGGCAACTGGGGCTTCATCACACCGGTGACAGCGCACAAGCGGCTCTGTTGTGGCTCTACCGCGCGCTGGATGGGGGAACGGGATGACGGTTCTGGCGGGCATCGGCTTTACCGCACCATGGGTGTTGCTGGGTCTTCTGACCCTGCCGATCCTGTGGTTGATCCTGCGTGCCGTACCACCTGCACCGATCCGCCGGTTGTTCCCGGCGGTGACGCTGTTGTTGGGCCTGAAAGATGATGAGAGCGTTTCCGACCGTACCCCGTGGTGGTTGTTGCTGCTGCGGATGCTGGCGGCTGCCGCGATTATCATCGGATTGGCCGGGCCGGTCCTGAACCCATCGCGTGATCAGACTGGAACGGGTCCGCTGTTGCTGGTGCTTGATGCCAGTTGGGGCGGGGCCACGCGGTGGTCCTCAACTCTGGACCAGATCGACGCGCAACTGACCGAGGCTGGCCGCGCGGGGCGTACGGTTGCAATCCTGCGTCTGACCGAACCCGAAGCCCCGGTATTTCAGGCAGCTGAGGCATGGCGCGGTCGCTTGCCAGGGCTGGTCCCGATGCCGTGGCAACCAACAAATGTACAGATCGACCAGACACTGGCCTCGCTGGATCAGGTGGAGGGCGAGTTTGATACCCATTGGTTCAGCGATCGCCTGAGCTATGAGGGGCATGATAACATCCTGTCCGCGCTGCGTGCACGCGGGGCGGTCACGGTCTACCAGGCTCCGACGCCTGCAGTTGCCATCCTGCCCGCCGCCTATCAGGACGGTGTCATTCAATTGACAGCCCAGCGGGCAGAACCCGGACCATTCGAGCGCATCACTATTCTGGCGCAGGGCCGCGATCCGGCCGGTGCCATGCGGATTCTGCAATCGGTTGATATGGAGTTTGCAAGTGGCGAGACGCTGGCTGAGGTTGAATTGGCCCTACCATCAGAGCTACGCGCGCGGATCACACGCTTTGAAATTCAGGGGCAGCGTTCGGCAGGGGCTGTGACGCTGACCGATGACAGCCTGCGCCGGCGCGAGGTCGCCTTGATTGCCGGAACACTGAACCGCGAAGGGTTGGAACTGCTGTCACCGCTGCATTATCTGACGCAGGTTCTGATCCCCACAGCGGATTTCGTCGAAGGTGGATTGCTTGAAATCCTGCCCGCAAACCCCGACGTGATTGTCCTGGCCGATGTGGCGAAACTGGCCGGATCAGAACAGGCGGCGCTGGTCGAATGGGTCGAACAGGGCGGTCTTTTGCTGCGCTTCGCCGGCCCGCGCATGGCTGCCAGCGATCTGGGCCGAGATTCCGAAGATGCCCTGCTGCCGGTGCGCCTGCGCAGCGGCGGCCGCTCGGTCGGAGGTGCGATGAGCTGGGGAGAGGCCAAAGGTCTGGCACCATTCCCCGAAAGCTCACCTTTCTATGGGTTGCAGGTGCCTGAGGACGTGACGGTCACGACCCAGGTCATGGCGCAACCAGACCCTAATCTGGCGGATCGCGTCATTGCTTCGCTGTCGGATGGCACGCCTCTGGTGACACGCAAGGCACTGGGTTTGGGGCAGGTCGTGCTGTTCCACGTGACTGCAGATGCCGAGTGGTCCAGCCTTCCCTTGTCCGGCCTGTTTGTTGAGATGCTGGACCGGCTTGCGGTGGCATCGGCGGCCAAATCCCGGCAGGAGTCACAGTTGCAGGGCACTACTTGGGAGCCAATTCAAGTCATGGACGGCTTTGGCACCCTGTCTGATGCGGGCAATCTGGCGGGCGTCGATGGGGTGGAACTGGTGTCCGGCAAGATCGGCCCTGACCTGCGACCGGGTTTGTACGAAAGCGGCAAGCAGAAATTGGCGCTGAACGTGTTGAATGACGAGGCGGTGCTCAACCCTGCGATCTGGCCGTCGGATGTTCCGATCAAGGGGCAAGAGGTCAGCACCGAAACCCCCATCGGGGGCATTCTGCTCAGTCTCGCGTTGCTGTTGCTGACTATTGACGTGATCGCTTCACTGGCGTTGTCGGGTCGGCTTGGTCTGGCCAAGGCGGCGGCCGTTGCGCTGGGCGCGATTCTGCTGGTGCCCGAGGCTCAGGCTCAGACGCCCGAGGAAACGGATTTTGCGTTGAATGCGACAAAGGAATTGGTGCTGGCGCATGTTCTGACCGGAGATGCGCAGGTCGACGACATCGCCGCCGCCGGGATGCGCGGTTTGGCGCAGACGCTGTTCTATCGCACCTCGGTGGAACCCGCCGAACCCTTTGGCGTTGATCTGGAACGCGACGAACTGGCGTTCTTCCCGCTACTCTACTGGCCAATCTCGCCGGATCAGCCACAACCATCGGTCGAAGCTTACGCCAAGCTCAACGCCTATCTGCGGTCGGGCGGCATGATCCTGTTCGACACACGCGATGCCGATGTCGCCCGGTTTGGGGCCGCGAGCCCGAACGGGCGCAAGTTGCAACAGATTGCAGCGCCGCTGAATATCCCTTCGTTAGAGCCTATTCCCAGAGACCACGTTCTGACCCGAACCTTCTATCTGTTGCAGGATTTCCCAGGGCGCTATGCCGGCACCGAGGTTTGGGTCGAGGCCGCTCCGATGGATGCTGAGCAAATCGAAGGAATGCCGTTCCGCAACCTCAACGACAACGTGACGCCGGTGGTGATCGGCGGCAATGACTGGGCCGGGGCCTGGGCCGTGGATCGTAACGGGCAGGCTTTGCTGCCGGTCGGACGCGGTTATGCTGGCGAGCGCCAGCGTGAACTGGCCAACCGCTTTGGCGTCAATCTGGTGATGCATGTGCTGACCGGGAACTACAAATCCGATCAGGTGCACGTGCCTGCGCTGCTGGACAGGTTGGGACAATGACTGGAACCGTCATCTTCGATCCGCTGATCCCATGGCCCATTCTGGCCATCGTAGCTGCTATTGCGGTGGGCGGTGTCATTTTGGCCCTATGGCGGGGCCTGTCGGGATGGGCTTTGCGCGGGCTTGCGGCCTTGGTCGTGATCGCTGCACTGGCTGGCCCGGTCTACCAGATCGAGGATCGTGCGCCGCTGACAGATATCGTGCTGATGATCGAGGATGAGAGCGCCAGTCAGACACTCTCGGACCGGACGGATCAAACCGCACAAGCGGCCGAGGAACTGTCGGCCGAAATCGAATCCCGCGACAACACGGAATTGCGTCGCATTCGCGTGGGGGACGGCGACGGGGACGAAGGCACGCAGGTGATGGCTGCGCTGAACGAAGCGCTGGCCGAAGAACCTCGCGCCCGGATCGCTGGTATTCTGGTTTTGTCGGACGGTATCGTGCATGACGCCGATCAGGCGCCGGACCTGCCTGCGCCCATGCACTTACTGCAAACAGGGCGAGAAACGGATTGGGATCGCCGTCTGATTGTCCGCAATGCGCCAGCATTTGCCATTATTGGTGAACCTGTCACTCTGACCCTTCGTGTCGAAGACAGCGGTGCCGCGCCTGCGGGGGCCACAACTGCGCCGCTGGAGATTTCTGTAGACGGGGGCGAGGCCGAGCAATTCAATATTCCCATCGGCATCGATGTCGAACTGCCGATCACTCTGCCCCACGGCGGGCGCAACGTGATTCAGTTCACGGTGCCAGAGGCCGAAGGCGAACTGACTGACCGCAACAACACCGCGTTGATACAGATGAACGGTGTGCGCGACCGGCTGCGCGTTCTGCTGGTCTCGGGTGAGCCGCATCCGGGCGGGCGGACGTGGCGCAACCTGCTGAAATCCGACAGCTCGGTCGATCTGGTGCATTTCACCATTCTGAGGCCACCGGAAAAGCAGGACGGGGTGCCGGTGGACGAGCTGTCTCTGATCGCTTTCCCGACGCGTGAGCTGTTTCTGGAAAAGATCAACGATTTCGACCTGATCATCTTTGACCGTTACAAGCGTCGCGGCATCCTGCCGGCGATCTATCTGGACAACGTCACCAACTATATCAACGAAGGCGGTGCTGTTCTGATTGCCGCAGGACCGGATTTCGCAAGCGCCGACAGCATATTCCGCTCGCCACTGGCCCCAATCCTGCCCGCACAGCCCACTGCGCGCGTGATCGAGGAGCGTTATGTGCCGATGGTCACCGATCTGGGGCATCGTCATCCGGTCACAACCGACCTTGGCAATTCCGAGGATTGGGGTGCGTGGTTGCGCCAGATCGACGTGAACCACCGCACAGGTGAAGTGTTGATGACGGGTGTTGATGATCGGCCGCTGCTTGTGCTCAACCGGGTTGGTGAAGGCCGCGTGGCGCTTTTGGCATCGGATCACGCCTGGCTTTGGAGTCGGGGTTTTGAGGGCGGCGGTCCGCAACTGGAACTGCTGCGCAGGCTTGCCCACTGGATGATGAAAGAACCCGAGCTTGAGGAAGAGGCCCTGTGGGCCGAAGCCAACGGTCAGGTGATGCGCATCATCCGCCAAACGCTGGGGGACAAGGTCGGGCCAGTTACCGTAATTCGCCCGAACGGCGAAACGCAGGAAGTCACGTTAAACGAGGTCTCTCCGGGGCGGTTCGAGACCCAGTATTACGGGCCCGAGATTGGCCTCTATCGCCTGCAGGAAGGCGATCAGTCCACTGTCATCGGCCTGGGTCCGGCAGCACCTAAAGAGTTCGAGCGTACAATTGCCACGCCTGACGTTCTGGAGCCTGTAGTGGCCGAGTTGCGTGGTGGCGCACTGCGGTTGGAGGACGGCTTGCCGTCAATCCGAAACGTGCGTTCCGGGCGTCCCGCAGCAGGGCGCGGATGGATCGGGCTGACACCGCGGAATGCGTATGAAACCCGCGATGTGACTCAAGCCGGGCTGCTGCCGCCCTGGTTGGTTTTGTTGCTAGCGGGTGGGTTCCTGCTGGCGGGCTGGCTGCGCGAGGGGCGGCGCTAGGTCAGTCGAACACGACGCTGACCGTTGGATCACCGGGCAAACCTTCGTATGTGACAGATGCCCCGCCTTCGCCTTTGGCGGGCGGAAACAATGGCCCGAAGGACCCTACTGAAATTAGGTCGCCCGGTTCGAATTCGATCCCTTTGGACATCAGCCAAAGCGCCGCGTTGGCCGGGTGACCCAACACCGCCGTACCCGGCGCTTGGGCCAGAACCTCGCCATTTGCCGTGCGGAGTGTGACGGTCATATCTGCCAGGGCCCGCGACATCGTCGCCGGGTCCGTCACCGGAATTTCAGCGCCCAGAACACCCAGCTTGGGCGCAACACCGATGGCCGTCAGGGTGACCGGGGTAATCGGTTCGCCTTCGGCGAGGGTCAGGTCCGGCAGCTCGATAAAGGGGCGGATGGCCGAGACATTCTTCAGAACGCCCTCGGGTGTCGTGGCCTGGTTGATCCCTTCATCGCCTACGACCAGGATCAGGTCGGCCTCGAACACGGGTCGCGCGCCCCAGCCATACGGAACGGACGCACCATCTTCCAGCATCATGTCGCGGAACAGCACACCCTGCACCGGCTCGGATGCACCAAACCTTTCCTGTGCCGGAGCACTGGTCAATCCGGCCTTATAGCCGATGATGGGGCCCATATGTGGCTCTAACGCTACTACTATGCGCTCCTGCGTGCAGAATGCGTCCTCTATCGTGCCACCCGTCGACAGAGCTACAGTGGGCGTATTGGAAATGTAATCTGCGACAAACCGTTCGATCTGAACATCCGTGGCACACTTCGCCGCCACGGGTTGGGCAAACACTCCAAAAACCATCAAAGCGCCAAGAAAAACCCGCATGTTACACCTCCGTTTTGCCAAGACTGGCACGGGCTTTGAACTTTGGGCAACGGTTTAAACAGTTCTTCACGCTCTGCCGGGATGCTGGGCGCGGATTACTCCGGGATCACCACAGATGAGTCTTGCAGGAAAACTGGCACAGGAACGGCGCGCGCGCCTTGCGGCAGAACGGTTACTAGAAATGAAACAGGCGGAATTGTCTGCCGCCAACCGCAAACTGGGCCTGCACGCGATGGCGCTGACCAAGCGGATCGGAGAAACTCAGGCCGAGGTCGAAACGGTTCGGGATGAAAACGAAAAGGTCAAATCCGATCTGACGGTCGCAAACGCCAAAATCGAGGTGGCCGAGCGCCGGTTGTGGCATTCCATTCAGACTATTCAGGACGGGTTCGCATTTTTTGACGAGGAAGGCCGTCTTATTGGAGCCAATGCGGCATACCTGAGTGTGTTTGACGGGTTGGAAGAGGTCGCGCCGGGTGTCACCTATCCCCGGCTTCTTGAAATTCTGACGACCGAAGGGCTTGTCGATATCGGATCGGAAACTGCCTCCAGTTGGTGCGACAGGTTGCTGAAACGGTGGGCTGTTTTGAATCCTCAGCCCGAGGTCATACGATTATGGAACGGCCACTACATCAAGCTGATCGACCAACGGGGCCATGGCGGCGACGTCGTGAGCCTGGCCCTGAACATCACCGCATCAGTGCGCCACGAGGCCGAGTTGACCGCCGCCCGCGAACGGGCCGAGGCGGCAAACCGTGCCAAATCGGCTTTTCTGGCCAATATGAGCCACGAAATCCGAACCCCGATGAACGGCATCGTAGGCATGACCGAACTGATGTCCGAAACGCCTCTGGACGAAGAGCAACGGCTTTACCTGAACACCATCCGCAATTCGGGCGAAGCGCTGCTGGTCATCATCAACGACGTCCTGGATTACTCGAAGATCGAGGCTGACAAGCTGACCCTGCATCCGGAACAGTTCGATTTTGAACGCTGCATTCTTGAGGTCGCGATGCTGTTGCAACCCAGCGTTCGCGACAAAGGGCTGACGCTGCTGGTGGACTACGACCTGTTCCTGCCCACTTTGTTTGTGGGTGATCCCGGACGGGTCCGGCAGGTTCTGACCAATCTCGTCGGCAATGCGGTCAAATTCACCTCTGAGGGTCACGTCCTGATCCGTGTCACCGGCGTGCCCAACGCGGACACGCAGTCCTGCGACGTGCATGTCGCGATCGAGGACACGGGCATTGGCATCGATGAAGACAAGATCGGGCACATCTTTGGTGAATTCAATCAGGTCGAGGATGAACGAAACCGGGCGTTCGAGGGAACAGGTCTTGGTCTGGCCATCACCAAACGGCTGATCACGCTGATGGGCGGGTCCATCTGGGTAGAAAGCGATCCGGGTCAGGGCTCCTGTTTCGGGTTCCGGGTCTCGCTGCCTACAGCGGAGGGCCCGCAACCCGCTCCACCGGATCTCGATGGTCGCCTGCGCCACGTCATGATCGTCGAGAACCTGGCTGCCAACAGGGCGATATTGTCGAAACAACTGGGCCGTTTGGGATCGCAGGTGACGGTCTGCGCATCGGGTCGCGAGGCATTGGCCGAACTGGATGACAGCGTGGATCTTCTGCTGTGTGATCATGATCTGCCTGACATGGATGCGCTGGAACTGGCCGTCACGCTCAGAGATCGGGGATGGAGCGACCTACCGGTTGTGGTGATGTCGGCCAATCCCGGTGTCATTCACGCCCACCCGGCGCGTCATCTGATCGAAGGCGTTCTGCAAAAGCCGATTCCTCGGGCCGAGTTGTATGCGCGACTGATGGCGCTCGGAGGGCCGTCGCATGACACGTTTTCAGAAGGTATTCCGGTTATCAACCAGCCAAACCGGGCCGTGCAGGCGGCAAGCGCGCGTAAAATGCGCGTGCTTGCCGCCGAGGATAACCGGACCAACCAGTTGATCCTTCGAAAAATGGTCAAGGATTTGCACATCGACCTGCGGTTTGCCGGTGACGGAATCGAAGCGGTGCAAGAGCATCAGGACTTTGACCCCGACCTGATCTTCATGGACATCTCGATGCCGAAAATGGACGGCAAACAGGCGACGGAGGAAATCCGGCGGCGCGAGATTGAGACCGGTCGGCACGTTCCGATCGTTGCTTTAACAGCGCATGCGATGGCCGGGGACGATCAGGGTATTTTGTCGGCCGGACTGGATCACTACCTGACCAAGCCGTTGCAAAAGCAGAAGATTCATAAAATGATTTTGACGCACAGACCGGACGGTTGCTCTTCGGTCATTGCCGACGGCAGTCAGCCCGAATAGGGTGCGCTCATGACTGAAGATCGAGGTTTCCAGCCCCGCGCGTTGGGTGAGATTGCTATCCGCTGCGCCGATATGGGTACGATGGTTGAATTTTATGAAAACGTGATTGGGCTAAAGCGCCTGAGCGGGGATCATAACAGCGCGATTACCTTTTTTCAGATTGCACCGGGATTCGGCGGGCACACGCAGGTTCTGGCACTGTTTCATTACACCGCTGCGCCGCGGCCCGGGCTGCACCCAACAGGCCGGCAGAAACCGGCAACGGGCGGAGGGTCGTCGCTGCATCATATCGCCCTATCGCTGCCCTTTGACGAGCAGGAAGCGGTGATGCGCTGGTACGACAATATCGGCCAGCCGTACCGCGTCGAGCAGTTCGGCTGGATCGGCTGGCGTGGCATCTTCACCGAAGATCCCGAGGGCAACACTGTCGAACTAGTTGCCTACGACCCATCGATGCTGGATCAAGCCTGATAGGGGCGGAGAAAGACCGGTTTGTCCTCTTCCGACAGCTCGGGGCGGTACTCGTAGCCGCCGGTGTCGAAGTCCAGCAACCCTTTCGGATCGGTTAGCCGGTGCTGGATAATGTAACGCGCCATGGCTCCGCGTGCCTTCTTGGCGAAAAAGCTGACGATCTTGGGTGTGCCCCCTTTGTCTTCCATGAAAACAGGTGTGATGACCCTCAATTTCAGCGATTTAGGGTCTACTGCGCCGAAATATTCCTGGCTGGCGCAGTTCACCAGTACATCCGATCCGATCTGATCACCCTGCGTGTTCAGCGCTTTGCTCAACTGGTCGCGCCAGTACTCATACAGGTTCTTACCGCGCCGCGTTTTTAGTTTGCTGCCCATCTCCAGACGATAGGCCTGAATCGCGTCCAGCGGCCGTAGAACGCCATAAAGCCCAGACAAAATGCGCAGATGATCCTGTGCCCAAGCCATTTCTTCGGCGTCCAGCGAGGTCGCTTCAAGGCCCTGATAGGTGTCGCCGGCAAAAGCCAATGCCGCAGGGCGGGTTACCGCGGCTTCGGGCTCATCTGAAAAGGCGCGATACCGGTCACGGTTCAGGCGCGCCAGATCGTCGCTCAGATCCATCAACTTTTTCAGATCGCCCAGCGTTAGGTTGCGGGCGGTTTTTGACAGGCGGATTGCATCGTCCTGAAAGTCGGGCTGCGTGACCTCAACGTCCCGCTCTGCCCAGTCCAGCCGTTTGGCCGGAGAAATCACTACCAGCATATCCGCCCTCTTTCCTTGCCTGTTTCGGGGTATCTAGCCCGCCATGCGCAGCACGTCCAGAAAGGCGGCCCCAAACCTTTCGTGACGACGGTCGCCCAATAGCTTTTCCATCGCCTGGGGATCGTCCGTGCGCAACTGTGCGACCTTGGCAAGCTGCGAGGCCGAGCAGGTGAGCGGTTTGTCGATGCCATCCGGACCGCGCGACAGTTGCGACTGCACTTCGAGCAACCGGTCATAGATCTCGCCCTGATCCCGACCGGCCAATTTGCGCCGTGCGGGATGAACGGCCTCGACGGCGCCTGCGACGACCTCAAGAAACGTGTCGCCATAGCGTTCCAGTTTCTTTGCACCGACGCCCCCGATGCGGGCCATCTCGTCCAGCGTTGTCGGGCGTTTCTCGGCCATCTCAATCAGCGTGCGGTCGGGGAAAATCACATAGGCCGGGACGCGTGCAGTCTCTGCCAGTGCACGGCGTTTGGCCTTGAGAGCGGAGAGCAACGGCGCGTCTTCTTCCGAGACCATCATCTTGACGGCCGGTCGCCGTCCCGCTTTGCGCAGCGTGTCTTTGCGCAGATTGATCTGCGCCTCGCCTTTCAGGATCGGTTTGGCCGTCTCGGTCATGCGCAGCGCGCCGTGGCGTTCCGGGTCAGGGCGTACCAGATCGTGCCCCATCATCTGCCGGAAGATTGCCTGCCATTGCGGACGCGACCAGTCCTTGCCGATCCCATAGGTCGAAAGCTCATCATGGCGGCGCGCGCGGATCTTGTCGGTTTCGTTTGCCAGCAGGATATCGATCAGATGACCTGTGCCAAACCATTCCTCGGTGCGCAGGATCGCGGACAGGGCCATGCGAACCGGCGTGGTGCCGTCAAAAATCTCGGGTGGGCTGTCGCACAGATCACATTTACCGCAGGGCGTGGCTTCCTCACCAAAGTAGCCCAGCAGAGTCTGACGGCGGCATTCCAACGCCTCGGCCAATCCCAGAAGGGCGTTCAGCCGCGCATGGTCGGCCATGCGCCGCTCGGGTGGGGCCAGCCCTTCGTCAATCTGCGAGCGGCGCAGGCGGATATCGTCGGGACCGAACAAGGTGAGAGTTTCGGCCGGGCCTCCGTCACGGCCCGCGCGGCCGATTTCCTGATAATAGGCCTCGATGGATTTGGGCAGGTCGGCATGGGCGACCCAACGGATATCGGGCTTGTCTATCCCCATGCCGAAGGCCACCGTGGCGACCACGATCAGGCCGTCTTCGCGGGCAAAGCGGGTCTCGACGATGCGGCGATCTTCGGCCTCCATGCCGCCGTGATAATGGCAGGCTGAGTGTCCCTCGGCACGCAGGGCCTGCGCCAGAACTTCGGTCTTGTTGCGGGTCCCGCAATAAACAATGCCGGACTGGCCTTTGCGGGCTTCGGCGAAATCGAGGATCTGCTTGCGGGGGCCATCCTTGGCGGCAAACGCCAGGTGGATGTTGGGACGATCAAACCCGCGCAAAAATTTGTTGGGCGGAGCACCGTCGAACAGCTTTTCGACGATCTCATCCTGCGTCTCGGCGTCAGCCGTAGCTGTGAAGGCTGCCAAGGGCACGTTCAAAGCACGGCGCAGCTCTCCGATCCGCAAGTAATCGGGGCGAAAGTCATGGCCCCATTGGCTGACACAATGCGCCTCGTCCACGGCGATGAGGTTGACGTTGATCCGGCGCAGCATCCCCAGCGCCGACCCGGCCGCCAGGCGTTCAGGCGCCATGTATAGCAGTTTCAACCGTCCGGCTTCCAACGCCGCCCAAACGGCATCGGTTTCTTCCGGGGTGTTGCCCGAGGTCAGCGCCCCGGCCTCAACCCCAGCCTCCTGCAGTCCGCGCACCTGATCGCGCATCAGGGCGATCAGCGGTGAGATCACTACCGTTACGCCGTCCCGCATCAGTGCAGGCAGTTGATAACACAGGGATTTGCCGCCACCTGTCGGCATGATCGCCAACACATTTTCGCCTGCGGTCACGGCATCGACGATCTCTTCCTGGCCGGGGCGGAAATCGTCGAATCCAAAGACATCTCGCAGCATAGGTGCGGCGTCGAACATGTGCGGGGCGGCCCTGTTTTAAGGTTTATCTGCTCTTAAGACAGGACCATCACATACTAAGAATCCGTGAACAAGGCCTCAGACGAAATACACCGCATTGTTGATCAGGATAATCCGCAGGGCATAAACGGCCACCAGTACGACCAGAGGTGTCAGGTCGAGCCCGCCCATATTGGGCAGCACCCGGCGGATCGGGCCATAGATAGGCTCTAATATGCGGTTCAGCCCGTACCAGATTTGCGCAACCAGCTGCTGATGCAGGTTGAGAACCTGAAAATTGATCAGCCAGCTCATGATCACATGTGCCAGAATAATGAACCAGACAATGTCCAGGATCAGCAGAAGGATTTGGATCAGCGACAGCATGGGCACTCCGATTTCTAACTAGCTGAGACCTAAGCGCCTCTGTGGCAAAGAGCAAGTGCGCAACAATAGAACGCTTGCGAATTGGCCTAAAGACCCGTCTTATGACGGCAACGATAAAACAGGGGCAGGCATGGCAGAGATTTCCAAGCGCAAGCGCATCTGGGGCTGGTGGTTTTTCGATTGGGCCAGCCAGCCGTACCACACTCTGCTTGTCACCTTTGTTTTCGGTCCATACTTCGCCGGGGTAGCGGCCGGGTATTTCGCGGAAACCGGTCTGGATGCCGAAGCCGCCGCCGCGCGGGCGCAGACGGTTTGGGCCAACTGCCTGACGATCACCGGGCTGATCATTGCGTTTGGCGCGCCTTTACTGGGGGCCATGGCCGATGTCTCGGGTCGGCGCATCCCGTGGATTTTTGCCTTTTCGGTCATGTATGCGGTGGGCTCTGCGGCATTGTGGTACACGCTGCCGGACGGGTCGAACATGTGGCTGATGCTGTCGGCTTTTGGCCTGGGCTTTGTCGGTGCCGAATACGCGCTGATCTTCATCAATTCGCAGTTGCCCGATCTGGGCGACGACAACGAGGTTGGTGAGATTTCAGGTTCCGGCTTTGCTTTCGGCTATTTTGGCGGGCTGATTTCCCTCGCGATCATGCTGGCGCTGTTCGTTGAGCAGGCCAACGGCAAAACCCTGATCGGGATGGATCCGATGTTTGGGCTGGATGCCTCAACCCAGCAGGGCACACGTTTTGTCGGCCCGTTCACGGCAGGGTGGTTCGTTCTTTTCATGATCCCGTATTTCCTGTGGGTCCGGGACGATGAACCCAAGGACAAGAATGGCAGCGTGGGGGAAGCGCTGAGCCTGCTGGCCAAGTCGATCTCAAACCTGCGTCACCGGATTAGCCTGGCCAGCTATCTGGGTTCGTCGATGTTTTATCGCGACGCGCTGAACGGGCTTTACAGCTTTGGCGGCGTGTATGCGCGGCTGGTGCTGGAATGGGACCTGATCAAGATCGGAATCTTTGGCATTGTCAGCGTGCTGGCCGCTGCCGCGTTTTCCTGGATTGGCGGTAAGCTGGACAAGCAGTACGGCCCTAAACCGGTGATTTTGGTGGCCATCTGGGTGTTGATCTTTGTCTGCACAACCATTGTGTCGATGGACCGGACGCAGATCTTTGGCATTTCCCTGCCCGAAGGGTCCGGCCTGCCGGATCTGGTGTTCTTCGGTTGCGGCGTTCTGATTGGCGGTATGGGCGGCATTTTGCAATCGGCCAGCCGTTCGATGATGGTGCGGCATACCGATCCTGATGCACCGGTTGAAAGCTTCGGCCTCTATGGCCTGTCGGGTCGTGCAACCGCGTTTGCCGCCCCTTTGCTGATCGGGATTGCCACAACGGCGACGGGCAGCGCGAGACTGGGGGTGTCACCAATCGTTCTGTTGTTTATTCTTGGACTATTCCTGATGCGCTGGGTGAAACCGGAAGGGGATCAGAGCAGATGATAATACTACGTTTTTTAGCAATACTGGCAACAATTGCCCTGGCGAACACAACCTCGGCACAGCCCTTGGCAAAGCAGTTGTTCGGGGCTCAGAAGGCAAGTTCACAGCAAAAACCGGCCGCCTTCGGCAGTTATTCGCGCGGATGCGCGGCGGGTTCGGTTCAATTGCCCGAAACAGGGCCGACATGGCAGGCGATGCGGCTGTCGCGCAACCGCAACTGGGGACATCCGGCAGCGATTGACTATGTACAGGACCTCAGCCGGTTTGCGGCTAACCAGCCGGGGTGGAATGGTCTCTATATTGGGGATATCAGCCAACCGCGCGGTGGGCCGATGACCTCGGGCCACCGCTCGCATCAGTTGGGTCTGGACATCGATATCTGGATGCTGCCCGGCGACAACATGCGCCTCAGCCGGAAGGCGCGCGAGAATATCTCATCCATTTCGCTGCGCCGGTCCAACGGGGCATTCGTGAACCAAAACTGGACCAAACAGCACCATGCGGTGCTGCGCGAGGCGGCCAAGGACAAACGGGTCGCGCGGATATTCGTGTTTCCCGGTGCCAAGGTCGAAATGTGCAAGAATGAGAAGGGCAATCGCGCCTATCTGCGCAAGATCAGGCCCTGGTGGGGGCATCACTACCATTTCCACGTGCGGCTGAAGTGCCCGCGGGGATCCGGCGGTTGCGTTAACCAGGATCCTCCGCCAAAAGGCGATGGCTGTGCCGAGGCGCAGCAATGGGTGAACAACATTCTCAACCCGCCCCCGCCTGACCCGAACGCCCCTGCACCTAAGCCACGACGGGAATACCGATTGGCCGATCTACCTCAGCAATGCGCACAAGTTCTACAATCCAACTGATCGTCGCAGTACTGCTGGCCAGTGCAGTTTGGGCCGTCGATAACAGGGCGGCCAGCCCACTGAGCAGTTTCACCTGGCGTCACACGGCCGAGTGGTTTGGCGGGTTCTCCGCCATCCACCTCGCGAATGGCGGTCGCGACATGATCGCCGTGACCGATCGGGCGAAACTGGTAACCGCCCGAGTGGATCGCGAGGATGGTAGAATTGTAGACATCCAAATCACCGGGCACTGGCCGCTTCTTTCCAGCACAGGTCGGAAGCTGACCAAACGCAATGGAGACTCTGAGGGCATAGCCGTTGCGCCGGATGGTGGTCTTTTTATCTCGTTCGAAGGTACGCACCGCGTGGCCTATTACTCGGCTCCGGGTGCATGGGCGCAGGTTTTACCACGCCCCAAAGTGTTCGACGGCTTTGAAGTCAACGGGTCGCTCGAAGCTTTGGCAATCGATAAATCCGGTTATCTTTTCACGATGCCCGAGGAAAACCGCACGAACGACGGCGATATTCCGGTCTATCGATGGGACGGGCAATCATGGTCGACACCTTTTGTCTTGCCGCAACGGGGAAAATTCCTGCCGGTTGCTGCCGATTTCGGCCCCGACGGCAGGCTTTACGTACTGGAACGCGACGTCGGCTGGACCGGATTCCGCTCGCGACTTCGCCGATGGCAGGTCGACGGAGATACCCTGCGCGCTGAAGAGGTTGTGTTTCAATCGGGAACCGGCGCGCATGACAATCTCGAGGGGGTGTCGATCTGGCGCGACGATCAGGGCAGTTTGCGCGCGACGATGGTGTCAGATGACAACTTTCTGGCGCTGCAACGCACAGAACTGGTCGAATTTCTTCTGCCCGATTGACTTGGCAAAACCAAAGGTCTAAACGCACGGCTTGCCTTGGGATGAGCCCGGGGCCAAGTCGCCGCTACCTTGTCAAAACGGGCATCTGAAAATGCAACGCGCTTACATACCCGGCATCATTGCCATGGCCGCCATTGTTGTGGCCTCGAACATTCTGGTCCAGTTTCTGCTGCTTGATGGTCTTTTGACCTGGGGCGCATTTACTTATCCGCTGGCCTTCCTCGTCAACGACATAATGAATCGCGTCTATGGTGTAGGCCAGGCCCGCAAAGTTGTGTTTGCCGGTTTTCTGACAGGTGTCGTCTGCTCGCTGATCGGAACGCAAATCATGCTTCAGGGCGACGGATTTACCTATGCCGCTGTGCCATTGCGTGTCGCCGTTGCATCCGGCACCGCATTCCTGATCGCACAGCTGACTGACATCACGGTATTCAATTCCCTGCGTGGCGGTCGCTGGTGGCGTGCCCCGTTGGCGTCGACTCTGGTAGGGTCTGCGCTGGACACCACGCTGTTCTTTGTCATCGCCTTTTCGGCCTCGGTCACGATTTTCGGCGCAGATGCTGACGCGGCAATCAGCTGGGCGTGGGAGCCTGTGCCCTTCATGCTGACCGGCCCGATGGCACCCTTGTGGGTAACGCTAGCTTTTGCGGATTGGCTGGTGAAACTGTCGCTGGCTCTGATCGCGCTGATCCCGTTCAAGCTGATCGTTGCGCGGTTGACCGCTCAGCCCGCGTAAAAAAAACGCTTTGCGTTTTGCGCAACTCGTGGCACGATTCAGGGTAACGGAAACAGTTTGAAAGGAGGTGATCCAATGTCGAGAAAGGGATTGGAGAGAGGTGTTGGAACAACCGGGGGGATCGCCTGTTAAGGCAGCCCTTGGCGGAGCGCTCGCTCCGGCTGGTCGATTGATCTAACCGACCCAACCTCCTGAGCTTTCGAAGGGCCGTCCCATATGGGGCGGCCCTTTTTGTTTTTCTTTCAAGACTGTAAAGTCACGCTTATGTTGCGCATTACCGACGATATCACCCTGCAGGACTGGGAAATGACCGAGAGCTTTATCCGCTCGTCGGGCCCTGGCGGGCAGAACGTGAACAAGGTGTCTACTGCCGTCGAACTGCGGTTCGAGGCGGCGCGCTCGCCCTCATTGCCCGATCCGGTCAAGTCGCGGCTGAAACGGCTGGCAGGGCGACGCTGGACCAAAGAGGGCGCAATCATCATTCAATGCGACGAAACCCGCAGTCAGGCGCGCAACCGTGAAATAGCCCGCAACCGGTTGGCCGAGCTCATCGTCCGCGCTACGGTTAAACCCAAGCGCCGTATCGCCACCAAACCCACATATGGTTCGGTCAAGCGACGTCTGGCTTCCAAAAAGGCTCGGTCGGACGTCAAAGCCCTGCGTGGCAAGGTCTCCGAAGATTGATCTGGTATCTTTGCGGTGCTTCGCTACTTTGATCTGGCGCAGCTGCAAGAGGACAAGATCATGAGGTTAGAGGGAAAAACCGCAATCGTAACCGGTAGTGCTTCTGGTTTTGGTGCCGGTATCGCGCGGAAATTCCTGTCCGAAGGGGCACGTGTCATGATCGCGGACATCAATGGCGATGCGGCCGAGGTTCAGGCCAATCAGCTGGGCCCGAACGCTTTTGCGCACCAGGTCGATCTGGCCAATGGCCCGTCGGTACAAGGCATGGCGGACGCGGCTTTTGACCGGCTTGGGCATCTCGACATTCTGGTGAACAACGCCGGCGTTACTCATATGCCGACCCCGCTTGAGGATGTGAGCGAAGAGGACTTCGACCGTGTGTTCAACGTGAACATGAAGTCCGTTTACCTGACTGCGCGTGCACTAGTGCCACATATGAAATCTCGGGGCTCTGGGGCGATCCTGAACGTTGCCTCGACTGCTGGGCTGTCGCCGCGTCCGAACCTCAACTGGTACAACGCCTCCAAGGGTTGGATGATCACCGCTACCAAGACCATGGCGGTTGAATTGGCCCCATCGGGGGTCCGGGTGAATGCGATCTGTCCGGTAGCAGGGGAAACGCCGCTGCTCAAATCCTTTATGGGAGAAGACACGCCAGAAATGCGCGCAAAATTCCTTTCGACAATCCCACTGGGCCGCTTTTCAACGCCCGAAGACATGGCAAATGCGGCCTGCTTCCTATGTTCCGATGAGGCCAGCATGATCACCGGCGCCGCGCTAGAGGTCGACGGTGGCCGCTGTATCTGATCCGCTCTTCATCTGGCCAAAAATACCTCCGCCGGGGGCAGCGCGCCCGCGCGCTTTCCGGCCCCAACGTCAAAGATAGCGATGACCCCCGGACCCCGAAACCTAATCACCGATGTCCCTGGCCTGCTGGTCGGGAACGCACAGGACGACACGCTGAAATCCGGAACCACGGTACTCACGGCGGAGGACCCCTTTATGGCGTCTGTTCACGTCATGGGCGGCGCGCCCGGAACGCGGGAAACCGACTTGCTGGCTCCGGACAAATCGGTCTCGCGGGTTGATGCGATTGTTCTGTCGGGCGGTTCGGTATTTGGATTGGACGCCTGTTCCGGGGTATCCGAGGGATTGCACGGGCAGGGTCGCGGTTTTCAGGTTGGCAACGCGGTTGTTCCCATCGTGCCCGGCGCGATCCTGTTTGATCTGCTGAACGGCGGTGACAAGGCATGGAGCAAAAACCCCTATCGCGCCCTTGGACGCAAGGCCTTCGACGCCGCCGCCGAAGTGTTCGATCTGGGAACCGCAGGTGCAGGCACCGGGGCACTGGCCGCTATGCACAAAGGCGGGCTGGGGTCGGCCTCGATCGTGATGGAGAACGGCGTCACAGTTGGCGCATTGGTTGCAGCCAATCCGCTGGGCAGCGTTACCACTCCCGGAGACCGCCATTTCTGGGCAGCCCCGTTTGAAATCGGGGATGAATTCGGCGGATTAGGGTCTGATTCCGCCACCGGTCTTGGTCGCACGGTCGACAGCCGCAAGGCGAAGGCGATGCGACCTGCCGAACCGGATAAGGGCAACACTACCATCGCCATTGTTGCCACGGATGCGGCATTGACCAAACCGCAGTGCCAGCGGCTGGCCGTGGCGGCACATGATGGCATCGCGCGGGCTATTGTTCCCGCGCACACGCCGGGCGACGGCGATCTGGTGTTTGGTGTCAGTACCGGTGCACGGAAAATTGAGACGGACGCGAATCTGGGCCTTCTGGGACATGCGGCCTCACTGTGCCTTGCGCGGGCCATTGCGCGGGCGGTGTATCTGGCCTCGCCGGCAGCGGGCGATCTTTTGCCCTGTTGGTCGGATTACATGACTTAAGTTAAGGACGGCCTATATGCCGCAGTGGCACAGTGCCCTCGCGCGGCAATCTGCGCGTTGACTCTTTTTTGCGCCGACGGTCCATTCGGTGCAGCCAATTCGTATCGGAGCAAAAGCTATGAATCGCATCCTCGCGACCGCAATCGTCGGCCTTCTGGCCCTTCCCGCATATGCAGAAGGTGACGCTGACGCCGGCCAGAAGACCTTCAACAAGTGTAAATCCTGCCACCAGATTGCTGACCCGGAAGGTGAAGTAATCGTCAAAGGCGGTAAGACCGGTCCAAACCTCTACGGAATCGCCGGCCGGACTGCCGGAACCGTCGAAGGGTTCAAATATGGCGACAGCATCGTTGCCGCAGGCGAAAACGGCCTGGTCTGGGACGAGGCCACCTTTGTGGAATATGCTCAGGACCCCAAAGCGTTCCTGAAAGATTATCTGGGTGAAACCTCGGCCAAGTCCAAGATGACATTCAAGCTGAAGAAGGGTGCCGAAGACGTCTACGCCTATATCGTCAGCGTTTCCGGCGAATAACGCCTGAGATTTCGCACCTCATGAGGTTACAAAAGGCCGCAGCCCCTGCGGCCTTTCGTGCGCTTGATAACCTTGTGGATCAGCGCCACCTTGGTCGCGCGCAGTTTTTCATGCATCGCACGCATGGCTTCGCAGAGCCAAGCCGAACCGGCCGCAGCCAATTTCGAAGGTCTGGCCCTTCAGGCGGATCGGCAGCAGGAGACGACAGATGGGAATCATGATCCCGGCCTGGGTTGATGGCGAGTTGACCCCCGTAGACAAGCTTGAGGCGCATGAAAAGGGCCTGCGGCACAAGGCGGTGTCGGTCTTCGTGGTGCGCGGCACCGAGATTTTGCTGCAGCGCCGGGCCATGGGCAAATATCACACCCCGGGTCTTTGGGCGAATACGTGCTGCACCCATCCCGACTGGGGTGAGACGCCCTCGGAATGCGCGGTGCGGCGTTTGAAAGAAGAATTGGGGATCACCGGCCTGTACCCGGAATACCGTCACCGGCTGGAATATCACGCCGATGTCGGCAACAACATGATCGAGCACGAAGTGGTCGACATCTTTCTGGCGCATGTCCGTGGCCCGTTGAAAATCGAGCCTAATCCGGAAGAAGTCATGGATATCCGATGGACCGACTACCACGATCTTCTGGCCGAAGTGCAGCGCCACCCCGAGCGCTTTACGCCGTGGCTCAAGATCTATCTGCACAATCACGCCGACACGATTTTCGGCCCCGATCTGATTATCTCGGCCAAGTCCTGACGGCTACGCCTTGCAAGGGCCGCCCAAGCGGCATAAATCAACGCGTCATGGCCAAGCAAAAGCAGAAGACTGACCCGAATTACAAAGTCATCGCCGAAAACCGGCGTGCCCGCTTCGATTATGCGATCGAAGAGGATATCGAGTGCGGCATCGTGCTGGAAGGATCCGAGGTCAAATCATTGCGCGCAGGCGGGTCGAACATTGCCGAAAGCTATGCCTCGGTCGATGACGGAGAGCTGTGGCTGATCAACAGCTATATCGCACCCTATGAGCAGGCGAAGGTCTTCAAGCACGAAGAACGTCGCCGTCGCAAACTGCTGGTGTCCCGCAAAGAGCTGTCGAATCTGTGGAACGCGACCCAGCGCAAAGGCATGACGCTGGTACCGCTGGTTTTGTATTTCAACCACAAGGGCCGGGCGAAGCTGAAAATCGGCATCGCAAAGGGCAAGAAGCTGCACGACAAGCGCGAGACTCAGGCCAAGCGCGACTGGTCACGTCAGAAACAGCGGTTGATGAAGGATCACAGCTGATCCTTCATTTCTCTCAGAACGCCATTGCGGCGGAAACGGCGCGTTTCCAGCGATCATAGGCGGCGTCACGTTCTTCGGCGGATAGTTCTGGTTTGAACCGGCGGTCCAACTTCCAGGTTTCCGAGAAACCTTGTTGGTCCGGGTAAATGCCGGCTTGCATCCCGGCCAGCCACGCCGCGCCCAGAGCCGTTGTTTCCTGCATCACCGGCCGGTCGACTTCAGCCCCCAGGTAATCTGACAAGCCCTGCATAGCCCAATCCGATGCACTGGCGCCCCCGTCTACACGCAAGGTGACGTCGGTATCCGCGCCCCAGTCGCCCTGCATGGCATGCCACAGGTCGCGGGTTTGGTAGGCGATGCTTTCCAATGTGGCTTTGGCGAACTCGGCGCGGCCCGAGTTGCGGGTCAGTCCGAAGACCGCACCCCGGCAGTCGGGTTTCCAATAGGGCGCGCCGAGGCCGGTGAACGCGGGCACAAGAACAACATGCTGGTTCGGGTCGGCCTGCTGCGCCAGCTCGCCGCTTTCCGGGGCGGTTTCGATGATTTGCAGCGCGTCACGCAGCCATTGCACCGCAGCGCCCGCCACAAAGATCGAGCCTTCCAGCGCATAGGTCCGTTTGCCGTCCAGCTGATAGGCAATCGTGGTCAGCAGGCGGTTTTTCGATTCAACCGGCTTGTCGCCCGTGTTCAGCAGCGCGAAACACCCCGTGCCGTAGGTCGATTTCATCATGCCGGGTTGGAAACAGGCCTGCCCGATCGTGGCCGCTTGCTGATCTCCTGCCACGCCCAAAATCGGGATATTTCCCCCAAATAGAGTCGTTTCTCCGAAATCCGAGGCGCAATCCTGCACCTCGGGCAGCATGCTCATCGGCACGTCCAGTAGGTCGCAAATCTCGTTGCTCCACGTGCCTTTGTGGATGTCGAACAGTAGGGTCCGGGCCGCGTTGGTCGCGTCGGTGGCGTGACTGCGGCCTTCGGTCAGGCGCCAGATCAGAAAGCTGTCGATGGTGCCGAACAATAGCTCTCCGGCCTCGGCCCGTTCCCGTGCGCCGGGAACAGTGTCGAGCAGCCATTTGACCTTGGTGCCCGAGAAATAGGGGTCCAGAAGCAGCCCGGTCTGGCCGGTCACATCATCCTCGCACCCGGCCTGTTTGTAGCGGGCGCAAATCTCGGCGGTCCGGCGGTCCTGCCAGACGATGGCATTGTGAACGGGCTCACCTGTGGCGCGATCCCAGACCACAGTGGTTTCGCGCTGGTTTGTGATGCCGATACCGGCGATCTGATCGGGTGTGACGCCAGTGGTTTCCATCACCTCGCGGCAGACGGCCAGCACACTGGTCCAGATTTCCTCGGCGTCGTGTTCGACCCAGCCTTCTTGTGGGAAGTGCTGGGTGAATTCCTGCTGCGCCGTGCCTGCGCGCTGCATGTCTGCGTCGAACAGAATTGCCCGCGATGATGTGGTGCCCTGATCAATGGCAAGAATATAGGTCACGCCTGCGCCCCTCCCGTGTCGTTTTGCGGGACTTTAGCGCAAACAATGACAGACGTGCCAGTGCGTTCATACAGGAATATTGTCGATCAGCCGCACACCATCAGCCCAGGCTGCGGCAAACAACCGGGCAGGCTGGGTTGCATGGGTCAGAGGCTCCAGCGTTTCGGCGCAGCGCAGTTGCACATACTCCACCTGCGTGAATCCGGCGGCCAGCAGATCGGCCGCGGCTTGTGCCGCCAACTGATCGAACTGCGCGCCATCTTTCAGGGCATTGGCTAGGCCCCGCATGATGCGG
Source organism: Ruegeria sp. CE8 (assembly GCF_056537465.1). Taxonomy (NCBI): domain Bacteria; kingdom Pseudomonadati; phylum Pseudomonadota; class Alphaproteobacteria; order Rhodobacterales; family Roseobacteraceae; genus Ruegeria; species Ruegeria sp. CE8. Next base: position 98,213 of record NZ_JBQFRP010000006.1, read on the forward strand.
TGCTTGTTGGCGGCGATATCCAGCCCTTCGGGCGACAGGCGCAGATTGCGTGAGGACATGGCCAGACCGGACGGCTCGCGCACCGTGGGGCAGCCGACAACTTCGGTCGGAATGTTCAGATCGCGGGCCATGCGGGTCACGATCATCAACTGCTGATAGTCTTTTTCCCCGAAATAGGCTCGATCCGCCTGCGTTTGCAGGAACAGCTTGGCCACGACCGTGGCGACGCCGTCAAAATGGCCGGGGCGGAATTCCCCCTCCATCACATCGGTCAGCCCCGCGACGGAGACGGTGGTGGCAAAACCCTGCGGATAGATTTCTTCGGGTTCCGGAACATAGATCGCGTCGACACCGTAAGGCGCCAATTTCTGCGCATCCTCGTTTTCGGTGCGTGGATATTTCTCAAGATCTTCGGGGTTGTTGAACTGTTTGGGGTTCACGAAGATCGTCACCACCACGCGGTCACAACCTGCCTTGGCGGCCTCGACCAGAGACAAGTGGCCCTGATGCAATGCACCCATGGTCGGGACAACGCCGATCACCTCGCTCTGGCGCTTCCAGTCCGAGGTCAGAGCACGCAGGTCGGCCAGACGGCGCAGAATTGGGGCAGTCATGTATTGGGTCCTTTGGTCGGGGCCTGATCGGCAAAGACATGTTCGTCCGCCGGAAAGCTTCTTGCGCGCACCTCGGCGGCGTATTCGGCAATGGCGGCTTCGGCCAAGGGGCCAAGCTCGGCATAGCGTTTGACGAATTTCGGTTTGAAGGCGGTGAAAAAGCCGACCATGTCGTCCACGACCAGAATCTGTCCGTCGCATCCGGCCGATGCCCCGATGCCGATCGTCGGGATGGCGATTTCAGCCGTGATCTGATCAGCCAGACCTTGCGGTACTTTTTCCAGCACCACCGAGAACGCACCCGCGTCCGCAACGGCCCGGGCATCGGCAAGAACGGCCTCGGCCTGATCGTCGCGACCCTGAACCTTGTATCCACCCAGCGTGTTGATCGATTGCGGTGTCAAACCAATATGCGCCATCACCGGGATACCGCGCTTGACCAGAAAGCGGACAGTCTCGGCCATTTCGACGCCGCCCTCCAGCTTGACCGCACCAGCGCTGGTTTCCGACATCAGCCGGGCGGCGTTGCGGAAGGCCTCAGAGGGTGAGTGCTCATAACTGGCAAAGGGCATGTCGATGACCATCATCGCCTTGTTCAGGCCACGGGAAACGGCCTGACCGTGCATCACCATCATCTCCATCGTCACGCCCAGCGTTGATTCCAACCCATGCAGCACCATGCCAACGCTGTCGCCCACCAGGACAAAATCGCAGTGGTCATCCATCAACCGCGCCATCGGTGTTGTATAGGCGGTCAGGCTGACCAGAGGATCGCCACCTTTTCGGGCGCGAATATCCTCGGCGTTCGGGGCTTTTTTGCGGGCCGTGGCGCTCATCGTCGCTCCTCCGGTTGTCATGTTGCAGCGCGGCATAGCAGAAGGGAACGGGCTATAGAAACCCCGGTTGCGCGAACATTTCCTTGAATGACCTAAGGTTTAAAGGGAAATTGGTTACAGAAAGGCCCAAAAAATCACAGGGTTCCATGATTCAGTGGGGAGATATTTACATGACAAAGCAGACATTTCGGTCCTTTGCATCGGTGCTGGCAGTCAGCGCCAGCCTGTTTGGCACACAGGTTTTCGCCAAATCCGACATTACGATCGCGATGCAGCTTGAGCCGCCGCATCTGGACCCGACCAGCGCCGCAGCGCAAGCCATCGATTCGGTGGTTTATACCAATATCTTCGAAGGCCTGACCCGCTTTATGGGCGACGGATCGGTGGTCCCGGGCCTGGCGGAAAGCTGGGAGATTTCGGATGACGGCACAGTCTATACCTTCAAGCTGCACGATGGAGTGACTTTCCACGACGGCACCACGATGGACGCCGAGGACGTCAAGTTCAGTCTGGATCGCGCCCGGTCAGAGGACAGCGCAAACGCGCAAAAAGCCCTGTTCGCCGGGATCGAAAATGTCGAGGTCGTCGACCCGCTGACCGTTAAGGTGACCCTGTCTGAACCGAATGGCAATTTCCTGTTCAATCTGGCCTGGGGTGACGCGGTGATCGTTGCGCCCGAGAGTATTGAAAACATCAAGACCAACCCGGTTGGAACCGGAGCCTTTACCTTTGGTGAATGGGTGCAGGGCGACAGCATCACGCTGAACCGGAACCCGGAATATTGGGGTGAACAGCCTGCGTTAGAGACTGCTACGTTCAAATTCATCTCGGACCCGACGGCGGCTTTCGCGGCGATGATGGCTGAGGATATCGATGTGTTCGACAATTTCCCGGCCCCGGAAAACCTGCCGCAATTCGAGGCGGATCCGCGCTTTCAGGTGCTTGTCGGCTCGACGGAAGGAGAGACCATCTTGTCCACCAACAACAAGATGCCGCCCTTCGATGACATCATGGTGCGGCAAGCGTTGGCCCACGCCATCGACCGCCAGGCGATCATTGATGGCGCGATGTTTGACTATGGCACGCCCATCGGCACCCATTTCGCGCCACACAATCCGGCCTATGTCGATCTGACCGGGAATTCGGCCTATGATCCCAAGAAAGCAGCGGAATTGCTGGCCGATGCGGGCTATGCCGACGGGTTTGAAACCACACTGCACCTGCCGCCCCCATCTTACGCGCGGCGCGGAGGTGAGATCGTGGCAGCGCAGCTTGCCGAGGTTGGGATCACGGCCAATATCATCAATGTTGAATGGGCCCAATGGCTTGAGACTGTATTCAAGGGCAAGGATTTTGGCCTGACCATCGTCAGCCATACCGAGCCGATGGATATCGGTATCTATGCGCGGCCTGACTATTATTTCCAGTATGACAGCACCGATTTTCAGGCGCTGATGGATACGTTGAATTCGACCACGGACCCCGAAGAACGCACCCGCCTGCTGGGCGAGGCGCAGCGTCTGATTTCGGACGACTACGTCAACGGGTACCTGTTCCAGCTGGCCAAGCTGGGCGTGGCCAAAGCCGGAGTGCAGGGGCTTTGGAAAAACGCACCTACGGCAGCAATTGACCTGACACAGATCAGCTGGTCCGAGTAATCTGGGGCAGGGACCCATAGTTCAGGGTCCCTGCGTCTTGTGTATTGAGTAAACTAGCGATGACTTTGTTTCGTGCCCTGACCCTGACCATTTTGACCGCCGCGATGATGGCAGCGTCGCTGGGGCCGGTCAGAGCGCAGAACATTCTCGACAATCGGTTGGACGTTCTGGTCGGCACACCCGAGAATCCATTGGACGTCGGGATCGGCATCAAGATCGATCAGATCACCAGCGTCGACCAGAAGGCCGAGAATTACGGCGCTGTTGTCGTGCTGCGTGTGGAATGGACCGACCCGGCGCTGGCTTTTGATCCACAAGAAGTGGGGCGGGATATTCGGGTGTTTAATCCCCCGGCGCTGGCCGATCACGCCGCAGAGATCGGGACTGTGGTGCCCGCCTTCGTTATTCACAATCAACAATCCAACAAGTGGATTCACGAATCCGCAGCCTCATTGCGGTACGATGGGCGTGTGCTGTACGTCGAAAAATCCTCGCTGACATTGCAGGCACCGCATTTTGATTTTCGCAAATACCCCTTCGACACACAGGAATTCCATTTCGAGGTCGTCTCGATCTTTCCGTCCCAATATGTGTCCTATTACCCGCTGGAAGAGTTCTCGGGCCTTGGGGATTTGCTGGGCGAGGAGGAGTGGATTCTTGAAAATGCGCGAATTGAGACCTCTCAGGTGACCGGCTTGTCCGGACAGGACAGCGATCAGGTCGCTCTGGTGTTTGAGGGGCACCGGCACCTGACCTACTACGTTATCCGAGTGTTCCTGCCGATGCTGGTGCTGATCACGGTCGGTTGGGCGCTGTTTTTTCTGGATGAATATCGTCGGCGGATCGAAATCGCGGGGGGCAATCTGCTGGTGTTTGTGGCCTTCAACTGGGCCATATCCGCGGACCTGCCAAAGTTGGGCTATCTGACTTTTCTGGATTTCATTCTTCAGTGCATGTTCCTGATGACCGGGGCGCTGATCGTGTTCAATGTCGCCCTGCGCAAGCTGAAGGTCTCGGGCCGCGAGACAGGCGCGCGCAAGCTGGACAATTACGCGATCAAGTGGATCTATCCGCTGGGCTATGCCGCGATCGTCGGTTACGCGGTATTTGCCTATCTTCTGGTGCCATAGGTGCTGGACCCGCGCCACATGTGACCCTAACGTGGCCTCAATGCTTCGCTATGCCCTCAAACGTCTGATATCGCTGATAATCAGCCTGGCTGTTGCCTCGGTGGTGATCTTCGCCGTGATTGAGGTGGCACCGGGTGATCCGGCATCCTTCATGCTGGGTGTCAACGCGCAGGAAGATACGCTGGCCGCCCTGCGGGCAGAACTGGGTTTGGATGTTTCCAAGGTTCAGCGTTATTTCAATTGGATCGGCGGGATGGTTGTGGGGGATTTCGGTACGTCCTACACCTATCGCACACCTGTTTCGCAGATGATCGCGGACCGGATGTGGGTCTCTTTGCCCTTGGCGCTGTATGCTCTCACGCTCTCTACTGCGATCGCATTTCCGGTGGGCATCTACGCCGCCGCGCGTCGGGGAAAACCGGGTGATCTAACGGTGATGGGAGCGACACAGCTGGGGATCGCGGTGCCAAATTTCTGGTTCGCGATGATGCTGGTCCTGATCTTCGCGATCAACCTGCGCTGGTTCAACGCCGGAGGGTTCGCAGGCTGGGACAAGGGCGTCTGGACAGGACTGCATTCCTTGACGTTGCCTGCCGTCGCGCTGGCCCTGCCACAGGCCGCCATTCTGGCGCGGGTCATGCGGTCGTCCCTTCTGGATATCCTGGGCGAGGATTTCATGCGCACCGCGCGGGCCAAAGGGCTTTCGCGCCGTCAGGCGCTGTGGCGGCACGGGGTGCGCAATGCGCTGATCCCGGTCCTGACCATCATAGGGCTGCAGTTTTCCTTCCTATTGGCGGGATCGATCATCATCGAACAGGTCTTCTATCTGCCCGGCCTCGGACGGCTGGTGTTTCAGGCGATCTCGGCCCGCGATCTGATCGTGGTTGAATCCGTGGTCATGCTGTTGGTCTTTGCCGTTATCACCGTGAATTTTCTGGTCGATCTGGCCTACGCTGCCGTTGATCCAAGGTTAAGGAGCCGGACATGAGCCGCAACCTGATCCTTGGCGCATGCCTGTCATCGCTGGTCCTGCTGGCAGCGCTGGTGTCATTTGTCTGGACACCCTACGACTACGCCGCGCTGAACATTCCTGACAAGCTGAAACCGCCAAACGCGCAGCACTGGTTCGGCACGGATCATTTTGGCCGCGACATGTTCTCGATGATCATGGTCGGCGCGCGCACCTCTATTGCGGTGGCACTGGTGGCGGTTGGTATCGGCATGGCGCTGGGCGTGCCCCTTGGCCTGACAGCCGCCGCGCGCAAGGGATCCTGGCTGGACGAGTTGATCATGCGCGGAAACGATCTGGTCTTTGCCTTCCCTTCGCTGGTCATTGCAATCCTGATCACTGCCGTGTTCGGCGCCGGAGCCATCAACGCCATCATCGCAATCGGTATCTTCAATGTCCCTGTCTTCGCGCGGATCACCCGTGGTGCTGCCCTATCTTTGTGGGAGCGCGAATTCATCCTTGCAGCGCGCGTCTCGGGCAAAGGGGCTGCACGGATATCGGCCGAGCATATCCTGCCCAATGTGGCCAACCTGCTGATCGTTCAGGGGACTATCCAGTTCTCACTGGGAATTCTGGCGGAGGCTGGCCTGTCCTATGTTGGTCTGGGGGCGCAACCACCGACGCCCAGCTGGGGCCGAATGCTGGCTGACGCGCAGACGATGTTCAGTTTTGCCCCGCATTTGGCTCTGATTCCCGGTCTGGCGATTATCGTCACGGTCCTGGGGCTGAACCTCTTGGGCGACGGATTGCGCGATTGGCTGGACCCCCGGATCAGGGTGGCGCGCGTATGAGTTTGCTTCAGATCGAAAACCTGTCGCTGTCCATTCACGAGACGGACATCCTGAACCAGGTTAACTTGTCCATCGCACCGGGTCAGATCGTGGCGGTGACGGGGGAAAGTGGATCGGGCAAGTCGATGACGGCGCTCGCGGTGATGCAGCTTTTGCCGAACGGGGCTGAAACGGATGGCACCATTCGATTGAACGGCCTTGATCTGCTGAAACTTCCTGAGGATGATATGTGCGCCCTGCGTGGCGCCTCGATTGGCATGGTGTTTCAGGAACCGATGACCGCCCTGAACCCTGTCAAAACCATCGGAGATCAGGTGATGGAAACCATCCTGATCCACAAGGCCATGCCGCGCGCGCAGGCCCGCGACCGAGCTGAGGAAGTTCTGACCCGCGTCGGATTGCCAACGGATCGGTTTCCCCTGTCACGCTTTCCGCACGAATTGTCCGGTGGCCAGCGCCAACGCGTCGTGATCGCCATGGCCATCGCCTTGCGCCCCAAACTTCTGATCGCGGACGAACCGACCACCGCGCTGGACGTGACAACGCAGGCGCAAATTCTTGATCTGCTCAAAGGATTGGTTTCAGAATTTGGCATGGGCCTGCTGATGATCACCCATGATCTGGCCGTCGTTGCGGACATGGCCGATCAGATCGTTGTGATGCGTCATGGCGAAGTGGTTGAATCCGGTGCGACCGGTCATCTGTTGCGCCACATGCAGCATCCATACACTCGCATGCTGTTCGAGGCCTCGGGCCATCAGGTGGCGTTGCCCGAAACCGCGCAATCGCAACCGCTGCTTGAGGTGACCAATGTCGTGCGCGACTACCGATTGCCTCGGAAACGTCTGTTCGATATGCCACAGCAACACCGGGCCGTGGATAGCGTCAGCTTTACCCTCAACCGAGGCGAGCGCCTGGGGTTGGTCGGAGAATCTGGATGCGGAAAATCGACCCTAACACGGGCGATTTTGGGGCTGGAGGAGGTTCAGGGCGGCGATATTCGACTGGACGGCCAACCAGTATTTTCCGGCCACAAGCCCAATCTGGCGGTGCGCCGCAAGATGCAGGTGGTCTTTCAGGACCCCTATGGCAGTTTCAACCCGCGTCATCGCGTTGCCCGCCTGGTAACTGAGCCGTTTCACCTGCTCGACTCCCCACCAAAAGGAAGGGAAATGGAGGACCGGATCGCAGAAATGCTGACGGCCGTGGGTCTGAGCCCGGATGACATGGGAAAGTACATCCATGAGTTTTCGGGCGGTCAACGGCAGCGGATCGCCATCGCGCGTGCCTTGATCATCCGCCCGGAACTGATCCTGTTTGATGAGGCGGTCTCGGCCCTGGACGTGTCGGTCCGGGCGCAGATCCTCGATCTGTTGGCCGAATTGTGCGAAGCCTATGACTTGACCTACCTGTTCATCAGCCACGATCTGAGCGTCGTTCGTACCATTACCGATCGCGTTATGGTGATGCGGGCTGGTAAGATTGTGGAAGAAGGGAACACGGAAACCGTCTTTTCTGATCCGCAACACCAATACACGAAAGACCTGATCAATGCTGCGCCGGTTTTGCCGGATATTGGTCAGGACGTAGCATGAAAACCCTGTTTTAGAGCCGAATTAGGAGTGTCACATGTCCAGCCCTCTTTGGTTTGATCCCAGCCTTTGTCTGATTGGCGGCAATTGGATTGCGCTTGCGTCGCAAAAGACTTTGCCGCTGATCAACCCTTCGGACGGTTCGGAAATCTCCCGGATCGCAGCGGGTGATACGCAGGATGTGGACGCGGCCGTCACCGCGGCACAGGCCGCGCTTGATGGTGAATGGGGGCGCATGACGGCGCTGGAACGCGGCCGCATCCTGACCCGACTGGGGCAGTTGGTGACCGCTCGCGTTGATGAATTGGCGGCGCTTGAGGCCATGGATGTGGGCAAGCCGCTGACTCAGGCGCGGGCAGATGCCGTGGCTCTGGCGCGGTATTGTGAATTCTACGGTGGCGCTGCGGACAAGGTCATGGGCGAGACCATTCCGTACTTGGACGGTTATACCGTCTATACTTTGCGTGAGCCGCACGGCGTGACAGGGCATATCGTGCCGTGGAACTATCCAATGCAGATCATTGGCCGTTCAGTCGGTGCCGCGCTGGCGATGGGCAATGCGTGTGTTCTGAAACCTGCGGAAGAGGCCTGCCTGACCGCGCTGGCCTTTGCGCATCTGGCACAAGAGGCTGGTTTGCCCGCCGGCGCCTTGAATGTTGTACCCGGTTTGGGGGCCGAGGCCGGGGCTGCGCTGTCGGGTCATCCGGGCGTGCACCATATCTCGTTTACCGGTTCGGTCGCCACTGGGGCGTTGGTCCAGCAGGCTGCGGGGCGAAACGTCGTGCCGGTGACGTTGGAGCTTGGAGGGAAGTCGCCGCAGCTGGTCTTTGACGATGCCGATTTGGATGCCGCCCTGCCATTTCTGGTGAACGCCGGGATCCAGAACGCAGGACAGACCTGTTCGGCCTCGTCGCGCATCCTGGTGCAGCGGGGTGTATATGAACAGGTCCGGCAACGAATGGCTGAAGCCTATGTGGGTCTGACCGTTGGCCCTGCGCAGGACGATCTGCGGGTTGGCCCGTTGATATCTGCCCGTCAAAAGGACATCGTTTCTGGCTTTCTGGCCAAAGGCGCGAATCTGGCGGTTGCCGGACAAGGGCGGATCGTCGACGGAGCCCCGTCAGAGGGGGCATATGTTTTACCCACCCTATTTGCTGACGTTCCGCCCGACCACACACTGGCCAAAAATGAAATCTTTGGCCCGGTTCAGGTTCTGATCCCGTTTGACACCGAAGATGACGCGATCCGAATAGCCAACGGTACCGATTACGGGCTGGTCGCCAGCATTTGGACCCGCGACGGGGCACGGCAGATGCGGTTGGCAAAACGTCTGCACTCGGGGCAGGTGTTTATCAATAACTATGGCGCAGGCGGCGGGGTAGAACTGCCGTTTGGTGGCGTGGGCAAATCCGGCCATGGCCGCGAAAAGGGTTTTGAGGCGCTTTATGGGTTCTCACAGCTCAAAACGGTCGCAGCTTACCATGGTTAGAGCCTAAACGATGACCTTGATCGCCTCTTGTGCACCCACTCCAAACACGCGTTTATAGCGTTCGATCTCATCCTTGGGACCCATCGCCTTTTCGGGGTTGTCCGACAGTTTCACAGTTGGCCGACCATTGGCGGAAACCGCTTTGCAGACCAGAGAGAACGGCGCCAGCGCATCATTTGGCACAAGCCCACGGAAATCGTTGGTCAGCAATGTGCCCCAGCCAAATGACACCTTGGTCCGTTGGGCAAACTGCGTGTGCAGTTCGCGGATCTTGTCGACATCCAGACCGTCCGAGAAAATCACGCGCTTTTCCATCGGGACTTCGCCGCGCGATTTCCACCATTTGATTGCTGTTTCCGCGCCCGCAGCCGGATCGCCGCTGTCGATCCGGATACCGGTCCATCCCGCCAGCCAGTCTGGCGCGCGATCCAGAAAACCTTCAGTCCCATAGGTGTCAGGCAGAATGATGCGCAGATTGCCGTCATGTTCCTCGTGCCAATCGCTGAGAACGTCATAGGGCGCTTGCGCCAGTTCAGAGTCGTCTTCGGCCAGGGCGCTATATACCATGGGCAATTCGTGTGCATTGGTGCCGATGGCCTCAACTTCACGCCGCATGGCGATCAGACAGTTCGATGTGCCGGTAAAGGCCGGACCCAGCCCTTCGATCATGGCCTGGACGCACCAGTCCTGCCACAGGAAGCTGTGTCTGCGGCGGGTCCCGAAATCGGCGATGCCAAGTCCGTCAATTTCCCGGAGATTCTCGATTTTCTCCCAAACGCGGGTCATGGCGCGGGCATAAAGCACCTGCAGCTCGAACCGCCGCATGTCGTTCAGCACCGCGCGCGAGCGTAACTCCATCAAAACCGCCAGGGCAGGGATTTCCCACAGCATGACCTCGTGCCACTTGCCCTCGAATGTCAGCTCGTACTGATCACCCTTCCGTTCCAGGTGATAAGGTGGCAGGCGCAGGTTTTCGAACCATTCCATGAAATCCGAGCGGAACATCTGGCGTTTGCCATAGAACGTGTTCCCCCGCAGCCAGGTACTTTCCCCCCGGCTGAGGCTGAGCGAGCGGATATGGTCCAGCTGCTCGCGCAACTCGCCTTCGTCGATGAGTTTGGCCAATGGAATGTGATTCGACCGGTTAATCAGCGAAAAAGCCACGTCCGTTTGGGGCTTATTTCGAAACACTGACTGGCACATCAGCAGTTTGTAGAAATCTGTGTCGATTAAAGACCGTACAATCGGGTCAATCTTCCATTTATGATTGTACACACGCGTCGCAATATCGACCATGGGGAACTCCTGCGATTTCCAGTGTTAGATCAATCGGTGCGTGGATTGGCAAGAGTCGCTAGAATGATGACAATGACAAGGTCAGGTCACAATCCGAGCATATTGTGTGATCTTTTCACCGTTTAGTGAAAAGAAAGGGATGGTTGAACGAGGTTAAGTTGGTGAATGGTTCTCGAGTACGATTTTGACATCGTTGTTGGTGAACAGCGGGATATAGACCCCAATTCAGGGCAATCCGACGCGTCGAGCGGCGCGGGGGTACGCGCGCGGTTTCGGAATGTCAAAACCGCAGACGCCCTGAGAGCTGCGTCGCCGAAAATCCGTAAGATCTTTCAGGATGCCGGTTTCGATCTGGAATCCACTGGCAGTGACCAGAGCCATGGGTTCTATCCTCCCCGGGATGCAGCCGAACGTGAGCGGATTTTACGCGCGTTATTCGCCAATATTCGCGAAATGGGAATTCAGGGCGAGTATTGCGGCGAGTTCGATTTCCATGGCTTTTTGGACGACGTCAGAACGGCCAAACCGCGCAATGGTCAACGCCAGACAGTCGAAAATTGGACACCTAACCCACGCTATAAATCACCTGCGACGCCGGAGCGCCGGACATTGCCGGGACGAATTGGCATCGCATTAGGACTGGCGGTGATCTTGTTTGCAGTGCTCAGGTATCTTGCCGAAAAAGGTTCCGCGCCTTAGATCAGCTTAACGCCAGCATCACGCATCGCAGCCTCTGCCGCTGCCAAAGAACCGTCGAGGTCAATCGCCCGGCAAGCATCCAAACGAACGGTGACGTCAAAACCCAGCCGGGCTGCATCTACGGCTGAGAAATGCACGCAGAAATCCGTCGCCAGACCAACAAGGGTCAGCTTGGTGATGCCGCGTGATTTCAAATACCCTTCCAATCCAGTCGGTGTCTTCTGATCGTTTTCGAAAAACGCCGAGTAACTGTCGATGCCGGGCCGAAACCCTTTTCGAATGACCAGATCAGCGTGCGTTTTCAGGTCCGGATGAAAGCTTGCGCCTTCGGTGCCCTGAACACAGTGATCCGGCCACAGAACCTGTGGTCCGTAATGCATGTCGGTCACGTCAAAGGGGCCCTTGTCGTCATGTTCGCTGGCGAAGGATGAATGCCCGGCCGGGTGCCAGTCCTGCGTCAGGATCACGGTGTCGAACTCGTCCATCATCGCGTTGATGGGCGCTACGATTTCGTCGCCTCCGGGTACGGCCAGCGCTCCGCCGGGGCAAAAGTCGTTTTGAACGTCGACTACAATCAGGGCATGGGTCATCGGGGTCTCCTCGCATTGTCTTATCGGTAGGGGGCTGGGCGGTAGGCGTCAATCCGGTCCCTTGCGACTCTTGATCAGCAGGTTTAGACCGCGCGCATGTATACGATCGCTGCTCTTTATCACTTTACCCGTTTCGCGGATCACGTTGCCTTGCGCGAACCGCTGCTGGATCTTTGCCGTGCGCAATCGGTGAAAGGTACACTGTTGCTGGCCGCCGAGGGAATTAACGGCACCATCGCCGGACCCCGCGCCGGGATCGATGCGGTTCTGGCCCATATCAAGGCTCTGCCCGGATGCGCCGATCTTGAGTGGAAAGAGGCGACTTCCGACCACCCGCCCTTTGGCAAGATGAAGGTACGCCTGAAGAAAGAGATCGTTACCATGGGCCAGCCGGATGTCGATCCGCGCGCCCGCGTCGGCAACTATGTCGAGCCCGAGGATTGGAACGATCTGATCCGATCCGATGATGTGGTGGTGATCGACACACGTAACGACTATGAGGTGGCGATTGGTACGTTTGAGGGCGCGATAGACCCTGAAACGGCCAGTTTCCGCGATTTCCCGCAATGGTGGGAAAAAAACAAGGACCGCTTTCACAACAAGCGCGTGGCCATGTTCTGCACCGGCGGCATCCGCTGTGAGAAATCGACCAACTACCTGCTGGGGCAGGGGGTCGAGGACGTGTATCACCTAAAGGGCGGCATCCTACGCTATCTCGAAGAGATGCCTGCCGAGGACAGCACCTGGCAGGGTGAGTGCTTCGTCTTCGACAACCGCGTCTCCGTCGGGCACGGGCTGGTCGAAGGGCCGCACAATCTGTGCCACGGCTGCCGCCGTCCGATCCTGCCCGAGGACATGAAGCGGCCGGAATACGAGCATGGCGTATCGTGCCATCAATGTATCGATGAGACCTCGGAAGCCGACAAAGCCCGTTTTCGCGAGCGTCAGAAACAGATCCTGCTGGCGCGTCGGCGCGGTCAGGAACATCTTGGGACCGAATAGTCGCCAATTGTTAAGGGTTGCGGGCGCAAGCCTGATTCCTGATGATCCTGTCAGGCCTTAAACACCGGAGAGTCCATGCACAGCGACCCGAAAACCCTGGATGAATGGAAGTCGACACTGGTCGCAGCTCTTGGTCTGGTCATTGTCAGCTTTCTGGCATGGTATGGGTTTTCACGGCTGAGCGAGGCCACTGCGGGTGACAGGATCGGTACAGCGACAACCGTGTTGCTGGTGCTCTGGCTGATTTCGCAAACCTGGTACTACATGACTCAGGTTAAATCGCCCAAGCGGCAGCTGTTGCTGATGGGAATCTCTTTTATTCAGGTCGTCCCGTTCCTGTTCGCGGCTGTTTACGGATCGTTCGGGTACTACGATCTATGCATTGTCGGCGCAAAGGGGCCATCGGATGTTCTGTACTTCTCGTATGTAACCTTCACGACCGTCGGCTTTGGCGATCTGCACCCCGCGGGTCTGTGCCGGGGGCTGGCCGTGGCCGAGGCGATCACCGGATATATTCTGCTTGGGTTGTTCGTTGCGGCCGCAGTCGGAATCTATGCCCGCAGCCACACCCGAACGTGACAGGCTATTTGTTGTGGTCGATCCACAGGGACATCGCGTGCTTGTCCCGAAAACACTCTGACGGAATCGGTCGACGTTTGGTGCAGGAAATCCGCTCGGCAAAGGCAACCTGCTTACCGGTCGGGTAATTCGCAAAGGGGGACGTGTCGACGGATTTATGGGCGGAAATCCAGGCGGACATCGACCTGCGATCCCGTTGCGCTTCGACCGGGATTTCCAAAGCTGACTGCTGCGCGATGGCGCGGGCATAGCGCATTTGCCGGTCCGTAACAGGCAGCAGGTGGTAGTCGTTTGTCGGTCCGCCAAGGACGGATTCTCGGGTCGTATGGGCCATCGGGTGATCCTCTGACTATGTAGAACATAAATGGAACATTAACCTTTTGTTTCAAGAGGGGGCCGTTATGACTCGGCAGGAATTTGCCAGCTAATGGTTTTATTGACTGGTCAATCAATAAAAGATAAACGCGATTTGAACCGTATCAGCGCCCGGCTCAGACGGCGCTTTCGAAACAAAAAAGGACCCGTCATGAAATTCCAGCCCAAGGCGAGCCATTTCATCAACGGCGAGTATGTCGAAGATACCAGCGGCGCACCAATCGACGTGATTTACCCCGCCACGGGTGAAGTCATTGCGCGCCTGCACTCGGCAACGCCTGATATCGTGAATCAGGCTTTAAGCAGCGCAAAAAACGCGCAAGCAGAATGGGCCGCCATGTCCGGAACCGAACGCGGACGGGTTTTGCGTCGCGCTGCGGACATCATGCGCGACCGCAATTGCGAGCTTTCGATCCTTGAGACCCACGACACCGGCAAACCGTTGCAGGAAACTCTGGTGGCGGATGCAACCTCGGGCGCGGACGCGCTGGAGTATTTCGGTGGCCTGGCCGCGTCGCTGACAGGTGAGCATATCCCGCTGGGGGGTGGCGACTTTGTCTACACCATTCGTGAAGCGCTGGGCGTTTGTGTTGGTATCGGCGCATGGAACTATCCGACCCAGATCGCCTGCTGGAAAGGCGCCCCGGCGCTGGCCTGCGGTAATACGATGGTTTTCAAACCCTCCGAGACTACGCCTTTGTCGGCCCTGCAAGTGGCAGAGATTCTGATCGAGGCCGGTGCGCCCAAAGGTGTTTACAATGTCGTGCAGGGCTATGGCGACGTCGGTGCATCGCTTGTGACTGACCCGCGCGTGGCCAAGGTGTCGCTGACCGGCTCGGTGCCGACGGGCCGCAAGGTCTATGCTGCTGCCGCCGACGGCATGAAACATGTGACGATGGAGCTGGGTGGTAAATCCCCGATGATCGTGTTCGATGACGCAGATATCGAAAACGCTGTGTCGGGCGCGATTCTCGGCAACTTCTATTCTTCGGGACAGGTGTGTTCGAACGGTACCCGAGTCTTTGTACAAAAAGGTATCAAGGAAGCCTTCCTCAAGCGCCTCTCGGAACGTCTCGCAACGGCGAAAATTGGCGATCCGCTGGATGAGGACGTCAATTTTGGTCCAATGGTCAGCGAAAACCAGATGAACATCGCGCTGAGCTATGTCGAAAAGGGCAAGGCCGAGGGCGCGCGTCTGGTCTTTGGCGGCGAGCGAATTGATGGCGACGGTTTCTACATGCAGCCAACCGTGTTCGCGGATGTGGCGGACGACATGACCATCGCGCGGGAAGAAATCTTTGGCCCGGTCATGTCCGTGCTGGATTTCGAAACCGAAGAAGAGGTGATGGCCCGTGCGAATGACACCGAATTCGGTCTGGCCGCCGGTGTATTCACCAACGACCTGACCCGTGCGCACCGCATCGTGGCCGGGTTCGAGGCAGGCACCTGCTATATCAACACCTATAACCTTGCACCGGTGGAGGCTCCGTTCGGTGGTTCTAAAATGTCAGGTGTCGGGCGCGAGAACTCGAAACTGGCGATCAATCACTTCAGCGAAATGAAGACAGTCTACGTTTCGATGAACGACGTCGAAGCGCCGTACTGACCAAAACCGGCTATCAGGGTTCTGTTCCCGACATTTGACGTCGGGAACAGAGCATAAGCTGCTTTCGACCTGTGGCTGACTTCTGCCCAGGGGCGCTGATTTCGGCGCCGGCGGCAGGAGATCAAGTTCATGAAAACGCACGCACAGGCCGTAGTGATCGGTGGAGGCTTGGCTGGTTGTTCGATTCTGTACCATCTGGCCAAGCTCGGCTGGCGGGACGTTGTCCTGCTTGAGCGGGACGAACTGACGTCAGGTTCGACCTGGCACGCGGCGGCCAACATTCACGGGCTGCACGACAACAACAACATCACCCGGATCCAGCATTATACGATGAACCTGTATAAGGAGCTGGAGCAGGAAACCGGTCAAAGCTGCGGTGTGTTTCAGCCGGGCTCGCTGTATCTGGCGCAGACCGAAGATCGAGAGCACCAACTGCGCCTGCAAGAGGCGAAGGCTCGGTTCTACGGCCTGAATTTCTATGAGGTCAGCCGCGAACAGGCGATGGAGTTGCACCCTCTGGCGCAGTTCGACGATATCCGCTGCATCATGTACGAACCCGACGGCGGCAATGTGGATCCGTCGGGCGTGCCACATGCCTATGCGGCCGGTGCACGTGCCATGGGTGCCACGATCGAGCGTTTTTGCCCTGTGTTAGGCACTGAACAACAGCCCGACGGATCTTGGATCGTGCGCACCGAAAAAGGTGACATTCATACGCAGTGGGTGGTGAACGCCGCCGGTCTCTGGGGTCGCGAAGTGGCGGCCTTGGCCGGTTTGACCTTGCCGCTGCAGCCGACAGAACACCAGTATTTCGTGACCGAATCCATCGACGAGGTCGCCAATCTGGGTCGCCGTTTACCCTCGATCGCGGATCGGGATGGCGAGTACTATTTCCGACAGGAAGGCAACGGGCTGCTGATTGGCGCCTATGAGAAGGACATGAAGTTCTGGGCCGAAGATGGCACGCCGCTGGATTTTGCCCACGATCTGTTCCCCGACGATCTGGACCGGATCATGGAAAACGTGATCCGCGCTACCGAACGTGTGCCGGTTGCTGCCACCGCCGGGGTCAAACGGGTAATCAACGGTCCGATGATCTGGTCGCCCGATTCCAGCGCGCTTTGGGGTCCGGTACCCGAGCTGAAGAACTATTTCCTTTGCGGTGGCCTGATCCCCGGCTTCTCGCAATCGGGTGGTCTTGGTCTGCTGGCGGCGCAATGGATGATTGAGGGCGAGCCGCAATACGACATGTTCGCCTGGGATCTGGCCCGGTTTGGCGACTGGGCGGACAAGAAGTTCACCAAGGCGCGGGTCGAGGATCAGTATACCCACCGTTTCGCCATCCATTTCCCGAACGAAGAACGCAGCGCAGGCCGTCCGGCCCGCGTGCGCCCCGCGTACCAGATGCAAAAGGACATGGGCTGCGTCTTTGGTCTGAACTGCGGCTGGGAACATCCGCTGTGGTTTGCCGATCAGCCGGGTACGGAAGAGACAATCGGCTTTACCCGCCAAAACTGGTGGGACCCGGTGGGTCGCGAGGTAAAGATGCTGCGCGAGAGCGTCGGCGTGATCGACATCTCGAACTTTGCCAACTACGTGATCAAGGGACCGGGTGCGCATGAATGGCTGGACCAGTTGGTTGCCAACCGGGTTCCGACCGTGGTTGGACGTTCTTGCCTGACACCGCTGATCTCGGTGCGCGGTGGCGTAGCTGGCGACTTTACAATCACCAAGGTGGCAGAGGACGAGTACATGATGATCGGCTCCGGCATGGCCGAGCGTTATCATCAGCGGTTTTTCAACATGATCGACCTGCCCGAGGGCACCACGTTCGAGGTGGCAACGGATCGGATCGCGGGCTTCAACATCGCAGGACCCAGATCGCGCGACCTGCTCCAGCGGCTGACCAATGCGGATCTGTCGAACGAAACCTTCCGCTTCATGCGCTCGGCCACGATTGAGGTCGCGGGCGTGACCTGTCTGGCAATCCGCGTCAGCTTTACCGGCGACCTGGGGTGGGAGCTGCACTGCGCCGAAGAAGACCAGATCAGGCTCTATTTTGCGCTTCTTGAGGCGGCGAAGGCGTGCGACGGTGGTCCGGTTGGCGGTCGCGCGCTGGGATCGCTGCGGATCGAGAAGGGCTATGGCTCGTGGGGCCGCGAGTATTCTCAGGAATACTGGCCGCAGGAGGTCGGGCTGGCGGGGCTGATCAAGTTGGACAAGGATTTCCTTCACAAGGAAGCTTATCTGGCTATCAAGGACAACGCCGCGCGCGAGGTCCTGTCGATCTTCGAAGTCGACGTGACGGATGCTGATGCAACGGGGGGCGAGCCGGTCTTCACGCCAGGCGGCACTCCGGTGGGTCGCGTGACCTCGGGTGCCTACGGTTATTCGGTCGGCAAGTCCCTCGCCATCGGTTACGCCAATCCTGCTGTCGCCAAGCCGGGTGATACGGTGGAAATCTTCATCCTCGGTAGGCCTCATAAAGCCAAAATCCTCGCCGAACCGCCCTTTGATCCATTGGGACATCGGTTGCGCGACGTGGAACCCAAAGTCATGGAAACAGCCAAATGACCGGGACATTCGAGCGCGTCGCAGAGTTTGCCCTGAAAAGACCGGCGCATGAGATACCTGAAAGCGCCAAGGAATCCGCCGCCCTGATGATGCTGGACACAATGGGCATCCTGATTGCGTCCGGTCCGATGGAGGCTGGCGTAATCGCCCGGGATACGGCCGCGCTGCTCTATGGCAGCACCGAAGCGGCCTTTAGCACGCCGATGATGTTTGACGGCCGGTCAGTCAGCATGGCGGGCGCAGCTTATGCGGCGGCGACGCAGACCGACAATCTGGATGGGCATGACGGATACAACCCGACCAAAGGACATATCGGTGTTGTTGTGCTGCCCGCGTTGGTTTCACTTGGGGCGCATTGTCCTGAATTGTCCGGGCCCGAAGCTCTGGCTGCGGTTGTAACCGGATACGAAGTTGCGGGGCGCGCGGGTCTTTCGCTGCACGCTTCGGTCAGTGACTATCACACATCCGGCGCATGGAACGCGCTTGGGGTGGCGGCCATGGCGTCCCGGCTGCGCAAACACACAACCGAACAGTTTCGACAAGCTCTGGGGATTGCCGAATATCACGGCCCGCGCAGCCAGATGATGCGTGAAATCGCAAACCCAACGATGCTGCACGACGGATCGGGCTGGGGGGCAATGGTCGGCATCTCCTCTGCGATCCTGGCCGAGCGCGGTTTTACCGGCGCGCCAGCCATCACAATTGAGGCCGACGAGGTTGCGCCGCATTGGGCAGATCTGGGTCAGTTCTGGCAGGTCGAGCACCAGTATGTGAAACCCTATCCGATATGTCGTTGGGCCCATGCGGCTATTGACGGCGTTCGGGCGGTGATGATGGAGCATGACCTAACTCACGACCGGATCCAATCGATGCAGATCAACAGCTTTCACGAGGCTGCTTGCCTGTATGATGGGATGCCGGACACTACATCGCAGGCCCAGTATTCGCTGCCTTTTGCGGTGGCCGTTCAGGCGATCTATGGCCGGATCGGGGTCGAGCATATCTCGGGCGAAGGTCTAGCTGATCCGGTTGTGGCTGATTTGGTGCCGCGCATTAACGTCTCAGAGAGTGATCGGCACAGCATGAGATTTCCGAAAGGACGATGGGCGGATTCCAGTCTGAAATTGACCGATGGGCGTGTGTTAGAGTCTGGTGACATTCACGCGCGCGGTGGGCCCGAGGCGCCAATCAGCAGGGATGAGGTGATTGCCAAGTACACCGAGTTCGCGGCACCAGTCGTTGGCTCGGAACGTGCCGACGCGATCCGAACAGCAATTCTAGGTTGGACAGATCCCGCCTCCAGATTGTCAGACCTGATGCCCTTGGTCTTTGATCCATAGACCCCGAGGGCGACGGCTGTCAGGGTGTTTATATGACCAAGTTAACGCGCAACCAGCAGTTATGGGGCGGGAATCTGAGCGCTCCGGATTGGCGGGTCGGCTTTCCTATTGGCTTACCGCCGCCAGCAACTCAGAAATCCGTCGCCGCGTTTCTGAACTGTCCGCTAGCAAATTGTGCGCATCGGCCAAGGGTTTGTCCGGCACTCGGCCGGGTGCATCGGACAGGTACATCGTCGTTCGGTTTACCGCAGAATATTTTGTGCCCCGATCATCGTCGATCTCTTCGATGCGATCTGCCAGCCAGAAGAACCGATCGGCATCTTCGTCCTCTCCCGCAGCGCGCCAAAGCTCACCCGCGGACGCATAGTCGCCTATAGCCTGCATCGCCTGCCCTCTTAACAGTTGGGCGGTGTCCGACGGATCGTCGGCCAACTCCAGCATCGCTTGATGCGGCCTGGTTTGCAGCAAGGCAGCGCGGGCGCGCAACCGGGCCCTTTCGGCGCGCCGCGTTTTGTCTTGCGGCCGACCGGCAAGGTCCAGTGCAGCCTCTGCAAAGCCAAGCGTGACAAACCTCTCGGCCAATTTCACTGCGGTTTCGGTCGTCAGGTCCTGCCTTTGGCTGGTCGAAAAGGTCAAAGCCCGGCGCAGGAATGTCTCGTCGTCGGCACGTTCGGTCAGGATCTGAGCGACCCGGTTCAATGTTTCAATGCTCTCAACCTCTGACGGGTGGGGCACCAATAGATCCACCGCTTCGTCGAACTCATGGCTCAGGCTTAAGGCGACGATTTGCGTGCGCCACATGAGCGGCCCAAGGTCTGACCGGCGAAACTCCACTACGTACGCCGCCGCAAGATCAAGCTCCTGTGGGGATATCGACCCACGCTCTGACCATCGCTTGTCTACAAGACGCGCAAGAGCAAGTGGTGCCTCCATATCAGCATCAGAGGAGTTGATGACTTCGTTCAGCAGAGATTCGACCCTGGGACCATCGCCTTCAGCCGCCGCGACCTTGGCCTTGGCCTGCGACGTGTCGGTACTGACCACAGATTCGATCCGGTCGACTGCGCGCAAAACGCGTCGCGCGGCTTCCAGTTTGCCTGCATCCGTCAGAATTTCGGCCAGTGTTGGTCCGACGTGACGCCGTAGATGGTCTGGCAAACGTGCGAAGGACTGCTCGATCGACCGCAACTGAGCATTTTTTTGCAAAACCCCTTCGATCAAAAGTGCCCATAGCGCCGCGTCACTTTCGCAACGTTGAAGGCTGGTGAAGGGGTTTGACACCGTGAGCTTACGGCCATCCAGAAAGCGTGCGATTGCTGCAACCCGATCTGCCTCCGGTGGTTTCTGCCCAAGTAGGTCCAGCGCCTGAAGGGCTTCGGCACCGAATCCGGAATGGGCATAAAGACGAGCCAGTTCCAGCGCCTTTTCTTTGTCTATGCGGTCGAACTCTTGAAACAAATCGCCCCGAAGTGAGGCCACTTGTTCCGGAAAAGAGCCACCTCCGGACCATCGGTCAAATCCAAGCTCAGCGTTGGAAATGCAAGGAGGGCGTTTTTCAAGTTGCGGCAGCGACGGCCCGAGAAGGTCGTTCAACCCGTCCAGCACTGATGTTACATGGATGTTTGTGTTCAAGCCTGGCGGGATGGATGGCCCGTCTTCCGGAACCGACATTCTTGGCCCTACGGGTGCGAGGTTCAGATCAACAAGTTCCCGGTCGGCCCCGCGCAGCAGCAGAGTCGAAAGTTGATCTTCGAAGCGCTGCGCGGTGAGGCTCAGCAACGGCAACTCCAGCCCCTGCAGCTCCTGCACCTCTGCCAGCGGGCTTTTCTCTTTAGGCGCTTTAGGCAAAACAGGCGGAGCGATTTCGGCGCGGATTGGGGGGAGTGCTTTTCCCGGTGCAATATCCACGACGATCATCGTGTTCTTAAACAGAAAAGCCGACGCAACACAGTCGCAGCCGAACTGCATCTCAAGGGCGCCACCCGGCTCTGACTGCGAAACTGCGGCAAGGCGGTTTTGTGTGAGGCGACGAAAAACAGAACCCGTATTGAATGTCACTTTGTCCAGTTCGACATTCAAGTGCGCGCCGTTTTCGGACTGTACCAGAACCCAGCCGGTACCGGGCGGAACCTGAGCGACCAGGCGCGTGTAACCGTCATGTTCACCCGACCGCACTGGAATATCCTGGGCCTGTGCCGCGGCCGCGCTCAGCACGAACGCAATGAAAATGGTTCGGATCATGCCGCTGCCTGCTTGAGTTCCTTCAACGCGTCTTCAAGCTCGGAAAATCCCGGTCGGTTGTGTGTCGGTGTGTTCTGACGGCCGACTTCAATACACATGGCCGCGTTGTGATTGTGCAGGTTGGCAACCAGAACCTCTTTGATCAGCTGGTAAAAATGGTTGTCCTCTTCCACCACGGCTTTCAGCTTGCCAGCGAAGGGGCCAACCAGACCATAGGCCAGAAACACGCCCAGAAAGGTGCCGACCAGAGCGCCACCGATCAGTTTGCCCAAAACTTCGGGCGGTTGATCAATAGATCCCATCGTTTTGATAACACCCAGAACTGCGGCCACGATCCCCAGCGCGGGCAGACCATCGGCCACCGTTTGCAAAGCGTGGCTGGAATGCATGGCGTGATGAAAGTTCGCCTCCATCCGCTTTTCCAGCACCTCTTCTACCTGATGTGGATCGTCGTAGTTCATGGTTGCCGATCGCATCGTGTCGCAGATCAGGTCGACGGCTTCCTTATCCGCCTGAATTTTCGGATAAGCAGAGAACAGAGACGAATTTTCCGGGTCTTCGATATGCTGTTCCACCTCGACCGGGCTTGCCTTGGCAATGCGGATCAGCGAAAACAGAAGACATAGCAGATCGCGGTAATCCTCGGGCTTCCATTTGGGGCCCTTGAACACTTTGCCCATATCTTTGATCGTGTGTTTGACGGCGCTCATGTCGTTGCTGATCATAAATGCGCCGACGGCGGCGCCGCCAATCATCATCATTTCGAACGGGAGCGATTTCAAAATGATCGCCATCTTTCCGCCCGCAGCAAGATAGCCGCCGAACACCATTGCAAAAATCACGACGATTCCAATTATTCCGATCATGGGCGATCTCCGGCAAAGTCCGATGCGAGGGTGAAAATCATGAGCGTTATTCCTGTGGGGCTGCGGCGTTGCGGCCGGCCATGATCACGCTGATCGTATAGGCTGCTTCAGGGCTGAGACCGGCCAGAACGCCTGCGGCGGCATCAGGCGGCATTCGCGACAGAAATCCAGCTGCAAAACCGGGATCCATCGTTTCGAACAAGGCTGCTGCGTCTTTGGGTTTCATGCTTTGGTACACATCCGTCAGACGCGTCAGGTCGGTCTCGGCTGCCTTTTCTGCAAACGCCAGTGTTTCGCGTAGCGAGTCCTCGGCCTCCTGCAAGGCGGCCAGGCGGGTCCCGATCGCCTGATCCGCGATACTCAACGCTTTTTCCTTGTCCACCACGGCGGCTTCCCGCTGCTTCAGAGCCTCTTCTCGGCGCAGCAATTCTGTCAACAGCACTTGCGCGCCGGGTCGTTGCGGTTGGCTTTGTCCGGATTCCGGAGGGAGGGGGTCGCCGCTCTTGGCCAGTGCGGGCCCGGCCTCAAACCCCAATCTGATCGCGGCAGAACCGATCATCAGCATGGATATCACCGCAAGAACGCCGC
Source organism: Ruegeria sp. CE8 (assembly GCF_056537465.1). Classification (NCBI taxonomy): domain Bacteria; kingdom Pseudomonadati; phylum Pseudomonadota; class Alphaproteobacteria; order Rhodobacterales; family Roseobacteraceae; genus Ruegeria; species Ruegeria sp. CE8. The sequence goes on from NZ_JBQFRP010000006.1 coordinate 121,088, forward strand.
CCTTGGGTCGCTTGTCTGCGCGCTTCCTGGTCATGTCGGGGCCTCGCTGCGATTGTGGCGCAGGAACATCAGACCACCGGGTCGTTTTGGCTGAGCCTTCACCGAGGGTTCTTCATCCGCCTTGGGCTCGGCGTGTGCTTCAACTTCATCTTCAGAAACCTCTTCGACGGATTCTGGTTCCGAAACAGAAGATTCGGCAGGTGCATCTTCGTCCGGCACAACGTCATGCATTGAGGCCATCATCAGTTCCAACCGCTGGGCAACCGTTTCGGCGCGTGCGGTCAGTTCTTTCAGGGCCACTCCTGATTGATCCGAGGCGTCCCGAGCGGAATCCAGCGATCTTTTCAGCTCATCGGCCTGCGATGACAAAACAGCCACTGCGCCACCGACGCCTTTTTCAAGGTCGGTAAAACGTTTCAACCGCCGGGACAGAACGAAACAATAAAGACCCGCACCCAGCGCGCCGGCTACCAGCAAAATATCTGCAATCAGCTCCAACTTCGCCTCCTAGTTCAGTACGAATTCCATGACCAGAACGTCGCGCACGCGACCTTCACCGACGACGATTTCAATGCGCCGCAAAAGGTGACCGCGGATGCGCATAAGCGCGAGCGAATCCTCAAGATCCGCCACCTCGATCGCGCGCAGATATCCATTCATCACGTCCATGATTCGCGGTTTCATCTTTTCCACGTCCGCGATGTACGGGGCGTTCACCTCGAGCTGGGCGTGAAATTTCAGATGCCGCGAATCGCTGGTGTTTACCGCGACAATGACCGGGGCAAGATCTACAAAACCCACCTTTGGCAACGCCTTGGCGGGCTTGTCTTCGCCCGTTTCCTGTGACTCTTGCGCCGCGGGTGTTCCGCCAATTGGCAACAGCCCTGACACTGTCAGGAAATACCCGCCCACGGCCCCGGCAGCCGCCAGAATCATCCCGATTATCAATCCCTTTTTCCCAGATTTTTCTGAGACTTCTGCCTGTTCTGCAGTCGCGTCGGTCATGACGTCCTCATTCATGCATTTCGCAGCCGTCATAACCCGGCAGGGACTAACCGATTGTTAAGGGCAATCGTTCAAACAGGGGCTGCGCCGGGCAGAATGTCGGCGAGTCGGAGGTGAGCGTGCAGCAGATCGGAACTGTCTGGGCAAGTTTGGACAGGCGTAAACAAATCATCGTCGCCGGTGCAGTTGTGCTGGTGTTTTTGGGAGTCCTTGCGATGTCGCGGCTGGTGACGGCGCCGTCGATGACCCTGCTCTATGCCGGGCTCGAGAGCGGTGCTGCAGGAGATATCGTCCGCTCATTGGACCAGCGCGGTGTGCAGTATGAGATTCGCGGCGGATCTATCTATGTTCCTGGTGCGCAGCGGGATGAGCTGCGCATGACGCTGGCCAGCGAAGGTCTGCCTGCGAACGGAAACCGAGGGTATGAGTTGCTGGATTCGCTCAGCGGATTTGGCACCACATCCCAGATGTTTGAAGCTGCTTATTGGCGCGCCAAAGAAGGTGAGTTGGCCCGAACCATTGTTGGCAGCCCGCATATCAGCCAGGCGCGCGTTCATATCGCCAACGGATCATCGAATCCATTTCAGCGCAGCGTCGCACCAACAGCTTCTGTTTACTTGGTCGCTTCGGGCGCTGACATCACCTCGGATCAGGCAAAGGCAATTCGGTTCCTGGTGTCTTCGGCAGTCAGTGGTCTGGCCCCTGAGAATGTCGCGGTCATCGATTCCAACGGTGCGGTGATCGGCAAGCAGGATAACCCTGTGGCAGCCGATACAGCAGATGATAAATCTCGTCAGTTGAGGGAGCGGGTTCTGCGCCTCGTCGAGGCCCGAGTCGGAGCCGGAAACGCAGTGGTCGAAGTCAGCGTCGACACTGTGACCAAGACCGAATCCATCCGCGAGCGGCGATTTGACCCCAATGGCCGTGTCGCCATCAGTACCGACGTCGAGGAGCGGTCAGACAGCGCCCGTAACCAGTCTGCGGACGTCACCGTGGCGTCAAACCTGCCGGACGGAGATGGTGCAGGCGGGGACGAATCCAATTCAAACGCCACCCAAACACGCGAGCGTATCAACTACGAGGTCTCGGAAACCGAGCTGGAGGTCCATAACGGCCCCGGCGCAATCAAGCGCTTGACCGTGGCAGTGCTGGTGAACGGAACCCGGTCTGTGACCACAGAGGGCGCTGAAACATTCACACCGATGCCGCAGGCGGAGCTTGATGCCTTGCAGGAGCTTGTGGCCTCGGCCGTGGGGTTCAATGCGGAACGCGGCGATGTGATAACGCTGAAGTCGCTGGACATGCCAGTTGTCGAACCGCAGGGCACATTGGCGACCGCTTCGCTGTGGCAAAAGATACATTTCGACGCGATGTCAATGATCCAGATGGCTGTACTGGCGCTTGTGTCCCTGGTGCTCGGCCTGTTTGTCATTCGCCCGATCCTAACCCAGCCCGCCACGGCACAGGCCTTGTTGCCCGCGGGTGGGTCGCCTGAGCCCGAATCTTACCTGACCGGGGAAATTGCAACCGAAGAAGGCGGGCAGTTCACGACACTACCGGGGCAAGTACCCTCCGGGAATGTTCCGGCGCTGGCTTCCCAAGCCGGTGCAGATCCAGTCGATCGGCTGAGGGCGATGATTGGCGACAAGCAGGAAGAAACGGTCGAAATCCTTCGCAGCTGGCTGGAAGAAGGTGAGGAGCGTGCGTGATGTCGATAGCCCATCTTCTTGAGGATTTCACCTTGCAGGCTGGCGGCACCAAACTGCACGTTCTGGACGAAGACGCGCTGGAGGAACAGAGGTTGGCCGCCTTTGAACAAGGCTATAGCGCAGGTTGGGAGGATGCCGTGCAGGCGCAGGCGCAAAGCCGGAGTCAGATAGCGGCGGAACTGGCCAAATCTCTTGAAGACATGTCTTTCACATATCATGAGGCGGTCAGCAGTATGGCCCAGTCGCTGGAGCCTATGTTTCAGAGCCTAACAAAGGCAGTTTTGCCCGAAACGTTGGATCGAGGGTTTGCGGTTCGTCTGGTCGAACAGCTCACCGACATGGCTCGCACGCAGATCGGTCAGCCCATGCAGATTTTTGTGCCCATCGGTCGCGTGGATGAGGTGGAAAACCTGATCCCGAATGAATTGTCATCCCCTGCGCAAGTGATTGAAGATTCGACGCTGGAGCCGGGGCAGGCGCGGTTGAAAGTCGGAATTTCCCAGCGAGAGGTCGATTGCGAAGCTTTGCTTGCTGCGATCGACGGTGCCTTTCAGGCGTATGTTTTTCAGGCAAAAGAGGCAGTGAACAATGAATGACCCGCGGACACCAAAACCGGAAAAACCCAACCCGTTCGAGTCCGTTCCAATCGAAGTCACCGTATCGGTCGGTCGGGCGCGCCCTCTGATCCGGGATTTGCTGAACATGGGCGAAAACGCGGTGTTGACCCTGGACAAACGCATCGAGGATCCGGTCGACCTGTATGTCGGAGACCAACTGGTCGCCCGGGGTCTGCTGGAAGAGATGGAAGGAGATCAGGCCGGGCAGTTGGCCGTGCGACTGACGGAAATCGCGGATTTGCAAAACGGAATCGGTTGATGCTCCGACTTCTATTGTTGGCTGTCGCGCTGGCTACCCTGACTCCGTCTCTGGCAGCGGCACAGGAGCTGTCCGTATCGCTTGGCGAGGGTGAGTCTATTTCGGCCCGGACGATCCAGCTGATCCTGTTGATCACGGTGCTCAGCCTCGCGCCCGGTTTGGCGATCATGATCACCTGTTTCCCGTTCCTGATTACCGTTCTGGCGATTTTACGGCAGGGTATCGGGTTGCAGCAATCTCCACCCAACATGCTGATTGTCAGCCTGGCCCTGTTCCTGACGTACTTCATCATGGAGCCGGTTTTCATCGAGGCCTGGACGACCGGTATCCGGCCGATGGTTGACGAAACGATGGATGTTGAACCGGCGCTGGAACGCGCTGTGCATCCGTTCCGCGCCTTCATGGCCGCGCGGCTGGACCCCGATACCTTTCATGCCATGGCCGCCCTGCGACCCGGCGGCGACGCTATCGCGTTGTCCTCCGAGGCACCGCTGTCTGTTCTGATGCCGTCCTTCATGCTGTCTGAAATAGCGCGTGCTTTTCAGATCGGGTTTCTGGTCTTTCTACCGTTCCTGATCATCGACCTTGTGGTGGCGGCCGTGCTGATGTCGATGGGAATGATGATGGTGCCGCCTGCCACGGTGTCGTTACCGTTCAAGTTGGCATTTTTTGTCATTGCTGACGGTTGGTCCCTGATCGCCAGCGCCTTGGTGCGAAGCTATGCGACATAGGCCGTTATTGACGGGCGATTTGCAGGCGGGCGCGCAGTCCGCGATCCCCGGCCTCGAAGCTCATGGCGCCGCCATGTTGTTCAGCGACCGTGGCGGCAATTGTCAAACCCAAACCATACCCGTCGGATGAACCGGTATTTGATCCGCGCCGAAACGGAGCCATCAGGTTTTCGATATCCGATACGGACAGATCGGTGCCCTTGTCCTCGACCGTGATCGTGGCGGTCGTCGCATCGGTTTCCAACTGTACGTCAGCGTGTCGTCCGTATTTCAACGCGTTGTCAATCAGGTTGGTCAACGCGCGTTTCAGTGAGATCGGCCGCGCCATGACCAGAATGCGCCGCGTTTCCGGCAACTGACCGTGGCCGCGCCGTGACATGAAAACGGATGTTGCCCCCTCAACTGCAACCGGCTCGATCTTTTTCAGCGTCACTGGCAGGTCCATGTCCTGATAATCGGCCACCAGAGCTTCTACCAATGACGTCAGGGAAATCTGGCGAGGCTCCTCAACATCAAGTTCGGACCGCGTATAGGTCAGCACGCTTTCGATCATGCCTGTCATTTGATCCACATCAGCTTCAAGCTTTTCGCGAAGCTCATCGTCGGCGATCAGGGCGGCACGCAGGCGTACTCGGGTGGCGGGAGTGCCCAAATCGTGGCTGACGCCGGACAGAACTGTCGCACGCTTTTCCAGCTGAGCGCGTTCGGCCTCAAGATGCGCATTCACTGCGGATACGATGTCGCGTAGCTCATCCGGGCCGTCTGCTTCGTAGCTTTCCGGCCCGCCGAGGCGCTGGCGTTCGCGCAGGGCGTGGGCAAAGCGGGTAAACGTATCCGACACATTGCTAACCGAAGACAGGATGATCGCAAGCGCGACGATCCCAAATAGAATGCCGGGCAGGCGCAAATCCATGGGGGCCGCTTGGCAGCCCCAGATTTGGGTTCCGTCAACCTGATACCAGGACTCGCGCCCAAACTTCGCAATCAGGATCGGTTCGCTGCAGTATGTTGCCAGCAACCGGGTCAGGTTGCCCATCTTCTCGGGCCCGGTCTGATCGATACCCGATACGATGTCCGACACCGGGTAAACCAGCCGGTCAGACAGGATTGCAACGGTCAGTTCACGCCCGCTGAGCGGCGCGGAACTGTCCGTCAGGATCGAAAGGTTGGTGACAAATCGACGGCCCGAGAATCCGGGCAATCGCTGGAACTCGCCATTTTCGGCCAGCGCAGCATCTAGCGGCGACAAGGGAGTGATCGACAGCCCTTCGGAGGGGGCCATGCCTGTCCGCAACTCTTCATAGACCGTGAAACCGGAAACAAAGGACTGCAGCAGATACTCGTTCCAGGCGCGGGCAGACGCAAACCACAACCCGGCGGACGTGAGGCCTGTGGCAAAAGCCGAGAGGGTCCACAGCCACCCCAGATTGCGCAGGCGCAGCGTCATTCTTCGACCGAGATATCGGCGGCAAAAATGTAGCCGACCCCGCGTTCCGTGCGCAGCATCTGCGGATCTTTAGGGTTGGTTTCGATTTTGGAGCGCAGGCGGCCCACCAGCATATCGATGGCACGGCCCTGGGCCTCGGGTTTGTCGCTGTCTCCTGTGACATCCAGTGCCGCAACGATTTCATCGCGTGTCAGGGGGATATGCGGGTTGGCCAGCAGAACCTTGAGCAGCGCGGTTTCCCTTTGCGACAGGGACACCAGATACCCTTCGGGCGAATGCAGATCATCCCGTTTGCCATCAAAAACCCAGCCGTTGAACCGGAAGGTGCGTGTGCGGCGCCGATAGGCCAGCGAGGACGACCGACGGGCGCGTTGCATTACCGCGCGGATGCGGGCCAGCATTAGTTGGGGGTTGAATGGCTTGGCAATGTAGTCGTCCGCGCCTACCTCATAGCCTGCCATGCGCTGATGGTCGGCAGACAGGGCCGAGACCAGAATGATCGGCACATCCTGTTCGCGCCGCAGCCGGGCACAGATATCGATGCCGTTTTCATCCCCAAGCATGACATCCAGCAGGATCAGGTCGATCCGGCCATTGGACAGATGTGCGCGGATTTCCTTTTCAGAACTGGCGGGCAGAGCGATAAAGCCGTTCTTTTGTAATAACTGTGTCATCATCGACCGCATGTCCGGGTCGTCATCCACCACCAGAAGCCGCGGAATGCTCACTCTGTCTGTCCTCCCAATTCTCTCGTCCCGTTACTGTCCATTGTAACGAACGGAAACAGATTCAATGTCAACGTAACACGCTGTAACAGAAGTGGTGAAAATTTGGGCGGTATCCGCGTCTTAACGCGATTTCTACGTTGTCAGAAGGGCATTTGATCTCGGTAATAGCGCCATCGCTGCTTTGGCAGTCACTGAGTTCTCAGGGAGGAGACAAGAAATGAAGCGTTTTGCATTTGCCACCGTTTCGACTCTGGCCGTTGTGGCCGGGTCGTCCGTTGTGGCGGAACCGCAGGCTGAGGTTCTGCATTGGTGGACATCGGGCGGTGAGGCCAAGTCGGTCGCCGTTCTGCAGGAAGAGTTCGCCTCGAATGGCGGTACCTGGACCGACATGCCCGTTGCGGGTGGCGGCGGTGATGCGGCTATGACCGCACTGCGTGCCCGCGTTCTGGCCGGTAACGCGCCGACCGCCGTTCAGCTGAAAGGCCCCGCCATTCAGGAATGGTACGAAGAAGGCGTTCTGGCCGATATCTCGAATGTGGCCGAGGCCGAAGGCTGGGCGGATGTCCTGCCCGCATCGATCGCCGGTCACATGATGTGCGAAGGCACGTGGTGTGCCGCACCTGTAAACGTGCACCGCATCGACTGGATCTGGGCGAATGCCGATGTTCTGGCAGCAAACGGTATCGAAATGCCCGCCACTTGGGAAGAATTCAATGCAGCAGCTGAAAAACTGCAAGCTGCTGGTGTGATCCCTCTGGCCCACGGTGGTCAGGCCTGGCAGGACGCAACGGTGTTCGAAGCGGTTGTCATGGGCATTGGCGGGCCAGAGTTTTACCAGAAAGCACTGGTCGATCTGGACCCCGAGGCGCTGACATCGGATACAATGGTACAGGTCTTTGACCAGATGCGTACCATGCGCGGATATGTCGATGAGAACTTCTCGGGCCGCGACTGGAACCTGGCCACTGCCATGGTGATGAACGGCGAAGCGGCATTCCAGATCATGGGCGACTGGGCCAAAGGTGAATTCCTGGCAGCTGGCAAAAAGCCCGGCGAAGATTTCCTGTGCGCCTCGACCCCCGGCGACGGATATCTGTACAACGTTGACAGTTTTGCAATGTTCGAAGTCGAAGGTGACGACAACCGCGCCGGTCAGGAATTGCTGGCCAAGCTGATCGTCGCACCGAACTTCCAGGAAGTGTTCAACCTGAACAAGGGCTCGATCCCTGCGCGGACTGACGTCGCACTGGATGCTTTTGACATCTGCGCCAAAATCTCGGCCGAAGACATGGGCACGACCTCGGCTGGCGGTTCGCTGCTGCCGTCGTACGCTCATGGTATGGCGCTGCGCGGGTCGCAGGCCGGTGCGATCACCGACGTTGTGACCGCGCATTTCAACTCGGATATGTCCTCGGCTGACGCGGTTCAGCAACTGGCGGACGCAGTGGCAAACAGCTACTGATCCAATACGCTCTGCCCCCAATAGTGAGGGGCAGAGCATCTTTCCCCGGAGGCTAAAATGTCCGAATGGCTGGAAAACCACCTGCCCAAGGTGGTGCTGGCACCGTCGTTCATCGCCGTATTGATCTTTGTCTACGGCTTTATCGGATGGACCGCATGGGTGTCGCTGACCCGATCGAAACTACTGCCGAAATACGAGATCAAGGGCTTCATCCAGTATGAACGTCTGTTTGATTCTCCCCGCTGGGACACGGCAATCAATAACCTGTATATTTTTGGCGCGCTGTTCATCGTGATCGCGATGGTGCTGGGCCTGCTGCTGGCTATCCTGCTGGATCAGAAGATCCGTGTCGAAGGCGCGATCCGCACCATTTACCTGTACCCGATGGCGCTGTCGATGATCGTGACCGGTACTGCGTGGAAGTGGATTCTAAACCCGGGTCTGGGAATTGAGGCCATGGTGCAGGGCTGGGGCTTTCCGAATTTCGAATTCGACTGGCTGGTGAACCCGGATTACGCGATCTACACCATCGTGATTGCCGCAATCTGGCAGAGCTCGGGCTTTGTCATGGCGTTGTTCCTGGCCGGCCTGCGGTCAGTCGATGGAGAGATCATCAAGGCCGCTCAGGTCGATGGTATTCCGACATGGCGCATCTACACGGCAATCATCATCCCTTCGATGGCCCCGATCTTCCTGTCCGCCTTTATCGTGCTGGCCCACCTTGCGATCAAGAGCTTTGACCTTGTCATCGCCCTAACGGGTGGTGGTCCGGGCTACGCGACTGACCTTCCGGCCACATATATGTACGCCATGGCGTTTTCGCGCGGCGATATCGGTCAGGCGGCTTCGTCTGCGATGATCATGATGCTTGTCGTCTTTGCGATCGTGGTTCCCTATCTTTACTCAGAGCTGAGGGCGAAAAATGACTGATCTGTCGATGCCCCAAACCCAAACCCGCACGCAAAGCGCCTCTGGCAAGATTGCCCTACGTTGGCTGCTCTATGTCCTGCTGGGCCTGTTTGCGCTGTATTACCTGATGCCGCTTTTCGTGATGTTGACCACATCGCTGAAAAGCCTTGAGGAAATTCGCACCGGGTCCCTGATCTCGCTACCACGCGAAGTCAGCTTCGATGCCTGGAAAACTGCCTGGTCCGGCGCTTGTACTGGCATCCAGTGTGAAGGCCTGCGGCCCTACTTCTGGAACTCGGTCCTGATCGCGGTGCCTGCGGTGGCCATCTCGACGCTGTTGGGCGCGCTGAATGGCTATGTCGTGGCGCAGTGGCGGTTCAAAGGTGCCAACATCATCTTCTCACTGATGCTGTTCGGCTGCTTCATCCCGTTTCAGGTTGTCCTGCTGCCGATGGCGCGTCTGCTGGGTATGATGGGGATTGCCGGAACCATTCCGGGCCTGATCTTTGTCCACGTGATCTACGGACTGGGTTTCACCACGCTGTTTTTCCGCAACTACTATGTCACCATTCCGTCCGAGCTGACCAAGGCTGCCCGCGTCGATGGGGCCGGGTTCCTGCGGATTTTCTGGTCGATCTTCCTGCCGCTGTCGCTGCCCATCATTGTGGTGACTGTAATCTGGCAATTCACACAGATCTGGAATGACTTCCTGTTCGGTGTGTCCTTCAGTCAGGCGGGAACGCAGCCTGTGACCGTTGCGCTCAACAACATCGTAAACTCCACCACCGGCGTCAAAGAGTACAACGTCGACATGGCTGCCGCGATCATCGCGGGGCTGCCGACGCTGCTCGTCTATGTCGTTGCCGGTAAGTATTTCATCCGCGGTCTGACCGCTGGTTCCGTGAAGGGATAACCCATGGCTCCCATCCTCGATATCAACAATCTCTACAAGAATTACGGCGCGACCGAGATTCTGAAGGACATCAACATCTCGATCGAACCGGGCGATTTCCTGGTGCTGGTCGGCCCCTCGGGTTGCGGTAAATCCACCCTGCTGAACTGCATCGCCGGGCTTGAGCCTATCACCGGTGGGACACTGGCCATTGGCGGCAAGGACATGACCCATGTCAGCCCCAAGGATCGTGACATCGCGATGGTGTTCCAGTCATACGCTTTGTACCCCACCATGTCGGTCGCCAAGAACATCACCTTCGGCATGAAGGTGCGCGGGGTCGATCAGGCGACGCAGGACGCCAAGCTGAAAGATGTGGCCTCGCTGCTGCAGATTGAGCAACTTTTGAACCGCCGCCCCAGCCAGCTTTCGGGTGGTCAGCGGCAGCGGGTGGCGATGGGCCGGGCGTTGGTGCGCGATCCCAAGCTGTTCCTGTTTGACGAGCCGCTGTCGAACCTCGACGCCAAGCTGCGGGTCGAGATGCGGACCGAGATCAAGAAGCTGCACCAGACGCTGGATGCCTCGATTGTCTACGTCACCCATGACCAGATCGAGGCGATGACGCTGGCCACCAAGATTGTGGTGCTAAAAGGCGGCATCGTGCAGCAGATCGGCAGCCCGGCCGAGATCTACAACAACCCGGCCAACCTGTTCGTGGCCGACTTCATGGGCTCGCCTGCGATGAACCTGATACCTGCCAAAGCCACAAAGAACGGTGCAGGCACAAATATTACCATCTCGCGCCCCTCGGGTGAGACGCTGGTTCTGACCGACGCGCGCGATCTGTCGTTGCCACAGGATGTCATCCTGGGCCTGCGCCCCGAAGATATCGCCGAGGCGGGTTTCCGCGCTGGCGCAGGCGTGCAGGAGGCCGAGTGCCTTGTCGATATGGTAGAACCCGCAGGGGCCGATACCTACGTCGTGTCGGAACTGGGCGGCAAGCAGGTCACTGCGCGTCTGCACGCGGAAACCAGCGCACAGGCGGGCAAGATGCTGAACCTGGCCTTCGACATGAGCAAGGTGTCGTACTTTGCCAAGGAAACCGGTGAGCGCTTAAACTAACAAAAAAAGCGCCGCGCGAACCCGATCGCGCGGCGCTTTTTCAAACTGAAAACCAGGTTAGCCGACCTTGTTCTGGTTCATGTCCTTAATCAGACGGTTCAGGTCTCCGCCCCTTGCATCCAGCATCGCCCCGATTTCGGTCCGTTCGGTCAGCAGCATATTCACACCTTCGATGAACATATTGAAGAACTTGTCACGGCCCGATTTGTCCGACACAAGGAAGGTCACCTCGAACGGTGACGAGCCCTGTAGCTTGACCGAGGTGCGCACCTCATAGCCTGCCTTGATCTTGCGGGCATTGCGCACGGTCACCTGACCGCCTATGAATTCGCGGAAACGACGGCCGTATTTGGTCGAGATATAGCCCTGAAACGCTTTGGTGAATTGTTTCAGCTGCGATGGGCTGGCCGAGCGGGCATCCGCCCCCAGCACATAGCGCGCCATGATCGGAACATCTGCATATTGCACGAAGATTTTTTCGAAATCGCGGATCATGGCTTTTTCGGATTTGCCCGAGGCAATGACACGGTTGATGTCGTCCACGACGCTGACAACCAGTGCCTTGGCGCTGGCTTCGGTTTGGGCAAAGGCGGAAAGGGGCAGGGCGGTCAGTGCCAAACCGGCAAGGCCGGAGGCTACAAAGCCGCGACGGTTCAAATGATTACTCGGCATATGGGTCCTCATATGGGTCCTCGTAGGGGTCAAGGTAGGGGTCCCTGACAGGGTCGGTCCCGGTGTCTGCATAAGGGTCATCATACAGACCCAGATAGGCTTCTTCATCGTCCCTCGCCAGTTCAAAGCGGCGATTTTGTAGGTAGATGGTGCGTGCCTGCGCGTAACTGTCTGCGCTTTCATACAAGATCGAGTCGACCGTGTCCGAGAAACGCCCCCGATCGCCCATCCGGCGCACGACCTCGGCATAAACGCCGATGTTGTCGACAGGCCGGACAGGAGAGAAGTTGATCGGATTCGAGAAGAGGTTGACGATAACGCCAATTGAATCGCGCTGGGTGGACGGGCCATAGAGGGGCAGCTCGACATAAGCGCCCTCACCCACGCCCCAGACGTGAAGGGTTTCCCCGAAATCGGTGTCCACGGGCGGAAGATTCAGTTCGCTGGCTGGATCGGACAGACCCGCGCCGCCCACAGTGGTGTTGATCACAAACCGCAGCAGCGCGTTGCCCGATTGCTTGATATTGCCCTGCAACAGGTAGTCCAAAGCCTGGCCGGGCATTGTCAGGTTCTCTGCAAAGTGGTTGAAGCTGGTCACCATCGGGTCGGGGACGATTTTCACGTACCCTTTCGACGCCGGACGGAACAGAAACCGGTCGACACCAAGGTTGAACTTGTGGATGCCCCGGTTGTTTCTTTCGTACGGATCAAACACTTCGCTCTGCGGCGCCCCTTCAGGAGGTCGCGTCGTGCAAGCGCTGAGGACTGCCATCAGGGACAGGACGACCAGGGACTTTCGGCTGATTCTGCTCAACACGGTCTTTGCCACTCCAAACCGTTCGGAAGCACATTGCCCGAACTCTCAATCAATACTGCCTGTGGCCGTTTCGACCGGCCCAATCCGATGTCACATAGGCGTTTCGCAACCAATATGAAACAGATAGCGTTTAACCCGCCCGATGGGCCGAGGTAAAGTGACACAAGTTCAACAGTTCGGAATAAGAAAAGTTACGCCCACGTTTCGTGCGGGTCACATCGCTGTTTTCTCACTTTCCGATCCCGGCCTTCCCGGTTAGCTTCGCCCCGACTCAAATTTGGGAGGAAACTTCATGAGCATCGCGGCGAAACTGGAAAGCCTGGGCGTCACCCTGCCGGACGCACCTGCGCCGGCTGCAAACTATGTGCCGTTCGTGCGCGTCGGAAACATCGTCTATGTTTCGGGCCAGATCTCGAAGGATGATGACCTGATCACCGGTAAACTGGGCGACGACATGGAGGTCGAGGCAGGCGCCGCAGCGGCCAAAGTTTGCGCCATCAACCTGCTGGCGCAGGTCAAAGCAGCCTGCGGTGGTGACATCGAAAAGCTGGTGCGCGTGATCAAGCTGACCGGTTTTGTGAACTCGACCGCCGATTTCACCGCGCAACCGCAAGTGATTAACGGGGCTTCGGACTTTCTGGTCGAAGCGCTGGGCGATGCGGGGCGCCACTCGCGGTCGGCTGTCAGTGCGGCGGCGTTGCCTTTGGGGGTTGCAGTCGAGATCGAAGGCATTTTCGAAGTTCAATGACGCCTTCGCTGCCTGAAGTCTTCCTTCAAGTCCCGCTGGCGCATCGCGCGCTGCACGACAAAGAGGACAACCGCCCGGAAAACAGCCGGGCGGCCATTCGTGCCGCTGTTGAGGCGGGATATGGGATCGAGATTGATCTGCAACGGACCTCGGACAACCGGGCGATGGTGTTTCATGACTATGACATGAAACGCCTGACCGGGCAGCCTGGACCGATCCAGCAGATTACGTCTGCTCAGGCTTCGGACACGGCACTGCTGCATGCGGATGACGGCATCCCAACGCTGGATGAGGTGCTGGACATCGTGTCGGGCAAAGCCCCGCTGTTGATCGAATTCAAGGATCAGGACGGTGCCATGGGCACATCAGTCGGCCCGCTGGAGCAGGATGCGGTGCGCGCGTTGCGGGGTTACGACGGGCCGGTGGCTTTGATGTCGTTCAATCCCAATTCGGTGGCCGAACTGGCGCGGCTGGCCCCGCATTTGCCACGTGGCATCGTAACGGGATCTTACCAGCCCAAGGTCGAGCTGCTGCCTCAGAGCGTCTGTGACCACCTGCGTGACATCCCGGATTTCGATCGCGTTGGAGCCAGCTTCATCAGCCATGAGGTGGAAGACCTGGACCGCTCCCGCGTCGCCGAGCTGAAGGCGCGTGGCGTACCGATCCTGTGCTGGACGGTGCGGTCGCCCGAACAAGAGGCAAAGGCCCGCGAGGTTGCCGATAATGTGACCTTCGAAGGGTATCTCGCCGCGCATCCGGGTTGATCCCACCCCACGTCGTCACAGATAAAGATCAGACGCGGAGGGCACATGGATCAGGCGCAGATCGAGGTTCGGGTACTGGGCTCTTTGTCGCAGATACCTGCGGCAGAGTGGGATAGTTGCGCCTGCCCGGAGGTTGCCGATGGTGGCCGTCCGTTGGACCCCTTCACGACCCATCGGTTTCTGTTCGCGCTGGAAAACAGCGGTTCCGTCGGGCGCGGCACCGGTTGGCAGCCGCAATACCTGACGGCCTACCTGGACGGTATGCTGATCGCGGCAGCCCCGATGTACGCAAAGTCCCACAGTCAGGGCGAGTACATCTTTGACCACAACTGGGCGCATGCTTACGAGAACGCGGGTGGGCGCTATTATCCTAAGCTGCAAATCGCGGTGCCGTTCACGCCCGCGACAGGTCGCCGGTTTCTGGTGCGGCCCGGCTATGACGCGATCGGACTATCGGCGCTGGTGCAAGGTGCCGTACAACTGGCTGCCGATAATCAGGTGTCATCGATCCACGCGACTTTCTGCACCGAAGAAGAGGCGCTGGCCGGGGAACAAATGGGTCTGATGCTGCGCCATTCGCAGCAGTTTCACTGGCTGAACGATGATTACGCTGATTTTGACCGGTTTCTCGCGGCACTATCTTCGCGCAAGCGCAAGAACATCCGCAAGGAACGCGCGCAGGCCAACGGATTTGGTGGCGAAATCCGAACGCTGACGGGGGCAGACCTGCGCCCGGAACATTGGGACGCCTTCTGGCAGTTCTATCAGGATACTGGGTCCCGTAAGTGGGGGATGCCTTATCTGACCCGCCAATTCTTTAATATTGCCCATGAAACCATGGCCGACGACATGGCGTTGGTGCTGGCGGAAGGGGACGGATACCCCATTGCCGGTGCGCTTAACTTCATTGGGCGTGAAACGCTCTACGGCCGATACTGGGGCTGTATCGAACATCATGCCTGCCTGCATTTCGAACTGTGTTATTATAGGGCGATCGACTTTGCCATTGCGGAAGGTTTGGCACGGGTCGAGGCTGGTGCGCAGGGCGAACACAAGCTTGCGCGCGGTTATCTGCCCACGCGCACGCATAGCTTGCATTGGGTCAGCGACCCGGGCTTTGCTGATGCGATCAAGAAATATCTGGACGCCGAGGCTCACGCAGTGGGAGAAGAGATCGAGATTCTGACGGATTACGGTCCGTTCAGAAAATCGAACCCGGAGGAACAGCAATGACGGAATTACTGTCGACCGAGACTCGCGGCCCCCTTCTGGACCCGCTGTTCAAGAACGGCTGGACCATGGTCAAGGACCGGGACGCGTTGACCAAAACCTTTATTTTCGAGGATTTTGTCCACGCATTTGGCTGGATGACTCAAGTGGCGATCTTTGCCGAGAAATGGAACCACCACCCAGAATGGTCAAACGTTTACCGCACGGTTGAGGTGGTTCTGTCGACCCATGATGTCGGAGGCCTGTCGGCACAGGACGCCAAGCTTGCGCGCAAGATGGACAGTCTCGTTTAACGGTCCCCTCTGGACCCCATTCCCCCTGCCAGGGCGGCGATTTCCCCAAGACGGCGGAATTCGGCGGGTGTGAGCGTGCCGCTACTGACGTCGATGTTGCCTGGGATGCGGGTCGTTCGATTGCCTATGGATCGAACACTGCGCGCTGATGGATTGATGTCCAGACAGCGGGTGTCATAGCAGGTCAGGCCCGACGTGTTGATTTGAATCCGGGCCTGTCCGTCCGGCCCGGTCACCACAGGCGCCTGGGGTGCGTCACAGGCGGCAAGAAAACCAAGAATGCCGAGGGTAAACCACTTTTTCATTCTACGCTCCTGTCTGTACCGCCTGGCGCTGAGTTCAATCCAGCTGGCCGTTTCCGTCCTGATCGGCTGATGAGAAGTCAGCATTCATTTGCGCGTCATACTCTGGCCGAGAAATAACGTCATCGTTGTTGCGGTCAATGTTTTGGAACTGCTTTATGTCCAGAAACGGCTTGGCCTCTTCCAGCCCGAGTGTGCCGTTCTTGTCTTCGTCCATTTCCTGAAAGGCATAGTCCGAAAACGCGTTGAACTCATCCTTGGACAGGAAACCGTCATTGTTCGCATCAATGGCGTTAAGTTGCTTTTCGTGCAGTTCCGCAGCGGTTTCCGCGGAAACTGCGCTGGCCAACACAACGACTGTTGCGGTCAAAACACCTAATTTCATCGCAAATCTCCTTAGCACGCGTAACGCTGGCCCGAGGCGCCGCCCGCCACGGCACCTGCTGCGGTCAGGATATCCCGGCCCGAACCGCCGCCGAACTGATTGCCAATGACGCCGCCGACAAGCGCACCACCTAACGTGCCGCTGAGGCAGGCAATTTCATGCTGACGTGCCTGTTGTTGCTGGGGCGTTGGGGCCGGACCGCAAGCGGCCAATGCGCCCGCTGAACCCAGAACAAGTGTGATTACTTTCAGTTTCATCAACGAACTCCCTGATTTAATGGGGCAAGTATCGGCCCATCAGGGGGTTGCATCAAGTTAAATAGGTTTCAAAAGGCCCCGGCCGCTCCGGGGCCAATTGCCTCAGATAGCCTCCAGCAGACCTTCGCCCGCCGATGTCTCGCAGGCACCGGGGTTTTCTTCCAGGTTCAGAGCTGTGACCTTGCCGTCTTCTACCAGCATCGCATAGCGTTTCGACCGGGCGATCAAGCCCACGGGTGGGGCGTCGAAATCCATGCCAATGGCCTTGGTGAATTCGGATGCGGCATCGGCCAGCATGGTCAGGCCTGCACCGGTCGCGCCCGTTGCTTCGCCCCACGCGCCCATCACAAAGGGGTCGTTGACTGAGACGCAGATGATCTCATCCACGCCCTTGGCGTCGAACTGTTCCTTGGTGCGCATGAAGCTGGGTACATGGGCCGAATGGCACGTGGGCGTGAACGCACCGGGCACGGCGAAGATCACGACTTTGCGGCCTTTGGTCTTGTCTGAAATCCGAACCTCTTCGGGGCCTTCCGCTCCCATTTGAGTCAACGTTGCGTCGGGAAGCATATCACCTGTTGAAATCATCTTGTTCCTCCTGTCGATTGGATTTGCAGAGTCGGGCTCAGCCGCAATATAGGTGAGCGGGTGAATGAAACCACGGGTATTTGACAGGGCAGGAAGAAGATGAGCCAAATTGTTGTGATCGGAGCCGGGCAGGCGGGATCTTCGCTTGTTGCGCGGCTGCGCAAGGACGGGTTTGAAGGCGACATCACATTGATCGGGGCCGAGCCGCATCTGCCTTATCAGCGCCCGCCGCTGTCCAAGGCCTATCTGCTGGGTGAGATGGAGCTTGAGCGTCTGTTCCTGCGTCCCGAGAGCTTTTATACCGACAACAACATCACTCTGCGCCTGGGCCAGCGCGTGACCGCGATTGATCCAACAGCAAAGACTGTGACCGTGGGCGATGAAGTCATTTCCTACGATGAGCTTGCCCTGACCACCGGGTCCGACCCGCGGTATCTGCCAGCGGCCATCGGTGGTGATCTCGAAGGTGTCCATGTCGTGCGCGATCTGACCCACATTGACGAGATGGAGCCACGCGTGAAAGAGGGCGCCCGTGCCCTGATCGTCGGCGGTGGTTACATTGGTCTTGAGGCGGCTGCCGTTTGCGCCAAGCGTGGCGTCAAGGTCACTTTGGTCGAGATGGCCGATCGCATCCTGCAGCGGGTCGCAGCGCCGGAAACCAGCGATTACTTCCGCGCTTTGCACACCGAATACGGTGCAGATATCCGCGAAGGGGTCGGGCTGGATCGTCTGGTGGGCAAAGACGGCATAGTCACCGGTGCCGTCCTGACCGACGGCACCGAGCTTGAGGTCGATTTTGTCGTGGTTGGCGTAGGCATTGCCCCATCGACTCAGCTGGCCGAGATGGCCGGGCTGGAGCTGGACAATGGGATCAAGACAGACGCCCATGGCCGCACCTCGGACCCGTCGATCTGGGCCGCAGGCGATTGTGCCTCGTTCCCGCATAACGGTGGCCGTATCCGTTTGGAGAGCGTGCCAAATGCCATCGACCAGGCCGAGATCGTTGCGCAGAACATGCTGGGTGCGGCTAAGGACTATGTCGCGACGCCGTGGTTCTGGTCGGATCAATATGACGTCAAACTTCAAATTGCGGGTCTAAACACCGGGTATGACCGCGTTGTTACCCGCAAGGGTGAGGGGCAAACGGTGTCCTACTGGTACTATAAGGGTGACCAGTTGATCGCCGTTGATGCGATGAACGATCCGCGCGCCTACATGATCGGCAAGCGCCTGATCGAGGCAGGTAAGACCGCTGATCCCGCGATGGTGGCGGACCCAGGAGCGGACCTGAAACCGTTGCTCAAAGCGTGAGGATCATCGCCGGAGAGTTCCGGGGCCGTGCTCTGGCCTCGGTCGGCAAAGGCGATGCCGGGGCGCATCTGCGCCCCACAACGGACCGGGTCCGCGAGAGCCTGTTCAACGTTTTGTCTCACCAGATCGACTTTGACGGACTGCGCGTGCTGGACCTGTTCGCAGGAACCGGAGCGCTGGGGCTTGAGGCCCTGTCGCGCGGTGCGGCGCATGTCACCTTTGTCGACGACGGCCGTGTCGCGCAGGGGTTGATCCGCAAGAACATTGATCTGACGCGCAGCGCTGACCGCACGGACCTAATCCGTCGGGACGCAACGCGCTTGGGCGACAACACAAACGCGGCCTATGATCTGATTTTTCTGGATCCACCCTACGGAAAGTCTCTGGGTCAAAAGGCCCTGACCAAAGCAGTCGAAGGCGGATGGATAGCTGACGACGCGTTGGTCGTGTGGGAAGAGAATGCACCTATGGTCGCGCCCAACGGCTTTACGATGCAAGATACCCGAAAGTTTGGCGACACACATATCTCATTGATGTGGAACAGTGTTTCAGACTGAAACAGGGTGCGCGAATTGACGCTTGCCGGAAATTTGTCAATGCGTTCCCCCTCGGATACGCAAAGCAAAAACAGGCTGAGGTGCCTATGCACGATCTGGTGATTTTCGATTGCGACGGCGTTCTGGTCGACAGTGAGCCGTTGTCTAATCAGGTGATGATTGAAAGCCTTGCGGGCTACGGCCTGCCTCTGACGATGGATGAGTGTATGGTGCTTTTCGTCGGAACGACCATGGCCAAGGCTCAGGAAATTGCCCGAGAGATGGGTGCAAATTTGCCCGATGCATGGATCGACGAGGTGTACCTGGAAACCTACGCCCGTTTGCGCGCTGGTGTACCTCTTGTTCCGGGTGTGCGTGAATTGCTGATCTATTTGGAGGCAAAAGGTACTCCGTACTGCGTGGCTTCGAACGGGCACATTGAGAAAATGCAGATCACGCTGGGCCAGAACGATTTGTGGGACCGGTTCCGGGGCGCGATGTTCTCTGCCTATACCGTGGGTGTTGGCAAGCCCGATCCAACCATGTTCCAGACCGCGGCGCGCCACTTCGGGGCCAAATCGCCGGTCGTGATCGAAGACAGCGCCAGCGGTGTTACCGCAGCAATCCGCGCCAAAATGCGCTGTCTGGCCTATGTGCCTCTTGGAGACGGTAAAAAACTGGCGGATCTCGGGGCCGAGGTCTTTTCCGATATGGCCGAGGTTCCGGCCCTTTTGGGAATTTGACCCGACCATGGTAAGCTCGGCCCATGGACCGCGCTTTGACCTCACCTCTCTGGACACCTTCGAACGACGCCGAAGCCCGCACGGGCCCTGAACCTAAGCCAATGCGCGCGCCGGTTTTCATCCACGATGCAATCACACCGTGGGGGTCAGAGACACTTCTGCTGAAACTCCTGCGCGAACAGGTCGCCGATCAGGACGAATAGGTCGGGTGGAACTTGTCGCCCGGCGACAGAGTGAAGATCTCAACACCATCTGCAGTCACACCGACCGAGTGTTCAAACTGTGCCGACAGCGACTTGTCGCGGGTCACGGCAGTCCAGTCATCGGCGAGTGTCTTGGTCTCGGGACGGCCCAGATTCACCATCGGTTCGATGGTGAAGAACATGCCCTCTTCCAGCACCGCGCCGGTACCGGGGCGGCCGTAATGCAGTACGTTCGGCGGCGCGTGGAAGACCCGGCCAAGGCCGTGTCCACAGAAGTCGCGCACAACGCTCATCCGGTGCGCTTCGACATAGGCCTGAATTGCGTGGCCGATATCGCCGAAGGTGTTGCCCGGCTTGACCGCTTCGATTCCCTTGAACAGCGCATCATGGGTCACCTGGATCAGGCGCTCGGCCTTGCGGGGCAGTTTGCCCGCCACATACATGCGCGAAGTATCGCCGAACCAGCCGTCGACGATGACCGTGACGTCGATATTCAGGATATCGCCGTCCTTCAGGCGCTTGTCGCCGGGAATGCCGTGGCAGACCACGTGATTCACACTGATGCAACTGGCGTGCTGATAGCCCTTGTAGCCAATCGTCGCTGATGTCGCGCCTGCATCTTCGACCATCTGCGTGATGAGGCCGTCAATCGCGCCGGTGGTCTGGCCGGGAAAGACATGCTCTGCAATATCGTCGAGTATCCGCGCGGCCAAGGCCCCTGCCGCGTGCATGCCGGCAAAGTCACCCTGTTCATAGATGCGGATGCCGTCCTTGGTCAGGCGGCCACGATGTTCTTTCATCGACGCTAAGCTCCAAATGTTTCGCGCAGCACTCCTTTTACGCTGCTTGCGCAGAAAGTACCAGAGGGTGTTGGGTCGCGGTTGCCATATCTGTATTTGCAGGCCGCATATCTCAGGTGGACCCGCAAGGTAGAATGAACTAGCACAAGACAGATTTTATTCGGTTGATTAAGAAAAAAGGGAGGCAGGCAATGCAAAAAGCTGACCAGTTGAAAGCCGAAATTTCCGGCATTGCGGAACTGCTTCAGTCCGGCAAGTACGAGCGGGCATTCAAAAGGGCAACCAAGGCCGCGAAAAAGTGGCCGAAGGCTGCGGCCTTGCCCCGGCTGGCGGGCCTTTGCGCCGTGCAGCAACAGAAGTTCAAGCTCGCTCAGACGTTTTTCGAACGCGCCTGGCGCCTCGAACCGGGCAACCCGGATCTGATCCAGAACTACGGCCTGAGTCTTGTTCAGGGTGGCGAGTCTGAGGCCGCCTTGCGGTTTATCGACATAATCGAGGCAAAGGGTCCCTTGGCCCCAGGCCAGCATCTGATCCGGGCGCTGGCCGCGCTGCGCGGGCATCGTGCTGCTGAGGCGCTGGCCGCCATCGAGCAAGTCTTGGAGCATCAGCCCGAAAATCTGCAAGCCTATTGTCTAAAGGCGGATATTCTGGACGAAATGCAGCACTGGGACCACGCGCTTGACGTTTTGACCGCGCTATCCAATCAGAATCCAAAGTTCCAATATGGGCAGTTGCGTTTGGCCAAGGCGCATGTCGGGTTGGGGCAGCTGGATCATGCGCTGACCCACGGTCGCGCCGCGATGGAGCTGGATCCGGATAATGCCGAAACCCTGCAATTCATGGCGTCGCTTCCCAACCTGTCGGATCAGGAAAAAAAGGCGCTGAAAGCGCGTACAGCGAAGCTGATCGCGGCTGAACCGGCAAATCGCGAAGCAGCAGCCATGCTTCATTTTGCGGCGGCAAGTCTTGCGAAATCTGAAAAGGATATCCCGCAAGAGATGCAGCATTTGAACCAGGCGCATAAACTCACGCGCAAGGGGTTCGACGGGTGGGAAGATCGCAACGCACAGCAGTGCCGCGCCATATTGTCGGCACCTCTGCCGGTTAAGGCCGCCCTGCGCTCAGACCTGCCGCGCCCCATATTTGTCATTGGTCTGCCCCGGTCAGGCACAACATTGGTCGAGCGCATATTGTCGTCACACACAGATGTGCAGGGTCTGGGTGAGCTGCCGACTGTCCATCACTGGGCCAGGAAAACAGTGCCATCAAACTGGAGCGATGCTCAGGCGCTGTCGGATTTCTACTTTCAGAGCCTGCCTGAGCTTGGCGAAGGCATCACGGCATTTGTCGACAAGGCACCGGGTAACTATGCCTATGTCGGTTTGATGGCGCAGGCTTTCCCCAATGCCGTCATCCTGAATGTCGAGCGCGATCCCAGAGACATCGCCCTTTCGATGTGGCGCGCGCAATTCGGTGCAGGAGGGCTGTATTTCACTCATGACTTGAAATGGATGGCGGCCGAGGCGAACCGGTATCAACGCTACATGCACCACTGGCGTGATGTTCTGCCCAACCGCGTTCACGACATTCGCTATGAAACTCTGGTCAACAATTTGCGGTTCACCGCTGAGGAGCTGGCGCAGGTCTGCGATCTGCCCTTCGAAGACGCTATAGTGTCCCCGGAAAAGTCCGGAAACGCGATTAAAACGGCCAGTAACTTGCAGGCGCGACAGGCGGTGAACACATCTTCAATTGGTGGGTGGCAGGCCGTAGCGGATCAGTTGGAGCCATTTGTGAAAGGATTGGATTTGAATTTGTGGCCAGAGGTTTCTGGGGGCCAGCCTTAAGCTCACTTGAGGCAAATCGCGGCACGGGTGAGACCCAAGTCAGCGGGTGTTCTACTCCGTGTGTTTGATTGCGATCTGTAAAGGGCGCATCCAAATGCCTGGCGACTCGCCCTTACTGCAATCGCGTTCCGACCCAGACCCCCTCCGGTGAAATTCGAGTGTCATAGACCAACCGTTCGACACCCTTGGCCTGCGCATCCTCAAATGCCGCCGCGTAGGTCGGGTCGATATCCACGGCCAGCGCCAGCCGGTCGCAGTCGGTGCGCTGCACCAGATACAGCATGATTGCCCGGTGGCTCTGCGCCGCCATCGCGGCCAACTCGCCCAGATGCTTGGTGCCTCGCGCTGTGACGCTGTCGGGGAACTCTGCCAGTCCGGGTTCGCGGGACAAGGTGACGCTTTTGACCTCGACATAGGCGTCCGGCAGGCCGGGTTGGGTCAGCAGAAAGTCGATACGGCTGTTCTCGCCGTACTTCACCTCGGGGCGGACGGTTTCATAGGCGGCAAGCTCGGGAATTTCTCGTGCCTCCAGCGATGCACGCAGGGCTTTGTTTGGGACCGAGGTGTCGACACCGGTGAAATGTCCATTTTCATGATCGACCAGCCGCCAGCCGTATTTCAGCTTTTTCTTCGGATCGTCATTGGGTTCAAGCCAGATTTTCTCGCCGGGTTCGGCCAGGCCCATCATTGAGCCCGGATTGGCACAATGGGCGGTCACCTCGCGTCCGTCTTCCAGCTGGCAATCAGCCAGAAAGCGTTTGTAGCGTCGGATCAGGCGGGCGGGGATTAGTGGGGTGGCAAATTTCATGCCACCCGGATTATCGCGCGCGCGTCCGCAAGGGAAGTGTCAGACGAGGCCTGCCATCACGCCACCGTCCACGTCCCAGATCGCGCCGGTGACCCACGCGGTTTCGTCAGACAGAAGATGCGTAACCGTATGCGCAACATCCTCGGGACGGCCAACGCGGCCGATCGGATGGAACGCGTCGAATGCTTCGGTCAGGGTTTCTTCGATCTTGCCCGGATCGATGAAAGCGCCATAGATGGGAGTCACCACCACGGCCGGAGAAACCGCATTCACGCGGATGCCGTACTCTGCCAGCTCCATCGCAAGGTGCTGGGTCAACGAATGAAGCCCCGCTTTGGCCATGGAATATGCCGAAGAGGGCGTGGCTCGAACCGCCTGTTTCGCCCACATAGAGCCTATGTTCACGATGCTGCCGCCACCATTGGCCTTCATGTTTTCGGCTGCCGCTTGCGTTATGAAAAAGGTCGCGCGGTTCAGGTCCATGTAGCGGTCATAGTCCTTTCCGGTATGTTCCAAAAACGGTTTTGGCGCAAATGTCCCGGCCGCATTGACCAGTCCATGGATGTGGTCTTTGGTCGATTTGATCTGGGCAATCAACGCGTCGACGTCCGCCATGTCACGCAGGTTTGCGCGGTGCGTGCCTGCGGCTGCCCCCAGTTCCGCCTTTGCGGCTTCCAGCTTGTCGGTGGACGAGCCGACCAGCGTCACGTGCCCTCCGCCTGCTACGATCTGGCGTGCCGTAGCCAGACCCATTCCGCTGGATCCACCGATGATAAGTGTTGTTGGCTGTGTCATGATCAGATTCCCTATCTACTGATAGGTAGATATATTGGGCTGGCAAATGCCAGTTCAACCCCCTATCTAATGATAGGTAGAAAAATGGACCCTGAGCGTTTATGGCCAAAACAGAAAAACCACTGTCGGAAACCGCAAACCGAATTTTGGACGTGGCCGAGCGTATGGCGCGGCAGGGTGGATATTATGCCTTTAGTTTCCGCGATATCGCCGCGGAAATCGGCATAAAGTCCGCCAGCATTCACTATCACTTTCCAACCAAAGAAGCGTTGGGCGAAGCGCTGGTGACCCGGTACACGGATCAGTTTCTGGGTGCGTTGGGTAGGTTGGATGAAGCGACACCATTGGAATCACTAGAGCAATATGTAGCGGCTTACAGACGGGCATTGATTGAACAGGATCTGATGTGCCTGTGTGGAATGTTCGGTGCTGAAATCGCTAGGCTGCCAGACCCTGTGGCCAGGCGTACGCGTGAGTTCTTTGAACGCAATCTGGTGTGGCTGGAAACGGTGTTCCGGGCGGCTGGTGCCGCCAACCCTCAGGCGCGGGCAGGTGAAACCATTGCCCGGCTGGAAGGCGCGATGATCCTGGCGCGATCGATGAACGATATGGACCTGTTCCATCGCGTGACGGAAGATTTGCCCACCGAAGCCCTGCGCGATTGACAAACGGCCTTGCGAGGCCCGGCAGGAACGATATCTTGCGGCCTGTGCCATAGCAGGAAAGGACAGGTCATGCCGAACCCAACCGCAGCGATGCTTGTGATCGGGGATGAAATCCTGTCGGGCCGCACCCGGGATGCAAATATGCATTACCTGGCGCAGGAACTGACCAAGCACGGGATCGACCTGAAAGAAGTCCGGATGGTCAGCGACGATGCCACTGCAATTGAACAAGCCGTTCGGGCGCTTTCGGGCTGTTGCGATCACGTCTTCACCAGTGGAGGTATTGGCCCGACTCATGACGACATAACGGCGGATTGCATTGCCCGGGCTTTCGGTGCGTCAATCGACGTCAGGGCCGATGCGCGGGCGCTGCTGGAGCGGCACTATGAGAACTCGGGGCTGGAACTTAATGCTGCGCGTCTGCGTATGGCACGGATTCCGGATGGTGCGGACCTGATCGACAATCCGGTCTCGACCGCGCCGGGATTCACGCTGGGAAATGTGCATGTGATGGCGGGGATCCCGATGATCTTTCAGGCAATGGTCGCGAGCGTTCTGCCGGGCCTAACCGGCGGCGATCCTCTGTTGTCGCAAACGCTGCGGGTCAACAGGGGTGAGGGGGATATTGCATCGATCCTCTCCGCTCTCGCGGATGATTTCCCCGAACTTGCCATCGGCAGCTACCCGTTCCAGGTGAACGGCGTTTTTGGCTCAAACGTTGTGGTTCGGGGGACGGACGGTTCAAAGGTCGACGCGGCCACAACCCGGTTGGCGAAAGAGCTGAAGCTTTGAGTCCGAACTGGCCCGACATCGTCGACGGGACCTGGCCAGCGGCCCGATATGACACGCTGGGTCCGTTCCGCCTGCGGCAGGGGTTGGGTGGCGGCTCGCGCGTTTCTGCGGCCAGCGCCCTAGGACCAGCAACCAACGGCGAGGTCAAGGCTGCAGAAGAGGCGATGCGCGGCTTGGGCCAGCGGGCCATATTCTGCCTTCGTCCCGACGACGAAACGCTGGACCAACAGCTTGCAGATCGTGGCTATGACATTCTGGACCCGGTCAACATTTACGAATGTCCGGTGCAACACCTGACCGATAAACCGATCCCCCGGGTCACGGCCTTCACGATTTGGAGCCCGCTGGCCATCATGAACGAGATTTGGGCGCAGGGCGGTATTGGGCCGGAACGGCTGGCCGTGATGGAGCGTGCTCAAGGGCCGAAAACGGGGATCTTGCTGCGCCGATCCGATCAGCCAGCCGGAGCAGGGTTCGTCGCAATTCATGACAAGGTTGCGATGGTGCACGCGCTGGAGATTCTACCGGCACATCGCCGTCAGGGGCTTGGCCAATGGGCCATGCGGGCGGCGGCGTTCTGGGCACGGGATAACGGCGCGGAAACGCTGAGCGTGATCTGTACCAAAGCCAATGACGGGGCAAATGGTCTCTACAGCGCGCTCGGGATGGCGATCACCGGGGAATACCATTATCGTCAGCTTGTCCAAGGAGATAGCTCGCTGTGACCGACCAAACCCTGCCCACCGCACTGGACCTGCCGATGGTGGACCCGCTGCCGCCCGAGACGCAGAAGTACTTTGATATCTGTGTCGAGAAACTGGGTTTTGTACCCAATGTTCTGAAGGCGTATGCCTTCAACATCGACAAACTGAACGCATTCACGGCCACGTATAATGACCTGATGCTTGGTGACAGCGGGTTGTCCAAGCTGGAGCGCGAAATGATTGCAGTGGTCGTCTCGGCGATCAACAAGTGCTTTTACTGCCTGGTGGCCCACGGGGCGGCTGTCCGGCAATTGTCGGGTAACCCGCAACTGGGCGAGATGCTGGTGATGAATTACCGCGTGGCCCCATTGGGCGACCGTCAGCGCGCCATGCTGGACTTTGCCGCGAAGATGACCACGGCCAGTACCGAGATCGAAGAGCCCGACCGCCAGCGCCTGCGGGATGTGGGTTTCAGCGACCGGGATATTTGGGACATCGCCAATGTCACCGGCTTTTTCAACATGTCGAACCGGGTGGCCAGCGCGACGGCGATGGCGCCGAACGACGAATACCACGCACAGGCCCGATGATCCGAACCGCTGCCCTTTGTCTTTTGTTGCTGGCCGGTCAGGGTGCCGCGCAGAACCTGACCATGCCTTCCGGGGCGCGGCTTGTCAGCGACCGCACAAGCGCATTGGACAGTTACGAACTGCCGATCGGTCCCTTTGCCGACGGTGCCGTTCCCGCGCGCGAGGTT
This sequence comes from Ruegeria sp. CE8, assembly GCF_056537465.1. NCBI lineage: Bacteria > Pseudomonadati > Pseudomonadota > Alphaproteobacteria > Rhodobacterales > Roseobacteraceae > Ruegeria > Ruegeria sp. CE8. Next base: position 147,986 of record NZ_JBQFRP010000006.1, read on the forward strand.
GAGGGGAAGGTGGAGCGGTTCACGTGGCGCCTTCAATCCGGGTCCAGCACGACGCTGCAGATACTGGCCCCGTTGCGCGATCAGATTGCCGCTCAGGGGTATGAAATCCTGCTCGATTGCCAGGCCAGTGTTTGCGGTGGTTTCGACTTCCGCTTTGGCACCGAGGTGGTGCCCACACCGGATATGTACGTTGCCATTCAGGATTATCGTTTTTTGTCCGCCGCCAAGGGGGACGCCGTGGTCAGCCTGTTGGTCAGCCGAAATCCACCCGACGGATATGTGCAGATGATCCGGGTGACTCCGGTCGGGGTAACGGCCCCGCCGCCACTGGTGATCGAAGAAACGGTCAATCCGTCGGGTGGCTTGCTCGCCGGTCTTGAACAGAACGGCCATGTGATTCTGGATGACCTGCATTTCCGCACCGGAGAGATCACTTTGGGCGAGGGGCCATTCTCTTCGCTGGAATTGATTGCGGACTTCCTGGCCAAAAACCCCGATACCCGTTTGGCGCTTGTGGGTCACACGGATGACACCGGCGCGCTGGAGGCCAATATCTCGGTCAGCACAGGCCGGGCACAGGCTGTGCGCGTTCGGTTGATCGAAAAACATGGGGTCGCGGCGGATCGGGTCGAGGCCCGGGGGATCGGGTATCTTGCCCCTCTGACCTCGAATGCTACACCAGAGGGTCGCGACCTGAACCGCCGTGTCGAGGCTGTTTTGTTGGTAAACTGACTTCTGCACCTTAGATCAGCTTAAGATCTGACTACAAACACAGGAGTCCCCCATGCCGGATCAGACCCACGCCCCTCAGGCATTGATCATTGGAGCGGGGGCCGGGTTGTCGGCCTCATTTGCGCGGGTATTGGCAAAGGATGGGTTCAGCCTGCATTTGGCCGCGCGCAATATTTCGGATCTGGGCCAATTGGCGGCCGAGACCGGGGCAGAGCTGCATCAGGTGGACGGCACTAACGCCGAAGCCGTGGCCGCACTGGTTGCCGGGCTGCCGGGTGAGTTGCGCGTCGCCTGCTACAACCCTTCCGCACGACAGCGGGGGCCGATTACCGAACTTGATCCGGAAACCGTGCGTAAGGCGGTCGAAGTGACCGCCCACGGAGCATTCCTGTTGGGGCAGGCCGCTGCCCGCCGGATGTTGGCGCAAGAGATGCGGGATAACCGCCGCGGCACCATCCTGTTCACCGGTGCGTCGGCAGGGGTCAAAGGGTTTCCGATGTCGGCCCCCTTTGCCATGGGCAAATTCGCCCAGCGTGGTTTGGCGCAATCCATGGCGCGCGAGCTTCATCCCAAGGGCGTTCATGTCGCATGGATCAATATCGATGGCGGAATTCGCAACGCATCGCGTCCCGAACGGATCGAGGCCGAAGACAACCCCGACAGTATGCTGGACCCCGACGCCATCGCACGGGAATATATGCATCTGATCCATCAGAACCGCTCGACCTGGAGCGATGAGCTGACCCTGCGCCCATGGGTCGAACGGTTCTGAACGTGTCCGGCATATCGGTCACAAAAAAAGACCCGCGCAGTTTGGCGCGGGCCGTTCTAGGTCACCGAGGTAAATTCACCAGTCCATCGGACCTTTCTCGTGAAAGGCATCGACAAGAAAATCTATGAAAGCCCGAACCTTGGGCTGCGTAAAGCGCCCGGGTGGGTAAACGGCGTAGACGCCCTGAACCTCATCGGGCAGCGATGGCATCGCGTCCAAAACCGCGCCGGATTTCAGTGCGTCGGCATACAGATAGCTGGGAAGATATGCGATCCCCAACCCGGAAATGGCTGCGTTCAACAGCGACTGGCCGTCATTGACGCTCAGCCAGCCGGCGGTGCGCACCTGCCGTTTCTCGCCGGACGGCGCGGTCAGTTTCCACACGTTACCGGACGACTGGCTGGAGTAATGCAGCAGCTTGTGTTCGTTCAGATCGTCGATTTTCTGCGGGCGTCCGAATTTCTCGATATAGCTGGGTGCCGCAACCATCCGCTTGACGGTTTCCGTTAGCTTGCGCGCGCGCAGGGTGCTGTCTTCCAGTTCACCAATCCGCACGGCCACGTCGAAGCCTTCGGAAATCAGTTCCACATAGCGGTTGTTCAGAACCATGTTCACGGTGATATCCGGATAGGCCGCAAGAAACTCGGACAAGACCGGCGACAGGTGATTCACGCCGAAATCCGTGGCCACGCTGATCCGAAGCAGACCCGAGGGGGCGGACTGCATCGAAGTGACAAGCGCATCGGCCTCACCTGCGTCATTCAGCACGCGGCGCGCGCGGTCATAATAGGCCAGACCAATCTCGGTCGGTGAGACACGCCGGGTCGTTCGGTTCAGCAGCCGTGCGCCCAATCGGGCCTCAAGGCTGGAAACATGCTTTGACACGGCCGATTTGGAGATGCCCATTTTTTTTGCCGCGTCGGTAAAGCCACCCTGGTCCACCACATTGGCAAAGGCTTCCATTTCGGTCAGTCGATCCATTCTAGTACCCCAGGAATTCTGTTCTTTGGCTAACTGTGGCCTCCAATCTGGGCGGAAACTAGGCAGACATTGGATAATATCAGGGATTTAAATCGGATCGTTTGCAGATGGGAAACGCGGAAACGATGGTTTCCGAGATGGCCACAAAGCCTGTAACTCAAGGATTTTAGGCGAAGTTGGCGGAATATGTTAACATGAGAATGGCAAATTTGTGTCCACGGAGGAGAACATGAAAGCCATTTTCACCATCGCAGCCCTCTGCCTGTCCGCATCCCTTGCAATGGCCGGGGGGGAAACGCCCTCGAACCCGGATGCGAGGGTCTATTTTGCAAATCTGTCGGACGGTGACACCGTGTCGTCACCGGTAACCGTGGTCTTTGGGCTTAGCGGTATGGGCGTGGCACCTGCCGGAACCGAGGCCGAGAATACCGGTCACCACCACCTTCTGGTTGACCGCCCGCCACTGGGTGAGGGTGAGGACGGAGTGGATGAGCTGGCCTATGGTCTCCCCGCCGACGACAACCATCTGCATTTCGGTGGCGGTCAGACTGAGGTGACGTTGGAACTGGCACCGGGCGATCATACGCTGCAACTGGTGCTGGGCGATGCAGGCCATGTCCCGCACTCGCCGCCTATCGTGTCGCAGGTGATCACGATCACGGTGGAATAAGGTGCTTTCAGGCTGATGTTGTGTTCTGCGCTGCGTCACCTTTGGGCGGCGCACCCACAAAGGACAGAATCGCAACGATTGCCAGCAGACTTCCGATTGAGATCGCTGCAATCGCCCACAAGACCGCGCCATGATGCGCAATGGCGGCCAACAGCATCGATATCGCGATAATCGCCAGCCTCCCGAGTGTTTTTGAAACCGCTTGCGCGGCAATCCTTTGCTCTTTCGGGGCGATGTCCATGAAATACAGCGTCCGTGCGCTGCCCAGCCCTGTGACCGCGACGGTTGCCACGAACAGGGATACCGCGTGCAGGTGCACCGTATGATCCAGCCCCTGGCTGTGCAGTGCGATCAGGCAAATGCCGGATACCGCGATCATCGCCGCTCCGGCGATCATGACCGAACGGTTGGAATAGCCTGACAGAGCACGCCAAAGCGGCGCAGCCACCATCAGGGCGGCCGCTGATGACACCACCAGCGCCGTCAGCCCCTGCTCCGAACTGTGATGTGCCTCAGCGGCGATCAGGGCGAAGAACGGCACCGATAATCCTGCCAAGACAAAGGAAAGCCGGACAAACATGTACTTTTGAAACCATGGCTCGACAAATAAACGCGCCGCATCTCGCCAGAAGGCGCGCATCGACTCAATGCGCGTCTCTTTGGTTGCCTGCTGCGCTTCACCAGGGCGCTCTTGCAACGCCATCACCAGTGCCGCCGACACGGCAAAGCACAGCGCACCGAACCCGATCACCATACTGTGGCGCGTCAGGGCCGGAGCGTCCTGAAAGATCTGATGCAGCACCAGAACAGCCGCTATCGTGGCCGCCCCGCCGATGGCCTTTTGCGAATAGCTCACACGCATCCGGTCGCGGGACGGAAGATTGCCACCCACAAACTCGATGATCAGCAGGCTTTTGACCTCTTCCAGAAACCCGATCAGGAAAATCCCAACGACGAACGCCCCGATCACGAAGGTCCGGTCGCTATGGGTCACGGCCAGTATAACGGCAGCGAAACACAGTCCGACCACGATATCGATCCGGGCAATGGCGGCTTTCTTCTGCGCCAGACGCCCGATGGGTCCGGCAGCGCAGATATCGGCCAAGGTTCCGGCTGTATGGCGGATCGCCACCAGCGCAGCGGCCAAAAAGACTGGTAAATTCATCGACACTGCCAGAAACGTCAGCACGACCGAGGGGCTGGCCATCGACCACGCCATGACAGAAAAAGCCCCCTGTCCCGCCAATAGCGGAACATTTCGGGACGGGGGCTGGAGCGTCTCGTGGGTCATTCTCTCGCGCGGTTTCTCCGGAACGGAAGGCTATCGCGCGAGTTCACGATATGTCGGCGCGCAACGCAAGGCGCAGGGCGGTGCGCCTAGAATGTTGCAGCCAGCCGCGTGCCCTGATTGATAGCGCGCTTAGCATCCAGTTCGGCGGCCACATCTGCACCGCCGATCACGTGCGGGGTGATGCCTCGCTCGATCAGAGCATCGGCAAGGCTGCGTTCGGACACCTGACCGGAACACAGAACGATTGAGTCCGCCGCAATCACGGTCGGGTCGGCACGTTCCTCGCCAAAGCTGATATGCAGGCCGTCCTCGTCTATGCGCTCGTAGTTCACGCCGCCAACAAAGTTGACGTCTTTCATCTTGAGAGTGGCGCGGTGAATCCAGCCGGTTGTTTTGCCCAGTCCTTTGCCATGAGCCTGCTTCTTCCGCTGTAGCAGTGTAACGTCACGCGCAGGTGCCGCCGGTTGCGGACCTTCTGGCGCAAGGCCCGAGCGGTGTTCAGCCGGATCGGTCACGCCCCATTCCTTCATCCATGCGGGCAGGTCGGTCGTGATGCTATGGCCGTTCTCCAGTAGGAACTCGGACACGTCGAAACCGATACCGCCTGCGCCGATGACGGCGACGGATTTGCCAATCTCGGCCTTGTCGCGCAGCACGTCGATATAGTTGACGACGTTGTCACGATCCTGCCCCGGTATCTGCGGGTCGCGTGGCGTGACGCCGGTGGCGATAACCACTTCGTCAAAGCCGTTCAGGTCGTCCGCGCCGACCTCTCGGTTCAACTCCACCTTCACACCCAGATCGGTCATCATGGTGCGGTACCAGTCGACCAGTCCCCAGAACTCTTCCTTGCCCGGCACCTGCTTGGCCATGTTCAACTGGCCCCCAATCTCGGCGGCGCGGTCGAACAAGGTCACGTTGTGTCCGCGCTGGGCTGCGGTCATCGCAGTGGACAAACCCGCAGGACCTGCGCCGACGATCGCAACCGTCTTTGGCGTTTCTGCTGCGGTAATTTCCAGTTCGGTCTCATGGCAGGCACGCGGGTTCACAAGGCACGACGTCAGCTTGCCGCTGAACGTGTGGTCCAGACAGGCCTGGTTGCAGGCGATGCAGGGCGCAATCTTGGCCCCTTCACCTGCAATTGCCTTGTTGACGAATTCCGCATCGGCCAGCATTGGCCGGGCCAGAGACACCATGTCGGCGCAGCCGGTCGACAGGACCTCTTCAGCGACCTCGGGGGTGTTGATCCGGTTCGACGTGATGACCGGAATCGACACCTTACCCATCAGCTTTTTCGTCACCCAGGCGAAGGCCGCACGGGGAACACTGGTGGCAATGGTTGGAATCCGAGCTTCATGCCAGCCGATACCGGTGTTGATGATCGTGGCACCGGCCTCTTCGATGCGCTGGGCCAGTTCAACGACCTCTTCATGGGTCGAGCCGTTGGGGATCAGGTCAATCATCGACAGGCGGTAGATGATGATGAAATCGGTACCCACAGCCTCGCGCGTTCGACGCACGACCTCGATTGGCAGGCGCATGCGGTTCTCATAGGACCCGCCCCATCGGTCGGTGCGCTTGTTGGTGTGAGTCACAAGGAACTGGTTGAGGAAATACCCCTCGGACCCCATGATCTCGACCCCGTCATAACCCGCCTTCTGGGCCAGTACCGCAGCGTTGACGATATCGGCGATCTGCTTCTCGATACCCTCTTCATCCAGCTCATTCGGAGGGAAGGGCGAGATCGGGGATTTCACCGGGCTGGGGGCCACGCATTTCGGACCATAAGCATACCGCCCTGCATGCAGGATCTGCATCGCGATCTTGCCGCCGGCCTCATGCACGCGCTGGGTCACGATGGAATGGTTCGCCACCTCTTTGTCATTGGTCATCATCGACGCGCCGGGCAGGACCGAGCCTTCAAGGTTCGGACCAATCCCACCTGTCACCATCAGAGCCACGCCTCCGCGCGCGCGGTCGGCATAGAATTCGGCCACACGGTTCCAGTCACCGGTTTCTTCGAGCCCCGTGTGCATCGACCCCATCAGGACGCGGTTCTTCAAAGTGGTAAAGCCCAGGTCCAGCGGGGCCAGCATGTTTGGGTACGCAGTCATGGCGAACTCTCCCTCCCGATTTCTCGACGCTAGATTGACGTTCGCGTCAATGTTGTCACGCGAAACCTAACGTCAAACTCTTTGCGAGGGCCTTGGGGCTTGATACAGACGTCTCAAAGCACATTAGTGAGGCCGCGCATGACCCCCGAAGAAATCGCCAAACTGCCCTATCGACCCTGCGTGGGACTTATGCTGATGAATGCCGAGGGCAAGGTTTTTGTCGGCCAGCGCAATGACCGCCACAAGGACGCTTGGCAGATGCCTCAGGGTGGAGTGGACAAAGGCGAGGACCCACGGGATGCGGCGCTGCGTGAGCTTTGGGAGGAAACCGGCGTAACTTCGGACCTCGTTGAGGTCGTTGCCGAAACAAACGGCTGGCTGCCCTATGATCTGCCGCATGACATCGTGCCCAAAATCTGGAAGGGTCGCTTTCGCGGGCAGGAACAGAAATGGTATCTGCTGCGGTTTACCGGTAGTGACGACCAGATCGACATCCAGACAGAGCATCCGGAATTCACTCAATGGAAATGGCAGGACCCCGGTAAGCTGATCGAAGAGATCGTGCCGTTCAAACGTGAGGTTTACCAGCAGGTGGTTGCCGCCTTTGCCGATCACCTGTCATAAGACGGCATGCAAATAGAAGATATCTGGCCCAAGTACCGCGCACGCCTGAAAGCGTTTCTGCATTCGCGTGTGTCCAACGCGGCAGATGTAGATGACCTGCTGCAGGAAATCTTGGTCAAAGTTTTCACCGGTCTGCCAAACCTGAAGGACCCGGCGAAACTGCAGCCGTGGTTGTTTCAAACCGCCGATCGCACGATCATCGACTATTACCGGAAATCAGGCCGTGCCGAGGCGCACCCGGATGACCTTTGGTATCACCGCGACGATCCGGAAACACGTCAAGACTTGGAGGGCTGTGTCGAACCTTTCATTCGTGGATTGTCGCAGGAAACCGCGGACATGCTGATGGCGATCGACATCAATGGCATACCCCAACAGGATTACGCACAGGCGCAGGGGCTGGCGTATTCAACTCTGAAATCCCGCGTTCAGAAGGGGCGGGCAGAATTGCGAAAAGCGTTCGAAGATTGCTGCAATATCTCGATGGATGTGCGGGGTAATATCTCGGACGTTCAGGAAAAACCGAAATCCTGCAAAAAATGTTGATCTGATCGTCGTCTTTTTGGCGCGGGCTTCGTCTGACAGATGAAACCAGCAAAAGGAAAGACCAATGATCCGTATCATAAGTTTCAAAATCTGCCCTTTCGTTCAGCGCGTCACCGCGCTGTTGGAAGCCAAGCAGGTGCCTTATCAGATCGACTATATCAGCCTCAGCGACAAGCCGGACTGGTTTCTGGAATTGTCGCCGACAGGTCAGGTGCCGGTTCTGGTGACCGAGGGCGGCACCGCGCTGTTCGAGTCGGACGCAATTGCCGAATTCCTCGACGAAGTGACCGCGTCGCTGCAGCCCGACCTGACGCCCGAACAGCGCGCCCTGAACCGCGCGTGGAGCTATCAGGCAAGCAAACACTATCTGGTTCAGTGCAGCGCGATGCAAAGCGCGGATCAGGCGATCTTCTCTGATCGGATGACCAAGCTAAACGCCTCTTTCGCAAAGGCTGAAAAGCAGCTGGGCGATGGGCCTTATTTTGCGGGCGAGGCGCTGGGCAATGTCGATATGGCGTGGTTGCCGTTGCTCCATCGCGCTGCAATCGTGGCCGAACACAGCGGGCACGATATGTTGGTGGACTACCCCAAGGTGAAGGCTTGGCAACAGGCCTTGCTGGCGACAGGCATCCCGCAGAAAACCGTGTCCGAGGATTTTGTCGCGCGATTTGCCGAATTCTATCTGGCCGAACGGACGTGGCTTGGGCGGGGTGCGAACCTGAACGAAGCGCCGGCAACCGCTCCGTTGAAACAATCCGGCGGGTGCTGCGGGTGATTTACTCACCAAGCCGCACGTTGGCGTGAGGGGGCGTGGTCGCATCTGGTCGACCTGTCTAGCTTGACGGGTATGAAGGACACACCCCCATCTCCCTCTTTCGTACAACCCGCCGGACGCAAGTTCACGGGTGCAGACCGCCGCGCGCCGTTGCGCGGCGGTCTGCAAGGCTGCGCGGAATATAGCGCCGGTCAGACCGCAGGCCGGTTCTATCCCATTGCCTGTGTTGCGCTTGAAGTCACCCAGCGTTGCAATCTGGATTGCACGCTGTGTTATCTCTCGGACCGGGCCGAGATGACCTATGATCCGCCGCTTTCGGTTCTGTTCGCGCGGATTGCCACGATCCATAGCCACTATGGCCCCGGTGTCTCGGTCCAGTTGACGGGCGGAGATCCGACGCTGCGCAAGGTCGAAGATCTTGAATCGCTGTGCCGCGAGATCCGGCGATTGGGCATGCGGTCCTGCCTGATGACCAACGGTATCCGCGCCAGCCGGGCGTTTCTGACGCGGCTTGCGGCAGCGGGGTTGGATGACGTGGCCTTTCATGTCGACATGACTCAGGAGCGCAAAGGGTTTGCCAGCGAGGCCGAGCTAAATACCGTGCGTTGTGCCTACATCCGTCGTACGCGCGGGTTGGGCTTGCGGGTCTTGTTCAACACAACGGTCTTTGGCGGTAATTTCGACGAGCTTCCTACGCTGGCGCGGTTCCTGCGTGACCGCCTGGAGGTCGCCTTTGTTTCGTTCCAGATGCAGGCCGATACTGGCCGAGGGGTGCTGCGGGAACGACCCGACGCGATCACGCAAGACAGTGTAATGCGTGCGGTTGAGGCCGGGTATGAAACACCCCTGCATTTCGACACTGCAGCCGTAGGGCATTCGAAATGCAACCGCTATGCCAGCGTCGTCACCGCCGGAGGGCGCGCGGTATCGCTTCTGTCGGCCCGGCGATTGACGCATCGGGTGATTGCCGCGCTGGAACGGGCGGATCGGTCGACAGACGGCCATATCGACATCCGCGATGGTGTGCGGCGCATGGCGTTGCGCAACCCCCTTTTGGCTGCGCGGGCCGGTCTGCATCTTCTGGGGTGCGTTCTAAGTCTGGGGCGCGGTCTTTTGCGCGGACCGGTCCGCAGGCAATCCGTGTTCATCCATAACTTCATGGCCGCGGATGCGCTGGAAGAAGGTCGTTGTGCGTCCTGCGTGTTCATGGTCGCAACGGCAAACGGCCCGCTGTCCATGTGCGCCCACAACGCGCAACGCGACCTGCATCTGGCGGCGCCTGACCAGATTGACGGCCCGTTTGGTCCAAGCTGGTGGAACGCCGCAGCGCCACGCCTGTCAGGAACCCCCGATCTGCCGGACCTGAGCGATCCCGCTTTGGCTCCTCTCAAGCGGCTCAAGGGTCAGATGCGTGCATTGCGCCGGAACCGAAAGGACGCGTCATGAGAAACCTTCTGTTACTTCTGCTATTTCCGATACTGGCGGCCTGCGCCAGCGTGGAGCGATTGGCCCTGCCTGCGCCCGAAGCCCTGCCGGGGCAGACCCTGACCCGTTTCGCGGCACCTCCGGGAGAGAAGGTAGATCATCGGGATTGGGACAGCTTTCTGAACCGCTATGTCGCAATGGATACGCACGGTGTGAACCGGGTGGCTTATGGGCAAGTGACACAAACAGATCGAACGCGTCTGAAAGGATATCTGGCTGATCTGCAGGCTGTTGATCCGGTGCAGCTGACCAGCGACCAACAACTGGCTTACTGGATCAATCTGTACAACGCGCTGACGGTGGATGTCGTTCTCGACAACTACCCTGTAGCCTCGATCCGGGACATCAAGGACGGACCGCTTTCGATTGGGCCGTGGAACCGTCCTTTGGCACGGGTTGGCGGGGAAACCCTGACTCTGAATGACATCGAACATCGCGTCATCCGACCCACATTCAACGAGCCGCGCATCCATTACGCGCTGAACTGTGCCGCTGTGGGCTGCCCCAACCTGATGGACCGCGCCTGGCGGGCTGAGACGCTAGAGCGCGATCTCGCGACCGCCGAACATGCCTATGTCAACGACCCGCGCGGCGTGCGGTTCGACAACCGCGGCGGGCTTATCCTCTCGAAAATATATATCTGGTTCCGCGAGGATTTCGGTCCGAATGAAAAGGCTGTTCTTGCTTACATCGAAACGGTGGCGAAACCCGAGCTGCGCGCCCGCCTGCAGCATACGCCGCGTGTCAAAGCATATCAGTACGACTGGGCGCTGAACGACGCGGCGGCCGGATCGTAGCTGGCGGTTACAGCAACCCTTCGGCGCGCAGCAGTTCCTGCATGTTTGCCTCGGGGCGGGGGCCGATATGGCTGATGACCTCGCGGGCGCAGACATTGCCGATCCGTGCGCAGGTCTCATGATCGCGACCTGTGGCCATGCCGAACAGGAAACCAGCCGCGAATTGATCGCCTGCACCGGTCGCATCCACTGGCACCACTTTTTCAACCGGCACGTCGATGCGCTTGCCTTCGTTCAGAACCGTCACCCCGTCGCCCGAACGTGTGCATACGACCAGAGGGCAGATCGCGGCGGTTTTGGCCAGCGCCTCTTCCAGATCGTCAGTTTCGAACAGCGACTTGATCTCTGCCTCGTTGCCGATGACGAAATCCAGTTCGTTTTCGATCAGCAACAGGAAGTCGACACGGTGGCGTTCCACGCAGAACGGGTCGGAAATGGCGATACCAGCCTTGCCGCCGCCCTTGTGACACGCGCGTGCGGCCTCAAGGAAGGCAGCCTTGCCCTTTTCCTTGTCGAACAAATAGCCCTCAAGGAACATGATCTGGCTGTTGCCTGCGACCTCATCCGATACGTCCTGCGACGACAGTTCAGACGAAATCCCCAGATAGGTATTCATCGATCGTTCGCCATCGGGTGAGACAAAGATCATCGATCGCGACGTCGGCAGCTCTCCACCCGGAACCGGCGGGTTCACGAAGTCCACGCCATCTTCGTTCATCGCGTCCGCATAGAACCGGCCCAGTGCGTCATCGTGTACGCGTCCGATAAACGCCGAATCCAGCCCCAGCGCGCCTGCACCCGCGATCGTGTTGGCAACCGAACCGCCCGGCGTCTGAACCCGACCTTCCATCGAGGCATAAAGCACTTCGCCACGCTCCTGCTCGATCAGTTGCATGATGCCCTTTTCGATGCCCATCAGCTCCAGAAAGCTGTCATCGGCCTGAGAGATTACGTCCACCACGGCATTTCCGATGCCGACAAGCTGGTAGGTTTTCATAGGTTCTTGTCCTCAAATTCGCAGAGATCGCGGATGATACAGGTCGGGCACATGGGTTTGCGTGCCTTGCAGTGGTACCGGCCATGCAGGATCAGCCAGTGATGCGCATGCAGCTGAAAATCAACTGGGATATTGTCCTCGATGGCGCGTTCGACAGCGTCGACGTTTTTGCCGGGGCAGATACCAGAGCGGTTGCCGACGCGAAAGATATGGGTATCCACGGCCTGCGCCGGATATCGCCACCACATGTTCAGCACCACATTGGCCGTCTTGCGACCCACCCCCGGCAGCGATTGCAGGGCTGCGCGGGAATTGGGCACCTCGCCGCTATAGTCTTCGACCAGAATTCGGCTGAGCTTGATGACGTTCTTGGCTTTTTGCCGGAACAGGCCGATGGTCTTGATATGCTCGATCAGCCCCTCTTCACCCAGATCCAGCATCTTTTGCGGCGTGTCAGCGATCTTGAACAGCTCGCGCGTGGCTTTGTTTACCCCGGCGTCGGTGGCCTGCGCAGACAGCGCCACGGCCACGACCAGGGTATAGACGTTCACGTGATCCAGCTCGCCCTTGGGTTCGGGGTCGGCGTCCTGAAAACGTGTGAAGATCTCGCGGATCGTGTGATAATCAAGTTGTTTTGCCATCCGCGCCTTAATGCCGGTCGGGGCGCGTTGATACAAGTCCAAAGCCAATGCGCAAGTTCCGGGTCGCGAGGCCGTGACCTGCGCGCTATGGTTTGGACAAGACAATGAGGTGAGAACCATGAACGTCCAGACCCCGGAAAGCGGATACCATTACAACGTCATGCGTCGTGCCATTGATTTGATCGATCAGGGTGGCGAGAACCTGAGCCTCGACGAACTGGCGTGCCAGATGGACATGAGCCCCGCGCATTTCCAGCGCCTGTTCTCGCGTTGGACCGGGGTGTCGCCGAAACGGTATCAACAGTATCTGACATTGGGCCACGCCAAGGCGCTGCTGCGGGAACGGTTCACCACGTTGGAAACCGCGCATAACGTTGGCCTGTCCGGCAGTGGCCGCCTGCACGATCTGTTCCTGAAATGGGAATCCATGAGCCCCGGCGAATACGCCCGCAAGGGTGACGGGCTTACGATCTATTGGGGTTGGTTCGAATGCCCCTTTGGCCCGGCGCTTGTGATGGGAACGGACAAAGGCATCTGCGGCATGGCATTTGGCGCGGAGACCGGTGAGGAGGCTGCAATGGAGGACATGATCTCGCGCTGGCCTAAGGCGGAATTCGTCGAAGACCCGATGCGCCTGCGACCCTGGGTCCTCAGCGCGTTTGGCGCGGCCAGTGACCGGTTGGAGCCGACGCCGCTCTATCTGATCGGGTCACCTCTGCAGATCAAGGTTTGGGAAGCCCTGATGCATATTCCGTCGGGGCAGGTGACGACCTATTCGGAAATCGCACAGCGGGTCGGGTCGCCTCAGGCTGTTCGAGCCGTCGGGACAGCGGTGGGTCGCAATCCTGTCAGTTGGTTGATCCCCTGCCATCGCGCGTTGCGCAAATCCGGAGGATTGGGCGGCTATCATTGGGGACTGCCGGTGAAACGCGCGATGCTTGCTTATGAGGCCGCTCAGGCGGATGCGTAACCGCAGTCAAAAAGTAAGATCGTAAACCTGCTTCATGTGCTAGGTGAGTCTCTATGAGGCAGGACACCGGACAGACAACCCAGACATTCGCTGCATGGGCCATCCCCGTTTCGCTTGCAGTTTTATTGCTGAAACTGCTGGCGTGGTGGGTGACCGGCTCGGTCGCGTTGCTGTCGGATGCTTTGGAATCGGTTGTGAATGTGTTGGCGGCCTTGCTCGCATACTTTGCGGTCCGAATTTCAGGTATGCCGCCGGACAAAAAGCACCCGTTCGGACACAAAAAGGCCGAGTATCTGTCGGCCGTGGCCGAAGGAACCCTGATTGTTCTGGCCGCGCTTCTGATCATTCGCGAGGCCGTTTTTGCATTGCCCAATCCAGAATTGGCAGGCGCACCCTTTCTCGGCATCGCTATTAACGTGGGCGCGACCTGTCTGAACGGTATCTGGGCCTTTCTGCTGTTGCGGATCGGTCGACGCGAAAGTTCTCCTGCACTGGTAGCGAGCGCAAAGCATATTTTCACCGACCTGATAACGTCGGTTGGTGTCGTCGTCGGGCTGCTGATTGCGATGGCTACCGGTTGGCTGATCTTGGACCCTCTCATCGCGATCCTCGTAGCCCTCAACATTCTGTGGGAGGGTTGGAAAGTCATCCGCAGCTCGGTCGATGGGCTGATGGATGCCTCTTTGTCCGACAGGGATTTGAAGTCTGTGCGGGAAATGATCGAGGCCAATCTGGGCTCGGCGCTGGAATACCACGACCTACGGGGTCGCCGGTCAGCCAACATGATTTTCGTCGAATTCCACCTTGTCGTCGATGGCAGTATGTCGGTCGCCGATGCGCATGACATCTGCGATGATATCGAAGGGGCGTTGGTTGAAAAGTTCCCCGGATCTGTCTTTGTGATTCATCTGGAGCCGGACACCGAACTTAAAGAACCCGCCCGTGTCGTCGCTGTGGAGTAAAGTGTGTCCATGCCCTCAAAAGCGGCAGGGCTTTACCGCTTTTGTTTGGCTTGTTGATTGAGATGCCTTAACTCCTTACCGCCCCGAGGCACATGCTCACGAGTGGATAGTTCGGCCTTCAGCTCTAACCAGGCACGTTGCCAGTTCTCTCTGTCCTTGAATGCGATAAGCCCCTTTGCGACGACGGCTTCCCTCTCTTCATCGCTCCAATCGCTTTGGGAATAGAACTCCTGCAGACCTCTGAGAGCCATTAGGCGCGTCAGAAGTGAACCCGTGTGCATCTCAGCCAGCTGTTCAGTGCTCACGGGCTCAACAGTGTTCAAAAGGTCAAAATCGACCGTCATTGGGAAACTTGGTTACTCCGCCGCCCATCCCCCAACGGCTTTGACCTCAAGGAAATCTTCCAGCCCCCAAAGACCACCTTCGCGCCCGTTGCCCGACTGTTTCATCCCTCCAAACGGGGAGCCCGCAGAACGGGACTGGCCGTTCATTTCAACCATACCGGACCGAAGGACCCGCGCCATGCGGTTGGCACGTGCGCCATCCTGCGTCTGGACATAGTTGGTCAGGCCGTAGGGCGTGTCGTTGGCGATCTCGACCGCCTCTTCTTCGGTGTCGAAGGGGATCATGGTCAGGACCGGGCCAAAGATCTCTTCGCGCGCGATGGTCATCTGGTTGTTGGCATCGGCAAAGACGGTGGGGCGTACGTAGTAACCCTTGTTCAGACCCTCGGGGCGGCCAGTACCACCCGCAACCAGACGCGCGCCTTCGTCGATGCCCTTCTGGATCAGATCCTGAATTTTGGTCCACTGCGCCTCGTTCACGACGGGGCCGATGTGACGCCCTTCTTCCTGAGCACTTCCGACTGAGACCATGTTGGCCACTTCCGCTGCGGTCTCGACGGCCTGATCGTAGATCGGGCGCTGCACCAGCATGCGGCTGGGGGCGTTACAGCTTTGGCCGGTGTTGTTCATCATGTGCAAGACACCGCGTTTGACTGCCTTTTCATCAGCATCCGCAAAGACCACGTTTGCGCCCTTGCCGCCCAACTCCAGATGCACCTTTTTCAAGGTATCGGCTGCGCTTTTCGAAATCGCTGTGCCGGCACGGGTCGATCCGGTAAAGCTGACCATATCCACATCCGGATGCGCCGACAGTTGCGAACCGACCCCGACCCCGTCGCCATTCACCAGATTGAAGACACCGGCTGGGAAGCCCGCCTCATTCATCATCTCGGCAAAGATCATCGCGTTCAGCGGGCTTTGCTCGGACGGTTTCAGTACCATCGTGCATCCGGCGATCGCCGCGGCACCAACCTTGAGCGTGATCTGGTTCATCGGCCAGTTCCACGGCGTGATCAGGGCGGCCACGCCGACGGCTTCGTAGATGATCCGATCATTAGGCGCATGCTCGCCAAGCGGGCGTTCGAACTGGAACGCTTTGGCTGCGCGTACAAAGTTCGCAAGGTGATACATACCCGCACCGGATTGCTGAGTGCGCGCCATGTCGATGGGGGCCCCCATTTCAAGCGACATGGCTTGCGCCAGATCTTCGGAGCGGCTCTGGTAAATCTCGATCAGCTTTTCGACCAACGCGATGCGCTCTGCGACGGGGGTCGCCATCCAGCCGGGCAAGGCGGCCTTTGCTGCGGCAACGGCGTCGTCGGTATCGGCCTGCGCGCCGAGCGAGATCACTGCGCAGGGTTCTTCGGTCGAAGGGTTGATCACCTCGAAATCATTGGGTGCGGATGGGGCGACCCATGTTCCGTTGATGTAGAAATTGCGCTTCTCGATCATCGCGTATCCTCCTGATCCTTCAGCCCGGATGCCGGGAATTTGCGCCACTCTGGCACCGGCAAATTGGTGTGGCAAGGGATAATTTGATCAAATTATTTTCCTCAAAAATGAATACCCTTTAAGCCGGTGGATGGTTTAACAATGGCGCAGAGTAATTAGGTTTCTCCCAACCGACTCGGATATTTCAAAGAAAAGGAGATGTACCATGGGTTTGCGCATCAACGACACCGTTCCGAATTTCACCGCAGAAACGGATCAGGGCACCGTTCAGTTCCATGACTGGATTGGTGACAGCTGGGCGATCCTGTTCTCGCACCCCAAGGATTTCACTCCGGTCTGCACCACCGAGTTCTCGGCCGTTGCACAGCTGAACGATGAATGGGCGGCACGCAACACCAAGGTGATTGGTGTGTCGGTCGATGGTGTCGAAGACCACAAGAAGTGGAAGAAAGACATCGAGGCATACGGCAATGCCAACCCCGGTTTCCCGATCATCGCCGATGACGGGCTGGCCGTGTCCAAGGCGTTCGACATGCTGCCGGCCGAGGCCTACCTGCCCGATGGCCGCACCCCCGCCGACAGTGCTACCGTACGTTCCGTCTTTATCATCGGCCCGGACAAACAGCTGAAACTGTCGATGACCTACCCGATGACCGTGGGCCGCAACTTTGCGGAAATCCTGCGCGCACTGGATGGCCTGCAGATGAGCGCCAAAGGCGTTGCCACCCCTGCGAACTGGGTGCCGGGCGAAGACGTGATAATTCCGCCCGCCGTCTCGAATGATGAAGCAAAAGAGAAGTTTGGCGAGTTCGAAACGATCTTCCCGTATCTGCGAAAAACCAAAGCGCCCAGTTAAAACAATGCGGGCGGGGCACAAAGCCCCGCCCGTTTTCAATTTGGCCGAGTTTTCTGTCAGGCCGCAGATCGTTGCGGAAACTGGTACAGTTTCCTGCGATACGAAGCTCGCTTAAACTCACGCGTCAGTTTGTCGGCCAGAGGCGGGCTTGTCTGAATGGTCGAGCCCCCGATTTCGCCAGCCACTTCCTTGTTACCGCTTCCCTGCAATGAAAGAATTGGCTGTCCTGTCACCCAATGCATCTGCAGGAACGTATCAACCGGTCGGTCGATCTGATTGGTTACGGCTAGCAACCGCTCGGCCGCACGGCGTCCGACCATCTGGCAAACACATTGCAGGCCAATCACCCTGGGCAGGATCAGGCGCAGCCCGTTATGCTGGGCCAGGGTTTGCGACGGTTCTTCGCGTTGCTTTACCGGAATGCGGATATAGTGATCCGGGGTGGCCAGCGGTTCCAGCATTTCCAAGGCTTCGGCCATGCGGCAGGCGTCCACGCGCAGATCATCCTCGGTGATGATCGCCCGATCGATTTTCTCATCCACCATCTTGCGCCAAATGCGACGGTGACTCTCGAAGACGCCAATCTCGGCCGGCTTCAATGCGAAGGGGTATCTGGGGCGATACAAATCGCCGGGAAACAACTGAATGCCCGCGATCTGTTCGGGGTCTTTGCCGTTTACGGCTTCGAACAACTCGGCGTTGGGCAGTTCAGAGCATAGCCTTTCGGCGTTGGGACGCCGGGCTGCGCTTGAGGTCATATGGATCACAAAAGACTTCATGCCACAGTGCATAGAACACGGGGGGCAGAGGGGGAAGAGAAACCAGACAGAAACCCTTCCGCCCAGTCAATCAGAAGCCGTAGCGCAGGCCAAAGTTGACGCTGAAGGCGTCGATGTCGTCCTCAACTGTACCAGTTGAGGTGCCATTTGGGGCCAAACGCGCAGAAGAAACGTCGAATGCGCGAGTATAACGAGTGTCCAGGGTCAGGTCGGTGTTCGTGCTGACCTCGTAGGCGACACCGGCAATAACTTGCGCAGCAAAGGTCGTGTCGGTGTCGTTCAGCGCGACGCCCGGTCCGTACGCAAAGTCCAGATCGGAATAGGTGGCCCCCAGACCCAGGCCGACATATGGGGTGAACGCTCCGGCTTGCTTGAAATCGACCAGCACATTGGCAAACAACGATGTTTGCGTCACGTCGCCCGAAATGTTGGCTTCGGCGCCGGGACCGTTGCCCGAGAAGTTCACGCCATCCACATCATTGTCACGATAGGACAGCTCAAGCTCGATCCGGGTGCCGATCTGGTCGTTCGACCATTGCGGGATCTCTTTGCCGACGGCGATACCCAGCCCGTAACCGCCATCAAAGTCTGCATCCACGGATTGGGTCGATCCGTTGATCGTTCCGCTGAAGTCGCTGTCCTGCAACTGGCTGTACCCGGCGAAGCCCTGAACGTAGAGGCCGTCCGACAGGCTTTGCGCGGCCAGCGCGGATGCGCTGATTGTCAGGGCCGCTGAGGCGAGAATAAGACGCTTAACCATAATCAAGTCCTTTGTTCCGTGGTCTGTCTTGCGCAGATGTGGGAACCGCGGGGACGAAAGGAAGGTGGCGGGCCTTCACTTCGCTTCACAGGTTATTTGGGCAGTGTGAATGAATAACCCGGAGACTGTAAGTCGTCAGTTCAGACCGCCGAACCCGCACTGTCATCAGGGTTTTTGATCAGCGGTTCAGACAGAAGTTCTTCGACGAAGTAGCTCAGCAACTGCAACCGCCCAGAGACGCCCGCCTTGCGGTAAACCGCAGCGCACTGTGCCTTGATCGTGCCCTCTTTGGTCTGTCGCAGTTCAGCCATTTCAGCTATGGTCAGGCCCTTGATCGACAACATCGCGACGTCCCGTTCAGCATCGCTTAGCTGCCATTCATCGAACTGGTGTTCAATGATCCGGGCGAATGCGCCTTGCGCGATGTGCAATTGCCGCTGCAAGTCGTATACCCGTCTGACCTGAGAGCGGATCAGGGCGATTGTGGCGGTCAGCCCTCCGACCAATGCCAGCGCCAGAACCAGTTCGAACGCGTGCAGGTGGCGAAAACCGGCGCTTTCCCCTCCGGTCCAGTCCAGAGCCGCGTCGGTCATGAAAAAGGCGGCGCAGAGGGCCTGCACCACCAGAAGAAGCCAGAGCAAAGACGTTTGTGAAATCTTCATACGGCCCCTTTGACATCACGTGTTCAGTCGTCGTCCTCTTCCAGTTCGATGGCGGTCACCACGCCATCGGTCTCGGACAGGACCAGTTCAGTTTCCACGCCATCCTTGACGAGTTCAACCTCGATCTCGCCATCTTCGAATTCGATCTCTTCGATCTGGTATCCCTGCCCCTCCAGAGCGGCGCGGATATCGGCCTCGGTGGTGCCCAGCTTGTCACCCAGCCCAACATTGGCCAGCGCAAGGACCGGTGCGGTCGCAATCAGGCCGGTCAAAGTCAGCAGTTTCAAGGTTTCCATATCGCATCTCCTTTTTGCGTTGTGGCGATGTGATCGAACTGGGGGGCTGCGGGACGCTCTGCGATTGGCTTTTGGTTGATTTGGGTCGAATTGAACCAAGGTTTATGCCTCAAAAACGGTGGATTCGGGCGTCTGGTTTAGGATTTGAGCATTTTGTGATAGGGTGTCGTGGGGGAAAATCTACAGGCAGCAACCAACGACGTCGGGATTTCACACTGTGCGTAACAGGAGATGACGATGGCATTTACTGATTGGTATGTTGAAGGCGATGCTTTTGGGAACTGTAACTGCGGCTATGCATGTCCATGCCAGTTCGAAGAGTTGCCCACTCATGGGCATTGTCGCGGGTTCGAAGTGCTTGAGATCAAAAAAGGACATTTCGGCGATACGGATTTGAGCGGCACAAAAGCTGCCCTGATTTACGCCTGGCCGGGTCCGATTTTCGAAGGTGGCGGCGAGATGCAGGTGATCATCGATCCCAGCGCGTCAGAGGCGCAGCGCGCAGCATTGGAAAAGGTTTTTCACGGCGAAGAAACCGAAGAAATGGCAACACATTGGTTCGTGTTCAGGGCCATGTGCGAGAGGGTTCACGACACCCTGTTTTTGCCGATTGATTTCGAAATGGACATGGAGGGGCGCACGGCCAATGTCTCAATCGGTGACGTACTTCAATCAACCGGAAAGCCGATTCAGGCCCCGCATGGCGGCGGCCCACATCGTGTGCGGATCGACATACCCGGCGGGATTGAATTCACCCTGGCTGAGATCGGTAGCGCTTCGACCAAGGCAGACGCAGCGATCAAGTTGGATCTGAACGACAGCTATGGCCAATGGCATGTGATGAAGCACGGACCGTCGGGAGTTGCGCACTGACGATCACGCTTCATCGATGTCCACAAGAACCGGGGCTGTGTCATAGATGATCGTTACAGATTTGAACCGGCTCTGATCTTCGGTAAGTTCGAAAAGGGCCACACACTCGATGGTTTCGGGATGACCGTCATGGATGATGCGTGTGTAGTCAAAATGCACCGCCATTTGCAGTGCGCTGGACGTATCGGCGAATGTGTTCTTGTGTACGGTAGACCGGTCCTTCGTGATCTTCATGACATGGGTATAAAAATCCCGCGCCTGTTGCTTGCCGGAAATTGGTGAGGTCGCGGTCGCGTCATTGGCAAACAAGCTCAGCATCTGAGAGACATCATCGCTTTCGATAGCCTGCAAATATTGCCGCGCCAGATGGTCAATTCGATCTTTGTCTGACATCGCTTTCCCTCCTGCTGGATCAGGTTGCAATGTAGCACAAAAAAAGGCCCCGGCGTTTCCGCCGGGGCCTCGGTCATTGGAAAGAAGAACAGATTACTCTGCGCTTTCCTCTTTCTTTTCTTTCTTCTCGGGAACGATCTCTTCGCCGGTTTCTTGATCGACGACTTTCATCGACAGGCGGACCTTGCCGCGATCGTCAAAGCCCAGCAGCTTGACCTTTACTTCCTGACCTTCTTTCAGAACATCCGACGGATGGTTCAGGCGGCGGTTTTCGATCTGGGACACGTGGACCAGTCCGTCGCGCTTGCCAAAGAAGTTCACGAAAGCGCCGAAGTCGACGATCTTGACCACTTTACCGGTGTAGACCTGACCTTCTTCCGGCTCGGCCACGATCGAGTAGATCATGTCGTAGGCCTTCTTGATCGATTCACCATCGGGCGAGGCGATCTTGATGACGCCATCGTCGTTGATGTCGACCTTGGCACCCGAGGTTTCCACGATCTCGCGGATGACCTTACCGCCCGAGCCGATCACTTCGCGGATCTTGTCGGTCGGGATGTTCATGGTCTCGATACGCGGAGCGTGGACCGAGAATTCGTTGGTCTCTGACAGGGCTTTGCCCATCTCGCCCAGAATGTGCATCCGGCCTTCTTTGGCCTGTGCGAGAGCGGTTTCCATGATCTGCGGCGTGATGCCTGCGACCTTGATGTCCATCTGCAGCGAGGTGATGCCGTTTTCGGTACCCGCCACTTTGAAGTCCATGTCGCCCAGGTGGTCTTCGTCACCCAGAATGTCGGTCAGAACAGCGTATTCGCCGTCATCTTCCAGGATCAGACCCATGGCCACACCGGCAACCGGTGCTTTCAGCGGAACACCTGCATCCATCATCGACAGCGAGCCGCCGCAGACAGAAGCCATCGAGGACGAGCCGTTGGATTCCGTGATCTCCGACACCACGCGGATGGTGTAGGGGAAGTCGGTCGGCGCAGGCAGAACCGCCTGCAACGCGCGCCATGCCAGCTTGCCGTGGCCAATCTCACGACGGCCGGGCGACCCGACGCGGCCAACCTCACCCACCGAATACGGAGGGAAGTTGTAATGCAGCAGGAAGTTCGATTTGAAGTTGCCGTGCAGTGCGTCGATGAACTGTTCGTCGTCGCCGGTGCCCAGCGTGGTCACGGCCAGTGCCTGTGTTTCACCACGGGTGAACAGGGCAGAACCGTGCGTACGCGGCAGCAGCGAGGTTTCAGCATCGATGGCACGGACATCGGTGGTCGAGCGACCGTCGATGCGCTTGCCGCCTTTGACGACGTCGCCGCGCAGGATGCCGGCTTCCAGCTTTTTCATCGCCGAACCCAGGTTGCCGTCTTCCAGCTGTTCCTCGGTCAGCGCTTCCTTGATCGCTTCACGGGCAGCGGCAACAGCGGCGGTGCGCTCTTGCTTGTCGGTGATTGCGAAAGCGGCGCGCATCTGCTCTTCACCGGCGGCCGCAACGGCGGCGTACAGTTCCGAGTAATCGGGCGCTTCAAACTCAAACGGCTCTTTGGCGGTTTCTTCGGCCAGATCGATGATCAGGTCCAGAACCGGCTGGATCTGCTCATGCGCGAAATTCACGGCGCCCAGCATCTCTGCTTCGGACAGCTCGTAAGCTTCGGATTCAACCATCATCACGGCGTTCTTGGTGCCGGCGACAACTAGATCCAGACGCTGTTCAGGATTCAGGCGCAGGTCCTGCATGTCGTCCACGGTCGGGTTCAGGACGTACTCGCCATCCACGAAACCAACCCGGGCACCGGCGATCGGGCCGCGGAACGGTGCGCCCGAAATGGTCAGGGCAGCCGAAGCGGCGATCATAGCGACGATGTCGGGGTCGTTGACCAGATCGTGGCTCAGCACGGTGCACATCACCAGAACTTCGTTTTTGAAGCCGTCAACGAACAGCGGGCGGATCGGACGGTCGATCAGACGCGCGGTCAGCGTCTCTTTCTCGGTCGGGCGCGCCTCGCGCTTGAAGAAGCCACCCGGAACCTTACCGGCGGCATAGTATTTCTCTTGGTAGTGCACGGTCAGCGGGAAAAAGTCCTGACCGGGCTTTTGCTGCTTGGCAAAGGTCACGTTCGCCATAACGCTGGTTTCGCCCAGCGTGGCAATCACGGTGCCGTCGGCCTGGCGCGCAACTTTGCCAGTTTCCAGTGTGAGCGTCTCTTCGCCCCACTGCATCGATTTCTTCGTTACATCAAACATATGCGTATCCTAGATGAGAGCACTCCCGCCCCTGCGGGTCTCCCGTTTGCATGGCGGCCCCATTGCCGCCGACCCCAATTTATCTTCCGTTCGAGTGCCGGGGTCAGGGCACAACGTCTCAGATAGCGCGCGCATACATGAGATTGCGCCCAAAGGAAAGCGAAACCGACCGCTCCGTTGGGGCTGACAATTTGGTCACGCAGCAAGTCCGCACAACTTTTGCCAAAGCAGTTCGATGGCAATGTGATCCTGATCCGCCTTGCGTGCAGCGCAAATGTTCCAAGTGATCTGCGGGTCGGTCTCGATCAGTTTGATCCGGCCAGTTTCGACAAGCTCAGCAAAGGTTTCGGGCATCCCACCGACGATCCATTTTCCGTCGCCCAAAAGAGAGGTCAGAAACGCATAGTCGTCACTTTCGATCTGCGGCAATGTCTTGACCTTCTGGGCCGCGCCATCGTCGCCACCAAGGGCTTTGGTCAGCGCCGCGCGCCAGTGTTTGTGCAAATGCGGCGAGGCAAAAGGATAGGTGAACACGTCGCTGAGGGTGCACACAGGAACGTCGTGCAGCGGATGGCTGACATGGGCGCCGAAGACCACGGCCCGTTTTTCGAACATCATCAGTTCGATATTCTCGGTTTCCGGCGTGTGGGTCAGATCGCCGACGTAGATGTCAATCTCGCCGCTTTCCAGCATCTCGATCGGTGCCTGTCGCGCGCTGACAGAAACGCGAACGCGCAACCCGGGCGATACCTGCAAAGCTGCCTGTATTGCAGGCTTGATCAGCGTTCGAGGCGTCAGTGGCCCACAGCCGATGCGTACCGTCTGCCCCGCATCAGACCGGATAAATTCGATTTGACGTTCGCAAGTCTGCAAGTCCGTTTGGAGCTTTCTGGCGACCGGCAGAAAGTCCCGCCCTTCGCGGGTCAGACCACTGTTGCCGCGTTTGCGGTGAAACAGCGGAAATCCAACCTGGCTTTCCGCCATCGCGACATAGCGTGACAATGATGCGTTCGATACGCCCATGCGTTTTGCGGCCTCCTGAAAGTTTCCGGTTTCAGCAAGGTTCAGGAAGGCAGAGAGGGATTTTTCGTTCAGCATCGCGGCCTCTGAAGTTTCAGATATCGCGTATTACGTTCCAGAAATTGCAAGAATGTAAACCCATGTTGCGAGCCAATCAGGCCAGCCTCTAGGAACATATCATGCGGGCCGTTTTGGCCAATATTCATCGTTCTCAGGAGGTTAACCTGGTGTTTCAGATCAAATCGATAGCGGTTAGCGCCGCCACCGCACTCTGGGCGGTCGCGACAGCGGCCATTGCAGAAACCGAAAAACCCAACATCCTTGTCATCATGGCCGATGATGTCGGTTGGGCCAGCCTCGGCAGTTATCATCAGGGTGTCAAAAGCATCCAAACGCCCAATCTCGATCAGCTTGCCGCCCAGGGTGCGCGCCTGACGGACTACTATGCGCAGCCCAGTTGTACAGCAGGTCGGTCCGCTTTCATCACGGGCCAATACCCGGTGCGGACCGGCATGCACACAGTTGGCCTGCCCGGCGATCCCGTTGGCCTCAGTGATGAAGACCCGACATTGGCCAATATCCTGAAATCTCTGGGCTATACGACCGGTCAGTTTGGCAAGAACCACCTGGGTGACCTCAATAAGTTCCTGCCAACGGTCAAAGGGTTTGATGAGTATTGGGGGTGGCTCTATCATCTCAACGCGATGGAATACACGTCCGACCCGGATTGGCCAAAAGATCCGGAGTTCGCGCAGCAGTTCGGCCCGCGCAACATCATTCACTCGTTTGCAACGGACACCATGGACGAAACCGTCAATCCCCGTTGGGGCGTGGTTGGGAAGCAGCGCATCATCGATGACGGCCCCGCCCCACCAGAACGCCAGAAGACGCTAGATGACGAGGTCACGGCCCATACCCTCGACTTCATTGATCGCGCGGTCGAAAGCGAAACGCCGTTTTTCGTCTGGATGGCCCCCGCAAGGGCGCATGTCTGGACCCATCTCAGCCCGGAATACGAGGCGATGCTGGGCGACGGTCGTGGGCTGCAGGACGTTGTGATGAAAG
Organism: Ruegeria sp. CE8; assembly: GCF_056537465.1. Classification (NCBI taxonomy): domain Bacteria; kingdom Pseudomonadati; phylum Pseudomonadota; class Alphaproteobacteria; order Rhodobacterales; family Roseobacteraceae; genus Ruegeria; species Ruegeria sp. CE8. Next base: position 173,087 of record NZ_JBQFRP010000006.1, read on the forward strand.
AGTTGGACGATAATGTCGGCAAAGTCACCGCTCATCTGGAAGAGCTCGGTATCACCGACAATACCATCGTCATTTTTACGTCTGACAATGGCCCCGAGACGATGACCTGGCCCGATGGCGGCACGACGCCGTTCCACGGCGAAAAAGGCACGACCTGGGAGGGCGGATTCCGTGTGCCCGCCATCATCCGCTGGCCCGGCCAGATTGCCGAGGGTCAGGTGCTGAACGGTATCTTTGATGGCATGGACTGGATGCCGACACTTGTTGCGGCGGCCGGAGGCTCTCAGGATTTGCCAGCAGAGCTGCTGGACGGGTTCGAAGGGTACAAAGTGCATTTGGACGGTTACAATCAGCTTTCCTACCTGACTGGCGAGACAGGCAGCAACCGGAAGGAAATCGTTTATTATGAAGGCACTGACCTGCAGGCGGTGCGCTATAACGACTGGAAGGCGCACTTCACCATTCAGGAGAAAGGCTGGGCTGGTCCCAAGGAAGAACTGAACGCGCCGCTTCTGTTCAATCTGCGCCGTGATCCGTACGAAAAGGCGGCCGAGGAATCCGGCATGTATACCCGCTGGATGGGCAACAAGATGTGGGCTTTTGGCCCGGCAGCCCGTCTGGTTCAGGCGCATCTGGCCACGTTCGCCGAGTTTCCACCGCGCGGCGCAACCGTGGGCAATGAGACACACGTTCAGGAGCAGGTCAGTAGCGAAGGGGGGATGTCGCAGTAGCGTCTCAGGCGATTGCGTACCGGCTAACAAAAGGTTGAAACGCCCGCTACTCGGTGGGCGTTTTCCTTTCAATATGTTTGCCGCTAACATGCGGTAAAGTGAATGCATTTTGTGAAATTTTGGTGTCAGTGTAATATGTTAACACTTCCCCCAAGGTCGACATGACGGGAGCGCGCCAAGGGAGTCGATAACTCAGAACCGTCATCCGGCAGAATACCTTGGCGTTTGCATTGCGCGAACAGAAGGGCAGTCGAATGGCTGACACCAAGAAAATGCTGGATCCGGATCCGCGGATCTATGATTTTGAGACCGAATACGAGCTTGGGCAAGACAACGTCCGGCCCTTCGGTCTGGATATCCACAACCCCGTTTTCCTGATCTCGAGCATCGTGATTTTTGCGTTCGTTCTGATCGCACTGGCCAACCAAGAAGCGGCCGCCACGTTCTTTGGGTGGCTCAGGCCATGGCTGACCAGCACGTTTGACTGGTTCCTGGTGCTATCGGTCGATGCGATCACCCTGTTTTGCCTCGTTCTGATCATTCTGCCGGTGGGCAGCGTTCGGATCGGAGGCAAGGACGCCAAGCCTGACTACTCCTACGCCGGATGGATCGCGATGATGTTCGCCGCCGGTATCGGCATTGGGCTGCTGTTCTTCGGCGTGATGGAGCCGGTTTATTACAACTTCGCGGAAGATGGTAATGCCGTTCCGTTGGGTATCGACATCGCAGTGCCGGGCAATGAATACGCCGGTGTCGTTGGCACCATTCACCATTGGGGCCTTGAAGGCTGGGCGGTCTATGCCGCAGTCGGTCTTAGCCTTGCGATCTTCAGCTATAATCTGGATTTGCCACTGACCCTCAGATCCGCTTTCTACCCAATTTTGGGCGAGCGCGTCTGGGGATGGTGGGGTCATATTATCGACACGCTGGCGGTCTTTGCCACATTGTTCGGTCTGACCACCTCACTTGGTTTGGGCGCACAGCAAGTTGCAGCGGGGTTGAACGAAGTCTTCGGTATCGAACCCAGTCCGACAGTCGTCGTTCTGTTGATCATCGGTATCACCATGATTGCCCTCGGCTCGGTTCTGCTGGGTATGGATGCAGGCGTCAAAAGGCTGAGCGAGATCAACATGGTCATGGCCGTTGGCCTGTTCCTGTTCGTGATTGCCGTGACCGGAGTCGGCACTGCGATAGCGCGGTACTTCAACGTGATGACGGACTATGTGTTGCACTTACCGGCGCTCTCGAACCCATTTGGTCGTGAGGACACCAGCTACTTCCACGGCTGGACGACGTTCTACTGGGCATGGTGGATCGCATGGTCGCCATTTGTGGGCATGTTCATCGCCCGCATTTCCAAGGGTCGCACGGTGCGTGAATTCGTCATATGTGCATTGCTGGCCCCCACAGCGGTATGTGCCCTGTGGATGTCGACATTCGGTGGCGCAGCCATCGATATGCTGAACGCAGGCGGTGCCGAAGGTGTCCGTGCAACGGTGATCGAAAGCTACGCCCCCGAAGGCGCGCTGTTTGGGTTCCTGAAAGAGCTTCCGCTCTACGGTATCGTGGCCCCGATCGCGTTGATATTGATCGTGATCTTCTTCGTGACCTCGTCGGATTCCGGATCGTTGGTGATCGACACGATCACTGCGGGCGGCAAAATGGATGCCCCGGTGATCCAGCGCGTGTTCTGGTGCACTCTGGAAGGTCTGGTGGCCATTGCGTTGCTGCTTGGCGGAGGGTTGGCGGCGTTGCAGGGCGCGGCGGTATCGACCGGCATTCCGTTCACGCTGGTGGTTCTGATCATGTGCTACTGCCTGTGGCTGGCGCTGAAATCGGAACGGGCTAAGATGTAAGCTGACATCGCATGAACTGAAAATGCCCGCCAATTCGGCGGGCATTTTCAGTTTTGACCTGGTATCTTGATCGTGCCTCAGAGGCTATTTCAGAAACCCGAGAACCCCGGACTTTTGTCTCCGGTTTCCGTCCTCGAACTCATACCCCAACAGGTCGATGTCCCGTTCGTAAACCCGCGCGATCACTGCGCGGCTTTCATCGTCATAATAGTCGCGGAAATCAGAGCGTTTCGTTTGCTTTCTCCGGCGTACGAGCGAGCGCCGCAGCCCTATCTTTTTCAGCACCACCTTGAGATCGTCTTCGAACCTTTCCAACCGACCGACAAAATCCAATGGCACCGCACCGGTGGCGTCTGTCAGATAGGTCCATTGCGGTCTGAAATAGCGGATATGCAGGAATGCCTCGGGGTCAGCTGAGAATGCGGAGGTGAACTCTGCGAATGATCCGTGTGACGTCACCTGAGTCAATTCCGGGCGCCTCTGGCAAACATAGTGATAAGCCGAGACAAACCGATCCCAGGGGTTTCTTGCAAAGCTGAACTTGAAGTAGTCGGCGGCCTCATCCCCAAGCACATCGAGATATTGCGAGACAAATTCACAATCATCGCAACGGGGGTCTGTATTGTTCACCCGTCGTCCCAGAAAACGATTGCGTTTCAGCACCGTTGTCAGCGTTGATCCACCGTTTTTCGGAATGTTCACGAATATCGCGCGGTGATTTGGGTAAACTGGCATCTTTCTTCCTCGAAATCACAAACCCTACAAGCCTGTGGGTCAAATGGCACGAAAAACCTGAACTTCGGCACACTCACCTGAATGAGTTCACGCCAAAACACTCTCGGCGTTCTTCAGAACCGATACGCAACCCGGGCGGTGATTGTGCTCAGATCGATGTCCGAGTCGCTGGAGGCGTCGTCGAAACTGCCGCTAAGGTCGCGATAGGTATAGTCCGCGCCTACGAACCAACGTTCCGAGACATTGTACTCCATACCCAGGCCGATGTTGAAGCCATTCAACGTGGTCTGACTGTCACGGGGTTTGAAAGTTCTACTGGGATGAACGCGGAAACGCGACCAGGACCATCCCAGCGCGCCGTAGAACATAAAATCGCCGGTCACATAACCCACCCTTCCGCGCAGGTCGGAAAAGTCCAAAACCTCGCGCCGCTCGGGATCGGGGGCGTCGTTTTGCAGAACGTGGGACATGTTCGAATACCGAAACTCGGCACCGTAAATCCAATCGCCACGTTGCAGGTTATAACCGGCCAAGGCACCAAAGCTGCGCCCATTGTCCGGGTCAAAGGACGCGTTCACATTTCCGCCGGACAAAACAGGGTAATCCGTCGTGCCATCTGACGTTGCTGCGCCGAGTTCCAGACCCACATACGCCCCATCAAATGCGCTGCCGGTCGCGGTGCTCTGCGCCAGCGCCAAGTTCGGTATGAACTGGACCAACGGCAAAAAATACACAAGCGCGACTGCTTTCATCGAAACTCTCCTAAAACCCAAAAAACTGACGTCATAAATGCGCATGTATAGAAAGCATAGGGGATTTGGTAGGGCGGGCAAATATTAAGTAAATTGTGCGGGCATTTAGCCGCTTATGGCTGGCAAAAAATCACCATCGAATTCCAGTTGGTTTGAAAGACGGAAGCCAGCTTTGTTTTTGACCTCTTCCAAGGATAAGCGTGTTCGGAATTGAAAGTCCGGTAATACGTTTTGTTCGAAACATGAAACAAAAAACGCCCGCCAGGATGGCGGGCGTTCCAATCAGCAAACCGGGTCTCAAACCCCGTCCAATGCGCACAAATGGCGCTTAGCGACGGATGCCCAGCTTTTTGATCAGGTCCTGGTAGCGCGCTTCTTCTTTGCCCTTCAGGTAGTCCAGCAGCTTGCGGCGCTGAGCAACCATCTTCAGCAGACCACGACGACCGTGGTTGTCTTTCTTGTGGGTCTTGAAGTGCTCGGTCAGGGTATTGATGCGCGAGGTCAGGATTGCAACCTGGACTTCCGGGGAACCGGTGTCGCCCTCTTTGGTTGCGAATTCTTTCATGACGCGTGTTTTTTCAGCGGCAGTAATCGACATCGGGGTCTCCTTTAAAGGTTAGAGTTGATGGCGCAGGCCGGGATGTCGTCCAGCACAGGCCCATGGAGAAAACCGCACCGAATCCGATGCGGATGGGCGCGTATAAGCGCATTTAGGGTAAATGGCAAAGGGATTCTGGTGGTTCAGCTAAGTGCGCTGAGCTGCGACAGGTCCTGACCGTTGATCAACTGGATATCGTCCAGCGTCAACCCGTCAGCGCCCAGCAATTGGGCGACGTTCTGTCCGTTGACCATTACGCGGGTCAGGTTTTCGTTATCGGCGTCGGTTTCGATCTGAATGTCGGGGTCTTCCTCACCTTCCCAGGATACCAGCAGCTTGTCCTGACCCGGTTCGAAATCCATGATTTGGACCGCCTCATCGCCATCCTCCGGGGCGACCTGGATGCTGTCCGCACCTTCGCCTCCGGTCACGATGTCTCCGCTATCTGCCAGGATCGTATCGTCGCCAGCACCTCCATTCAGAAAATCCATGGACTCGTCACTTTCGCCGTCGTCGCCGGTCAGCACATCGTTGCCGTCACCGCCAAGCAACACGTCCTCGCCCGCGCCGCCATCCAGCACGTCGTCGCCATACCCGCCGTGCAGCGCATCCTTTCCCGCTCCTCCGGTCAGAGTGTCGTTGTCCTGGCCGCCGAACAGATCATCATCGCCTTCGCCGCCGTCCAGTTTGTCCGCGCCGAAATGCCCGTAAAGCGCGTCGTCGCCAGCATCACCGGACAGATCGTCATCGCCGTCCTCACCATGCATCACGTCATCGCCTTCGCCGCCTTCCAGCGTATCGGCCCCCTCTCCACCGTGCAGGGTGTCGTTGCCCACGCCCCCGATCACCGTGTCGTCACCGCCATAGCCGTTGATCTGGTCGTCCCCATCCTGTCCGGTCAGGACATCCGTGTCTTCGCCGCCGGCAATGACCAGATCGCCCTCGAACTCCGAAATTATGGTCCCGGTCGAAAGCTCGGGTACTTCGGGCGGCTCGGGGTCGTCGACGTTTTCGCCGACGTCCAGAAAGTTCCCGTCGGGCACTTCATGAGGTTCATCATCGATGACATAGTCCTCTTCGGAGTTTTCGTCAGAGTCGAATATGTCGCCCATCGCGTAGGCCGCACCGCCTACCGCGGCCAGACTCAGAAATCCAATCAGAAACATGGGAACCCTCCGCGAACGCACTGCTCCGAGGGTGAAATATCCCATGATGTCAGTCAGTTGGTCAAAGCCAAGCTGGACTCGTGGTTAACCTTTGGTCACCAGCGTTCGGGTTGTTGAGTGTATGCGATATAGAGCGGATGCTTGGGATGCCCGCCCTTGGTCAGCCCCAGATGGAACAGCGGCTGGCCGGTGCCGCGCAGCAGGGCTTCCACGGCGGGCCCGCGATCAAGATGTGCACCATGCGTGCCCCAGGCGGCGATGACCTGATCGGCCCATTCGACGCCGTCCAGTATGGCCGCATCATTCTCTGGCCCAACCGGATCGCCAGCGGCGCGCATCTTGCGTGGGTCGGTGTCGCGCCAGGCAAAAATGTTGGTCACCTGAAACGCGCCGAACCCTAAAGCCCGCGCGCGACGCTCGCAACGTTCGACCGTTGGGTCGTTCTGCACTTCGGTCGCAGTGGATGGGTTCAGCATCACGAATAACGCCTTGCGCCCATCCGGATCCCAGATGCGGGTCAGGCTGTATCGATACTTCTCGCAATCGGAATAGATGGCGGTCGAGGGCGCGTCGCCCTTGGTGTGGGAACGGGTGATCATGCCACCGGCCTAGCACGCTGTTTAGGCAACGAAAACCCGGCTGGGATGCAATTCGCCGGATTTGTAGATACCCACGGCCACAGCCTTGCCATCCAGCGAAGCCCAGGCCTCATCGCCGTATTCGACTTCCGACGCCAGAACCATACCCGGATTGCCATTGCGCAGGCGAGTGGCACCTTCGGGGGTGCATTTCAATTCAGGCAGGTCGGCGAGGCCGGTTTCCAGCGGATGCAGGTATTCGTCCAGTGCGGTGGTCTTGGCCATCTCGTCGATCTGTTCGATGTTCAACCCATCTTCGACCTCAAAGGGACCTGACCAGATGCGACGCAGCTCTTTAACGTGGCCATGACACCCCAGCGCCGCGCCCAGATCGCGCGCGATAGAGCGGACATAGCCACCCTTTCCGCAGGTCATTTCCAGCACAACGTGATCTTCGTCGGGACGGTCGACCAGAATCAACTCCTCGACCCATAGCGGGCGGGCCGACAGTTCAACGTCCTCGCCATCGCGGGCTAGCTTATAGGCGCGCTGGCCGTCGATCTTCACGGCTGAGAATTTGGGTGGCACCTGCATGATGTCCCCCAGAAACGGCGCCAGCGCCTGCTTGATATCATCATCTGAAGGGCGCGCATCGCTTTCAGCAATCACCTCGCCTTCGGCGTCGTCGGTGTTAGTGGCCTGACCCAGTCGCACGGTGAAGGTGTATGCCTTGAGCGCATCGGTGATGTAGGGAACAGTTTTGGTCGCTTCTCCCAGCGCCACGGCCAGAACGCCCGTCGCTTCGGGGTCCAGCGTGCCCGCATGGCCCGCTTTCTTGGCGTCCATCGCCCAACGCACCTTGTTGACCACCGCGGTTGAGGTCATGCCCGCGGGTTTGTCCACCACCAGCCAACCGGAAATGTCGCGACCCTTGCGTTTGCGTCCCATATTACACCTAGAATCTTGCCGAGGCGCGCGAGTTAGCGGATCACTCTGCCCCTGTCAATTTCAGGGTGCGTCTTCGACCACGCCGACGATCGGTCCCAGCGAAAACCCGACATCTGATCGATTGTTCGCCCGGTCATACATACGAGAGATATTGCCATCGAAGAACAACGCATTCGGAGTGTTCAGCACGTCCCGGAACAGGCTGCCGAATTCGTGGAATGTCACGTAGTCATCCGAGATTGCGAACACAGCGCGCGCGCCGTCATCGCTGGTGCCCACACCGTTGCGCACATAGCGCGAGGTCGAATCGAGCAGAAAGCGTGGGTGCAATTCGCCATCAATGACCAGCATCGGGCCGGATTGAGTGGCGAAACGGCACTCTGGAGCCTGCTCAACGTAGTTCAACGTTTCGAACACATCGGCGCGGCCTTCCCGGATGCAGAACACGCCGTTCGGAAGCAGCCCGAAATTGCCCGGCCCGGCGTTCGGGATCACGCGCATCTGCTCTTGACCATTTTCGACGTAGTGGCCAACCGGCGAGCGGTCGTCGTGATACATCCCTGCGTTCATCGCAAAGGCCAGACGTTTGTCATCCGCGTTCAGGGCTTCATTCACCGAAGAAAAATGCCCAAGCAAGGTGCCGTCTTGGTCATTCAGGAACAGGCGCAAGTCTTCGTTCGCGGCATCCACCTCGCAGACAGTGTACCGCTTGTCCTCATGGGTCAGCTTCTCACAGGTAACCGCAGAGGCTTGCGCCGCCCAGAGGACAGCGCCCAGAGTGACAATTGCGCGGATCACTCGTCCAGATCGCGGCGCACCGCGTCCTGTTCGAACATGCGGCGGGTGTCGTCCAGACGGTCAAACGTGTCATCCAGACGGAAGCGCAGATCGGGCGAGAATTTCAAACCGACTTTCTTTCCGACCATGCGCCGTAACTCGCCCTTGTTGCGGGCGAGCAGTTCGATCACGTCCTCCTGCCCTTTGCCACCCAAGGGCAGCACATAGGCGGTGGCAATCTTCAGATCGGGCGAGGTGCGCACCTCACCCACGGTGATCGACATGCGGTTCAGGTCGGGGTCGTGGACATCTCCGCGCGCCAAAACCTCGGACAGGGTGCGGCGGATCAGTTCGCCGACGCGTAGCTGTCGTTGGGACGGGCCGGGGCCATCGTGGAATTTGTTCTTAGCCATATCCCCGATCTAAGCGCAAAGCAGGGCTTTGCCAAGCGGGCGCGAACGGGGTAGGAGGCTTTGAGCCGACTTTAGAAAGGACCAGCGCAATGACCCATATTCCGGGGATCGTCATCACAGGGGCTTCAGGCCGTATGGGGCAGATGCTGATCAAGACCGTGACCGACAGCGATAAGGCGCGTTTGGTCGGCGTCGTCGAGCGTAAGGGCCATGATTGGATCGGTCAGGATGTCGGCGAAGCAATGGGCGGTCAGGCGCTGGGCGTGAAAGTCACCGATGATCCGCTGGAGGCGTTTTCGCAGGCGCAGGCGGTGATCGATTTCACCGCGCCCGAAGCGACCTTGGAATTTGCCGCTCTGGCCGCGCAGGCGCGCTGCGTGCATGTGATCGGGACGACCGGAATGACCGAAGAACAGATCGCCGCGCTGGAACCGGCTTCGCGCCATGCGGTCATCGTGCGGGCCGGCAACATGAGCCTCGGGGTGAACCTGCTGGTGCAACTGACCAAAAAGGTTGCGGCTGCACTGGACGAGGATTTCGACATTGAAGTGATCGAAGGCCACCACCACCACAAGGTCGATGCCCCGTCGGGCACCGCCCTGATGCTGGGCGAGGCCGCTGCAGAAGGCCGCGGCGTGAAACTGGAAGATGTGTCCGACCGGGGCCGCGACGGCATCACCGGCGCGCGCCAGCGCGGCAATATCGGCTTCCACGCCATTCGCGGCGGTGACATCGTCGGCGAACACGATGTCCTGTTCGCCGCCCCCGGAGAACGCATCGTCCTGCGCCATCTGGCTACCGACCGCGCCATTTTCGCCCGCGGCGCATTGAAAGCGGCGCTGTGGGGGCAGGGTAGGGCGCCCGGTCAATATGACATGGTGGATGTGCTGGGGCTGTAGGGGCTAAAACAGCGACCTCAGATAGCTGTATGCGACAAACACCGCGATCCAGAACAGTGCAGCTGTTATCCAGGACACGATCCCCAAGGCGAACCAAAGGAAGAAATTCCTATTGGGTACAAGGCGTATCGCATTGGGTTTGTGCTGATCCCAGCATTTCTCGACCATGAAAAAATAACTTCCCGCTCCATAGGCGTTCAAAATGATCCGTCTGCGCGAGGGCGGTCTGCCGCGCGTGCTTATCCAATACTCAACAAACTCATCCTTGAAGTTGAATACTGGAAAGACCGACGTGAGAAAAACCATGGCGACACAGAACGAAAGGCCTAGGAGGGCGAAGCAGCCGAGTATGAAAAACAGCTCAGTCAGCAAATCTGTCTCCTGCAAATGTCAAAAATATTCTGTTTCAGCGAAATGAAACCAGACCGGGTGGTTCCATACCCGACTGTTCGACCTGCGTAAACAAGGCACCCAGCCGCTGATCCCAGGTCGGGAACTGGCCGGTCACCGCATAGGTGAGGCGCTCGGCCCCGATTGAGATGCCAAGGGGCGCGGCGGTGCCGTCGATCACGATCTCGCCGATCTCGGTCCAGTTGGGTGACGGAGGATAAACCTTAGGCACGGACTCATCGGTTTCGCCTACGCGGTAATAGACGCCCATGGTCACGATGTAGTCTTCGCCAAACGGATCGGGAAAGAAATAGCCCGAGGCATCGCGGGCTGCCAGAGCCTCGGCCTCATTCCGCAACAAGACTTTCTCCGCAAAAGGCAGGCCGATCTCGTCCAGAACCGGGCGGATGTTGTCCGCTTGCGGCACGCTGACAAAGGCGATGCGGGACGGGTCGAGGCCAAACGTGTCGGTCAAAAGGCCTATCATCAGGCGGGTTGTGGCCTGACCGTCAGCATCTGAGGGATGGCAGCCGACCTCATGAAACAGGGGCAGCACATCCGGGCGCTGCTTTTCCTCTAAATCCGCGACCCGCGCCAACGGCTGGATCACAAAGGCACTTGAGGACAGCTCGGCCTGATCGAAATCGTGTCGCAGGCCGCCATTATAGTCGTCCGCGCCGGTCACAACTGAAAGTGGCGTAGCCTGGTTATAGCCGAGTTCAGTAAACGCCGCTTTCAAACGGTTTAGTGTGTCGGCAAATTCCTGTTCGAACGGGTCGTTTTGATTGGATGCCGAAAGTCCCAGTCCCGGCAGTATCGATCCGACGGTAGCCGCTGTTCCCAGTTGAACAACTCTGCGTCTGTTCAAGCCCATAAGGTGCCTCCCTGACATAACTTTTTCGACGAGCCTGTCGAGAGTAACACAGAAGAAACGGTCAGGTGTTACGGGATTCTAAAGCTCTCGCGGCCAGCCCTGCGAACAGGTAGTCAGTTGCCGTTTCGGCATAGATTGCCAGTTCTTCTTCATTCGGAATGCCTTGTCCGAGCATCGCGGCTTCTTGATGAGCAAACAACATGGTCGTCCACAGGCGCATCGGGATTTCCGGTTGATCTACGCCCAGCCTGTTTTTGAAGAACTCGCGCAGATGCTCCTTGGTTTCGCTCGGTCCCATCGAAAAATATGACCGTACGATTTCAGGCGCTTTTGGCGCCTCGGCAATCAGCAGGCGGATTGTATCCAGATACTCCTGCCTCAGGTGAGATCGCATGAAACCGGTGGCGAATTCGATAAGGGCTTTGCGCATATCTGGCACCTCCAGTCTCTCCAGATAATCCGCCTTGGGCCCTGGGGCCATGTGCCTGAGCGTAGCTTCAAACAGCTCGAGTTTCGATGGAAAGTACCGGTAGATCGTCTGTTTCGTGACCTGCGCCCCAGCTGCGATCGTGTCCATGCTGGCCAGGACGTAGCCTTTTGTCAGAAAGACAGATTTCGAGGCATTCAGGATTGCTTGGCGGGTCTTTTCTTTGCGTGCTTCCTGCTTGCTCATACTTGCACCATCAAATCATACTGCATGGTGTGATAGCCTTAAAATCTTCGCAAGCGCACAATAATCACACCGGTCAGTATGATTCTATTGTCGGCTGACATGGGGCCTTCCTCTACCCTCGCTCTGCGACCCCAAAACCCACGTATAACCGGCATTGCGATTGCCCTTCTTGGCACCTTGCTGATGAGCTTTGATCCCATCTTTATCCGTCTCTCGGGTGTCAGCGGATTTGACACTGCCTTTCTGTTCGGATTGTTCACGGCGATCTCGATGTCGGCGTTCATTCAGTTGCGGGATCAGCGTGGATTGATCGAAGTCCTAAAAGCCGGCGGCTGGCCAATCTTGCTGTCGGGCCTGTTGATATTGGGCAGCACTTCGGCCCTTGTTCCGAGCATCAAGAACACGTCGGTCGCCAATACGTTTGTGATCCTCAGCACATCGCCAGCGCTGGCCGCGCTGATTAGTTGGTTCTTTCTGAAAGAAATCACACGACGGTCAATGTGGATCTCGATCGTGTTCGTTATGCTGGGGATCGCGATTGTGGTGTCGGGGTCATTTGGCTCCGGTAACCTCAAGGGCGATTTGCTCGCGTTATTTGCGGTAATCTGCCTGTCGCTGAACCAAACTCTGTTGCGCAAGTATCAGGACGTCAGCCGCATGGCGAGCGTCGGGCTGGGCGGGTTGTTCCTCGCACGTGTGATGGCGATAGTGGCGGAACCTTCGGGGTACAGCCTCAGCACATGGGTTATCATGGGGGCCATGGGACTGTTTACAGCGCCGTTTGGCCGTGAGATGTCAGCGGTCGCAACCCGCGATATTACGGCACCAGAAGTTGGCATGATCCTGATGACTGAAGTGGTCTTTGCTCAGTTATTTGCCTTCGAGTTCTTCGGAGTAATCCCACCTGCCGCAAACTTTGTCGGAGGTGCAGTTATCATAGTGACGGTGCTGATCTACGCAGAGTTGTCCGCCAAGCAGGAAAAGTGACCGGCCAGTGAAAATCCGATCGTTTGCAGGGCCGGTTCCAAGCGGAGTCGGCCCTGCCAAGACTTTGTGTTGTCAAAGGTCCCGAACCTTGTCCGCGCGCAGCGGACAGGCAAGATATACGCCAAACTCATTGCCGATATCCGCGCTGACGCGGGCATGCACCCGGCCTTGCCGGTCCAGGAAACGCTGGTTGTCTTCGACGGGGAAAATCCCCTCATGCCAGATGCCGGGATGGATATAGAGACCGCGTGAGCCATCGCACCAGAACGCGACCACCTTTTCGGGTGTCAGGTTGTCACCCGGCAAAGCGGCGGGGACGATGAAGGGTTTGTTATCCAGCGGCCAGAACATCTGCCCGCCGTCGGGGTGATAGTTCATGTGCCACAGCAGCACCTGATCGCGCGGCCCGGTTTGATGGTCTGTCTGCGCCTTCTGGGGATCAGCGGACCAACCCAGCACATAGTGGCCTTTGACCGCCTCATTCTCACCGAAGAGCACATCGCCCTGCCAATCGCATTTGAACGTGCCTTCGACCCAGCCACCCTCGTCGCCGGTTCCTTCGTCAATTGGTCGCCAGCCCTGTTGGGGCCAACGGACGATCTCGATTTCAAAGCTGTCGGGGTCATCGACCAGACAGCCGTATCCTTTGACCGATGCGTCCGTGGCGCGGATCAGGGGAACCTCGTGCCACGGCAGCGACGGCTTCGAGCTGGCTTCAAAGATATATTCAGGTGCGCTCATGACGTTCCCAGATGTTTGTCGACCATGCGCTGAACCATCGGCGCGAAATGGTTGAAATCCGGTGTTTCCATGTCGGCGCGCTTGCCCGCCTCGTCCAGATACCGCACCTGAATGATCTCTTTCAGGTTCGGATTGGCTTCGAACGCGGCCACTTCATCGGCATTCATCGGCCCGCCCTGCAGTTCCAGCGTATGGACCGAGGCGGCCGACAGACGGTTGAAGTACTCGGGCTTGGTAGCGCAGAGATACCGCTTGGCTGCCACGTGATAGCGGCAGCAATCGGTGATGACCGAGGGGAAGAACTTTTCCAGCACCTCCGCGCCCGCGTCCTCATGGTGACGATCCTCAGTATCATCTGGGTGGTAAGTGCCAAACTCGGACGTGAAATGCCCGATATCGTGCAGCAGGGCACCGACGATGATCTCTTCGGGTTGACCGTTCTGTTCGGCGATGGTGGCGCCTTGCAGCATGTGTTCTGCCATGGTGACGGGCTCGCCCAGATATTCTTCGCCGCCGCGACGCTCGAAAATATCACCGATGAAGGCCACGATATTGTCCCGGTTCAGGGTCGAAAAATCCGGTTTCATTCCGCTGCCTCCGGCTGGGCCATTTCCATCGCGGCCAATGTGGACAGCAACCCGTCCTTGTCGGCATAGCACCCCTGCAACCAGCGTGAACCCGCGCCGGAATAGCCCAGACGCGCGTGCAGAACGCGGGTGTTGTCGACGATGAAGCTCTCGCCCGGTTCAAGCTTGAACGACACGCCCATGGCCGGATCGTCGATGATGTCCCCCAGTTGGCGATAGGCGGCGTAGTAGGCCTCCATCTGGTCAAAGGGCACATCAACGAAGGGTGCGGACGAGCGGTTGTTGAAACGGATGCCGATCAGTTCACCGTCCGGCGACAGTTCGATCATCGGGCGGCGAGAGCGCAGGCAGACACCGTCCGAGCCCTTATATTCGAAACGCGCGGGGTAGCCTGCCAACAGAGCAAACCCATCCGGGTTCTGTTCGCGCAGCTTTTCGGCGGCACGGAAACCATCGACCACAATGGAGTCTCCGCCTTCGGCGCTGTTTTCGAGGCAATACAGAATTTGCAGAGTCGGAACCGGATCGCGGTAGGGGTTGTCCGTATGCGCCTGCAAACCAAGGCCGGTATAGGCGAGGTTAGTTGGGTTTACCTCGGTGCGGACCTCGAAATAGGAACCGTAGTTGGTTTGACGGACATAGCCGAACAGATCCGCGACCTTCAGCAGGGATTCCGGTTCGGTCGGGCCGCCGGTCAGCTTGGCAAAACCAAACTCGGCCACTGAGGCCAGCCAGCCACGCTTGGAGGCGGGATTGGCATGAACTTCGCCCCAATCGGCGCTGGGCGCGTCGATCCCGCGTTCCCAGGTGGTGATGCCGGGGGCAATACGCCCGGTTGCGAGGCCGTGTTCACGATCATAGCTGTGTTCGGCCAGCCAATCGGCGGGGAAGGTGACCGTCTTGTCTTCGGGCTGGAACGTGACGCTGAGGTCACCGTTGCTGACCTCAGTGGCACTGACCGAAATGTCCGAGGGTATATCACCGATGGTGATCAGACGTTGGCCGTTTCCGGGCGCGCGGGTTTCAGGGTCCAGCGCATTGTCGCGCAGCCAGATGGCGTGAAAGCGAGCCTTTGTGCCGGTGTCGAATTCAACGGTCACGACCGAGGCGTCATGGGTGGCAGAGCGCAGCATGGGGGTCTCCTGTTCAGCGCGGGCTTTGGTTGAGGAGATACGCCCCTTCTGGCATTAAGACAATTAATCCTTCTTTCTGCTGAGGCTTGGAAAAACTTATGGCTAAGGAAAAGATCGGTTTACCGCCTTTGGACTGGCTGCGCGTGTTCGAAGCGGCGGGGCGTCTGGGCGGTTTTTCGGCGGCGGCACGGGAATTCGGGCTGACGCAGGCTGCGGTCAGTCAGCGCATCGGCAATCTTGAGGCATGGCTGGGGCGGACGTTGTTTGTGCGTGAGGCACGTGGTGTCTCGCTGACGGTCGAAGGCGAAAGCTATCTGCCCTTGGTGCAGGACAGCCTGCAGGCACTAGAGCGTAATACTGAAGATCTGTTCGGCAAATCCCCGCGCGAGCTGCGCGTGGCCGGTTTGTCATCGAATATCCATGCGCTTGTGGTGCCCAGTCTTGCCCGCTTTCAGGAGATGCGCCCGAAGGTGCGCGTGATGACGGATTCCGTGGCGCGGCGGTCGTCGCTGGATGAAGAGCGGACATCGCTGCAGATCCGCTATGGTCGGGGCGCTTGGCCGGGGCGGGATTCAGAGCTGATCGCACGAGAAGTGCTGGTGCCAATGGCAGCTCCGGGCGTGGAATGGGGTGCACCTTTGATTGATCTGCGCGGAGAGCGGCCGGGATGGCGGGATTGGGCGCGGAAGACGGATCAGGGCGACGTGACGACGTCGAACGTCAGTTTCGATTCAATGGAGCACGCGCTTTCGGCGGCGCGTCAGGGAATGGGTGTGGTGTTGGGGTCGATGCCCTTGGCCAAGGCGGATCTGCAGGCCGGGCGGTTGCACAGGCTGAACCTACCAGAGTTAAAAACGCGGGATGGCTATTGGCTGACGTGGCCTGAAGATCGCGCGAAATCGAAAAAACAACGCGCTCTGATCGCAGATTTTCTGGAAGCTTTGCGGGGATGAGCAATCAGAAATCGATTGCGATGCCCTTCTTCTCCCAATCACCGTAACGGGCCGGGTCGGGACCGTCGCGCCCGCCCAGTTCCTTGGGCATCTCTTTTGCCTCAGCTTCCGCTTTTTTGCGACGCTCTTCGGCTTCGGCCAGCGCGCGTTGGGCGGCGGGGGGCAGGTCTTTGCGGTCGTCACTCATGACATCGGGTTCCTTTCCGTGCATTCGCTTGATATACGCCCCCGTCCGCCCTTGGCAATGCGGGCGACGGTCACATCAAAGGCGGTTTTCATGTCCGACAACGCAACAGCGGCGCGACGCAGCGCGATCTATCTGCTGGATCAGATTCTGGGGGAAGGGCGGTTGCTGTCCGAATGTCTGGCTACGGGCGCGCTGGATCGGCTGGAGCCTGAGGATCGTGCGCGGGCGCAGCGGCTGACGCTGGAAACCCTGCGCGGGCTAGAGCGTGCCGACCGGTTGCTGGACAACCACCTGAACCGAACCCCGGCGCTGACCGTGCATAACGCGCTGCGCCTTGGCGCAGTGGAACTGTGCCACGGTGAAGCCGCGCATGGGGTAGTCAATTCCATGGTCGAGATCGTTGGTCGTTCCCGCAAGCATGGGCGGCTGAAAGGTCTCGTGAACGCCGTACTGCGCAAAGTAGCGGCTGAAGGTCCAGAAGCATGGCCCAAGATGCGGGTTCCGCGTTTGCCGGATTGGCTGCGCGAGCCGCTGATAATGGCGTGGGGCGCCGAGGCTGTTTCGGGAATGGAGCAGGCGCAATTTGCGGGTGCGCCGCTGGATATCTCGCTGAAACCCGGCGCAACCGGCCCCGGTGAAGCGCTGCCGACGGGATCACTTCGGGTCCAGGATGCGGGGCAAGTCTCGGCCCTGCCGGGTTTCAACACGGGCGACTGGTGGGTGCAGGATGCTGCAGCCGCCCTGCCTGTGCGTATTCTGGCACCCAAGGCTGGAGAAAAGACTCTGGACCTCTGCGCGGCACCTGGCGGCAAGACGCTGCAAATGGCGGCCGCTGGGGCGGAGGTCACGGCGTTGGATATCTCGGACACGCGGCTGGAACGCGTGCGCGAGAACCTCAAACGCACCAGACTCAAAGCAAATGTCATCGCAGGAGATGCGCTGCAACACCGGGGCCAATACGATGCCATCCTGCTTGATGCACCTTGCTCGGCCACGGGAACCATCCGTCGCCATCCCGATTTGCCATTTGCCAAGGACGGGTCTGAATTCGGCAGCCTGATCGAACTGCAGGCCCAAATGCTGGCGCACGCCTGGACCCTGCTGAAACCCGGTGGACGGCTGGTCTATTGCACCTGTTCGCTGCTGCCGGACGAAGGCGAGGTGCAGGTCGAAGATGCGCTGGAACAATATCCGGATATGGCGGTGGATCGTGATGCGCTGAATGTCCCCGGTGTTGAACAAGAGTGGATCACCCAAGAAGGTGGCCTGCGCCTGCGGCCTGATTATTGGGCGGATCGGGGCGGGATGGACGGCTTCTACATCGCCTGCCTGAACAAATCGACGTAACAAGACGCTTTTCGATGACTTGACGATCGCCGCGGTCTATCGTTGGTTCAGGCGCCAGCAGAGCGCAAGGGGCAGAGTAACGAGCGTCATGTCAAAGACAGATACCATGACCAATCGGTGGACACGGTTTCAGAACCGTCTCTACGCACGGCTTAGCCAGCGACGCAAGGCGGTTTCGGGATTTGTCGGCGAACCTGAGCCGCGCACGGTCGGTTCATTTGCGCGTGGACGTCAGCTTGTCGCCGGAAACCTCCTGTTCGCGGGGTATCTTGTCGAGGCTCAGGACACCGAGTTGTGGGACGTTTCCGCCCCCAGCGCCGGGTTCGACAATGAACGCCACGGATTTGCCTGGCTCGACGATCTGGCAGCCGTCGGCGATATGCGTGCGCGGGAAAAAGCCCAGCGGTGGGTCTGGGGTTGGATCAAGGCGCATGGCCGGGGGCATGGGCCTGGCTGGGCGCCGGACCTGACCGGGCGCCGGGTCATGCGCTGGACCAACCACGCAATGTTCCTGTTACGTGGCATGGACGAAAAGCAAAGCAAGATCTTCTTCCGCTCTTTGGCGCAACAGACATGGTTTCTGTCCAAGCGTTGGAAGGCCGCAACACCGGGCCTGCCCCGGTTCGAGGCGCTGGCCGGACTGGTTCAGGCCGGTCTGGCATTGGAAGAATTAGAGCAACTGGCGGACCCCGCTTTGCGGGCGCTGGCGCGCGAATGCGACGGTCAGATTGACCAGCAAGGCGGTATTCAGACTCGTAACCCCGAGGAACTGCTTGAGGTCTTTACCCTGCTGGCGTGGACGTCAGCGGCACTCAGCGATCTGGGGCGGGGAACGCCCGGCGCGCAGGCAAACGCGATCAAACGTATGGCCCCCACATTGCGCAGCTTACGCCATTCGGACGGTGCCCTGGCCCGCTTTCACGGAGGCGGGCGCGGCGTCGAAGGGCGTCTGGATCAGGCGCTGGCGCAAAGCGGTGTAAGGCCTCAGCATGCCGCGGGGTTGTCCATGGGTTTTGCCCGGATTTATGCGGCCCGGACCAGTGTCATTGTCGACGCGAGCCCGCCGCCGAAGGGGGCCGCGTCGTATAATGCGCATGCGTCAACCCTGGCGTTCGAGTTGACGTCAGGCCGGCGACCGCTGATCGTCAATTGCGGCTCGGGCGAGAGTTTCGGGTTGGATTGGCGCCGCGCCGGGCGGGCCACGCCGTCGCACTCGACGCTGTGTCTGGATGGGTATTCCAGCGCGCGATTGACCACTCCGACCCCTGGGACCGAGCGCGAGGCGCTGGTGGACGCACCGCAAGAGGTTCCGGTTGAGTTCGAAGAAGCGTTCGAAGGCACGCGCTTCATGGCCGGTCATGATGGCTATACCAAGGTTTTCGGCCTGACCCACGCCCGCACGCTTGAACTGCGCTTTGACGGGCGCGAACTGACCGGCGAAGATATTCTGCTGACCGCCACCGACAAGGCGAAACGGCAATTTGACAAGGCATTGGACGCCTCGGGCCTTAAAGGCATCAACTTTGATATCCGGTTTCACCTGCATCCGGACGTGGATGCGGCCATTGATCTGGGCGGTGCGGCGGTGTCGATGGCGCTCAAAAGCGGCGAGATCTGGGTTTTCCGTCACGATGGTGTAGGAAAATTATCAGTTGAGCCAAGCGTTTATCTTGAAAAAGGTCGATTAAAGCCCCGCGCGACAAAACAGATCGTTCTATCCGGGCGCGCAATGGAGTATGCGACCCGCATCCGGTGGACGCTGAGCAAGGCACAGGATACAGCCTATGCCGTGCGCGATCTGCACCGGGACGAGCCCGAGTTTGACTGACGCCAAAAGGACCTTTGGACCCATGAACGACCTTCACCCCGTGCGCCGCGCGTTGCTTTCCGTTTCCGACAAGACCGGGCTGATTGAGCTGGGCAAGGCGCTGGCCGAGCGCGGCGTTGAATTGCTATCGACCGGTGGAACCGCCAAAGCGCTACGTGATGCGGGACTGGACGTGAAGGACGTCAGCGAGGTGACCGGCTTCCCCGAGATGATGGATGGCCGGGTAAAAACCCTGCATCCGAAGGTGCATGGCGGCTTGCTGGCGCTTCGTGACAACGACACTCATGTCGCTGCCATGGAGGAACACGGCATCGGTGCCATCGACCTGCTGGTGGTGAACCTCTACCCGTTCGAAGCGACCGTGGCCAAAGGCGCGGGTTATGACGAATGCATCGAGAACATCGATATCGGCGGCCCTGCGATGATCCGCGCGGCCTCCAAGAACCACGCCTTCGTGAACGTGGTTGTGGACGTCGAGGATTACTCATCGCTGTTGGATCAGTTGGAAGAGAATTACGGCAAGACATCCTACGGTTTCCGACAGTGGTTGGCGCAGAAAGCATATGCCCGGACTGCCGCCTATGATACGGCTGTTTCGAACTGGATGGCCGAAGCGCTGCAGCTTGAGGCCCCCAAGCGCCGTGCCTTTGCCGGAGAGCTGAAACAAACCCTGCGCTATGGCGAGAACAGCCATCAGCAGGCGGCGTTTTATACGGACGGCACCAACCGCCCGGGCGTGGCGACTGCCGTTCAGCATCAGGGTAAGGAACTGAGCTACAACAACATCAACGATACAGACGCCGCGTTTGAGCTGGTGGCCGAGTTCAATCCGGCGCAAGGCGCGGCCTGCGCCATCATCAAACACGCAAACCCTTGCGGTGTTGCCACAGGCGCGACCTTGCTGGACGCGTATAAGTCGGCTTTCGACTGCGACCGGACCTCGGCCTTTGGCGGGATCGTGGCTCTGAACCAGCCGCTGGACGCCGAAACCGCGCAGGAAATCACCGGGATTTTCACCGAAGTCGTGATTGCGCCGGGCGCGTCGGACGAGGCCAAAGCGATCTTCGCCGCCAAGAAGAACCTACGCCTGTTGACGACTGAAGGCCTGCCGGATGTGACCGCAGGCGGCAAAACTGTGCGTCAGGTGGCCGGTGGCTTGCTGGTGCAGGACAAGGATAACGGTTTCATCGGGATGGATGACCTGAAAGTTGTCACCAAAAAAGCTCCGACCGAAGAGCAGATGCGCGACCTTCTTTTTGCTTGGAAAGTGGCGAAACACGTCAAATCCAACGCCATCGTCTACGTCAAAGACGGTGCGACCGTGGGCGTTGGTGCCGGTCAGATGAGCCGTTTGGACTCAGCCATGATCGCTGCCAAGAAAGCCGAACGCATGGCCGACGCGCTGGGCCTGCCGCAGCCATTGACCATCGGCTCGGCAGTGGCGTCTGACGCGTTCTTCCCGTTCCCCGACGGTTTGATGGAGGCGGCTGAAGCTGGCGCCACCTGCGTTATTCAGCCGGGTGGTTCGATGCGCGATGACGAGGTGATCGCAGCAGCGGATGAGGCCGGGTTGGCCATGGTCTTCACCGGCATGCGCCACTTCCGCCACTGATGCGTTACCGCCTGCTTCTCTGGGCTGGTCTGGCCGCGTTTCTGATCGACCAGATCAGCAAGTATCTGGTCGTTCACGTGATGCGCGTGGCCGAAGGGAATATCGATGTCCTGCCGCCGTTGCTGGTGTTCAAGTATGGCGAGAATCGGGGCATCAATTTCGGCCTGTTTCAGGGCAATACCGATGCTGCCCGCTGGGTATTGATCGGTGTTTCGATGGTAATCTCGGTCGGCGTGCTGATCTGGCTGATGCGCACAGTCCCGTCGAAACTCATGCTGGTTTGCGGCGGGCTGCTGATCGGTGGTGCGCTGGGCAATGTCGTGGATCGCCTGCTTTATGGCTATGTTCTCGATTTCCTGAACATGTCCTGTTGCGGTATCAACAATCCTTTCGTGTTCAACCTGGCCGACGTGTTCATTTTTGCGGGAGCCATCGGTTTGGTGCTGTTTGATGGAAAAAAGCCCTCGTGACGCGCCATTTGAAATGCGATAAAAGCGCCTGAAACTGGCTGGAGACTATGATGCGGCTGCCGCGTTCCATAATTGCTTTGACATTGGCCTTTGCGGCTGCTGGGTGTTCCGATATCGGATTGCGCCATCTCGAAGCGCCGGGGCAGGGGCCGGATGAATTTTCGGTTATGCCTGTCAAACCGTTGACCCAGCCCAAGGATTACAAGTTCTTGCCTGCGCCCACACCGGGCGGGGCGAACCTGACCGATCCGAACCCCAACGCAGAGGCGGTCGTCGCCCTTGGTGGCAATGCCTCGTCGCTGAGCCCCAACACGGCGATCCCGTCCTCGGACGCTGCCCTTGTGACCGCGTCCAGCCGCCATGGCGTTCCGGCAAACGCGCGGCAGGTCGTCGACACCGAAGATGCCGAGTTCCGCAGAAAGCAGGGCCGTCTGACACGCCTGCGTTTGTTCAAGGTAGATCGCTATTCGCAGGTTTACCGCCGCGAAACTCTCAATCCTGACATACAGAACGAAGCGGCACGTCGCGCGGGCATCGAGACGCCCTCATCGCCGCCGGTAGATGAATAATCTTTAACTTTCCGTCATCGGCCTTGAACCTGCGCGGCGTCACCGTAGTTTGAAAACCATAAATCAAACGGAGGACGCCCTATGGTTCGGGCTCTGGCACTGTCGGCTGCCCTGATGGCCGCGACCCCTCTTGCCGCAAGTGAGGGGCACGAAGCGGTGACTACATTTACGTTGGACAACGGCATGGATGTTGTGGTGATCGAAGATCATCGCGCGCCGGTAGTGCAGCACATGGTCTGGTATCGGGCCGGCTCGGCGGACGAACCGGTGGGATCGTCCGGCGTGGCACATTTCCTCGAACACCTGCTGTTCAAGGGTACTGACACTTTGGCCCCGGGCGAATTTTCCGCCACCGTCGCGGCCAATGGTGGTAATGACAACGCATTTACGTCTTACGATTACACTGCGTATTTCCAGCGCGTAGCGGCTGACCGGCTTGAGCTGATGATGCGTATGGAAGCCGACCGGATGCGCAACATCCGGCTGTCCGAAAACGATATCGTTACCGAGCGCGACGTGATCCTTGAAGAGCGCAACCAGCGCACCGACAACAGCCCCCGCGCCCTTTTCGGCGAGCAAATGAGCGCGTCGCAATACCTCAACCATCGTTATGGCGTCCCGATCATCGGCTGGCGGCATGAGATGGAGACGCTGGATATGGAGGACGCGCTGTCGTTCTACCAAACCCACTATGCGCCCAATAACGCCATTCTGGTCGTCACGGGCGATGTCGAGCCGGACGAAGTCAAATCGCTGGCCGAGCAATACTATGGCGTGATTCCCGCCAACCCGGACCTGCCCGAACGTGTCCGCTCGCAGGAGCCGCCACAAACCGCGGAACGTCGTCTGACCTACAAGGACGCGCGCGTCTCGCAGCCATACGTTCAGCGCAGCTATCTGGCACCTGAACGAGATCCGGGCGAACAGGAGAAAGCGGCAGCCCTGTTCCTGTTGGCGGAACTTCTGGGTGGCAGCACGACATCTTACCTGAACGAGAAACTGCAGTTCGAACAGCAGAAGGTCGTTTATACCGGCGCGTTCTATCGGGGCGTTTCGCTGGACGACACCACTTTTGATCTGATCGTTGTGCCGGCGGCAGGTGTCTCACTCCAAGAGGCCGAGGATGCCATGGATCAGGCGATTGCCGATTTCGTCGCCGAAGGTGTGAACGAAGAAGATCTTGACCGAATCAAGATGCAGCTGCGTGCGGCGCAAACCTATGCGCGCGACAATGTGGACGGGATCGGAAACCGCTATGGACGCGCCCTGACCAGCGGCCTGACCGTCGAAGACGTGCAGGCCTGGCCCGATATTCTGCAGGCGGTGACCGGGGATGAGATCATCGCCGCAGCGCGCGAGGTTTTGCAGCCTGAAGCGTCAGTTACCGGCTGGCTGATGAAAGACGATGAGGTGACGCAATGAAACGGATTTTCGCGACGCTGATCGCCTTTGTCATCGCTCTGCCCGCATGGGCCGAGATTGAAATCGAAGAGGTCACCTCACCTGGCGGCCTCAAAGCCTGGCTGGTCGAGGATCACTCGATCCCTTTCACCGCACTGGAACTGCGTTTTCGTGGCGGAACCTCGCTGGATGACCCGGACAAGCGCGGCGCGGTCTACCTGATGAGCAGCCTGATCGAGGAAGGCGCAGGGGATATGGATGCCCGCACCTATGCGCGCGAGTTGGAGTCTCTGGCGGCCTCGTTCCGGTACAACGCAACGGATGACACGGTGTCGATTTCCGCGCAGTTCCTGACCGAGAACCGCGACGACGTGATTGATCTGCTGCGCACCACGATACACGAGCCGCGCTTTGATCAGGATGCGGTGGATCGTGTTCGGGCGCAGATCCTGTCCAGCCTCCAATCGGACCAGACCGACCCGAACGACATTGCCGGTCGCAGCTTTGCGCAGATGGCCTATGGTGATCACCCGTATGGCACGGAAGGCAAGGGCACGATTGAAAGCGTGACGGCCCTGACGCGGGACGACGTGGTCACCGCCTTTGAGGATGTCTTTGCCAAGGATCGTCTGTATGTGGGCGCAGTGGGCGACATCACCCCGGAAGAACTGGGCGCGCTGCTGGACAAGCTGCTGGCGGACCTGCCGGAAACCGGTAAACCGATCCCCGGTCGCGCGGATGTAAACATCTCTGGCGGCGTCAGCGTGGTCGAGTTTGACACACCACAATCCGTCGCCCTGTTTGGACATGCTGGCATTGACCGTGACGATCCTGATTTCTTTCCGGCCTATATCCTGAACCACATCCTTGGTGGCGGTGGGTTTGAAAGCCGCCTGATGCAGGAAGTGCGCGAAAAACGTGGCCTGACTTATGGCATCGCGACCTATCTGGTGCCCAAGGATCTGGCCTCGGTCTATCTGGGGTCGGTGTCTTCGGGCAATGATCGCATCGCCGACGCCGTCGAAGTGATCCGTGCCGAATGGGCCCGCGCCGCGTCCGAGGGCGTGACCCAGAAGGAACTGGACGACGCCAAGACCTATCTGACCGGTGCTTACCCGTTGCGCTTTGACGGAAATGGGCAGATTGCGGGGATCATGGTCGGGATGCAGATGGAAGATCTGCCGATTGATTACATTGCCACCCGCAACGACAAGGTAAACGCGGTCACGCTGGAAGAGGTCAACCGGGTCGCAGCAGAACTGCTGGACCCGGAGGGGCTGCATTTCACTGTGGTTGGTAAACCCGTGGGTCTGGAAACAACGAACTGAGAATAGGGGCTGAGCGTTGCTCAGCCCTTTTTCATTCTACGCAGCATCTGCCCCATCATCTGACCGAACTTGCCCGATCCGCGCTGATACAGCGCGCCGTCAACGGCCAGAACTGTACCGCTGATATAGCTGGCCAGATCAGAGCTAAGGAACAGGCAGGCGTTTGCCACGTCTTGCGGCTGACCCCAGCGACCCAAGGGGACGTCCTTGCGCAAAGCTTCTCCGGCATCTGGGGTAGGAGCCAAACGTTTGGCCCCCTCGGTGCCCTCGATAAAGCCTGGCACGACCGAGTTCACGCGAATGCCTTCTACACCCCATTCCATCGACAGGGTACGGGTGATCTGATCAACACCCGCCTTGGCGGCGCAGACATGAGCCTGACCTTCGTAAGGCAGATATGACTGCGGGGCCGAGATGTTGATGATGCTGGCTCCGGGGCGCTTCAGGTAAGGATAGGCCCCCTTCATCACATGGATCGTGCCCATCAGGTCGATGTCGATCACGGTTTTGAACGCATTGACCGACATTTCCGCTGCCAGCGCCGGGAAATTACCCGCCGCGCCCGACACCAGAACGTCAAAGTCACCGAATGCATCGTGGAATTGCTTGAGGCCCTCGGCCACAGCCTCAGGGTCGCGCACGTCGAACGCGGCACCGATGGCATCCTGTGCGCCCGCAGCTTTCAGTGCGGCAACGGTGTCATCGACCTTTTCCTGCGATCGGCTGGCAACGGCCAGTTTGGCACCCGAGGCCGCAAAGGCCTCGGCAATGCCGCGATTGATACCGCTGGTTCCGCCAATGACGATGACGGTTTTACCTGAAAAATCCATGTAGGCCTCCCTTGGAGGGGAGCCCTACTCGCCGTAGGGCACCCAGATGTTTTTGACTTCGGTCGCAGCCTGCAGGAAGCGGCGAGAATGGTCCACGCCCCAATCAAATGCCGTCGCGTTATTCACCCAAGTCCGTTTCAGGTTCCCGGCCGAGACAACCTCGATCTCTTTCGACAGGTCGGTGGACGAGAACGACCAGACCGCATCGACGTTCAGATGCGAGGCCAGCGGTTTCGCCAGTTCCGCGTGGCTGCCGGTCAGGATGTTGACCACGCCAGCGGGCACGTCGGAGGTTTCGAGGACCTGGTAGAAATCGGTGGCCGCCAGCGGATAGGGTTCGCTTGCTGCCAGTACCACCCGGTTGCCCATCGCAATCGCAGGTGCCATGGCCGAAACCAGACCCAGCAGAGGTGCCTCATCCGCACAGAGCGCACCGATCACGCCGACCGGTTCCTTCATGGCAATGGCAACACCACGGATCGGAACGCCGTGCACCTGACCGTCATACTTGTCGGCCCAGGCGGCGGCGGCGAACAAGCGCTGGATCGAGGCTTCGACCTCTTTCGCGCCGTCCTTTTTGCCGGTCATCGCGTCGATGCGAGCGGCAAACTCGTCGGCGCGGGCCGAGAGGTTTTCGCCGACGTAATACAGGATCTGCGCGCGCAGGTGGCCGGTGGTCGTGGACCAGCCTTTGGCACCCGCCGCTGCCTCAACCGCGTTGCGGACGTCCTTGCGGTTGGCGAGCCCCACATGGCCCAACAGCCCGGACTTGCCCCAAACGGATTTTGAATAGCCGCTATCGGGCCGCGCCTGCTTGCCGCCGACATACATCTTGGCGGTGCGGTCAATCGGATCGACCGGGGCACCTTCGCCCACGATCACCTCGACCTTCGCCAGCGGCTTGGCCTTGCCTTTGGGTTTGGTGTAAGCAGCCAGCCCTTCCCAGCCGCCTTCACGGCCAAAGCCGCTTTCACGCACACCGCCGAAACCAGCAGCGGCGTCGAACAGGTTGGTGGCATTCACCCAGACCACGCCCGCAACCAGCTTGGGCGCGATATCCAGCGCGAGGTTCACATTCTCGGTCCACACGGTCGCGGCCAGCCCGTAGCGGGTGTTGTTGGCCAGCTCGACCGCCTCCTCCGGCGTCCGGAAGGTTGACGACACCAGAACCGGGCCAAAGATCTCTTCCTGCATCAGCGGGTCGGATGTTTCGAGGCCCGAGATCAGCGTCGGCGGGTAGTAGCAACCGTTCGCAGGCAGATCGCAAGCTGCCTGATGGACGTGACCAACCGTGTTGCTTTCGACCATGCCCTTGATGGTCTGCAGTTGAACCGGGTCCACAACCGCACCCACGTCGATGCATTTGTCCAACGGATCGCCAACACGCAGCTTGTCCATCCGGGCACGCAGTTTCTCGTGGAAGCGATCGGCAATGCCTTCCTGCACCAACAGGCGCGAGCCCGCACAACAGACTTGACCCTGATTGAACCAGATCGCATCGACCAAGCCTTCGATAGCTGAATCAATATCGGCGTCGTCAAAGACGATGTAGGCGGACTTGCCACCCAGTTCCAATGTCAATTCCTTACCCGATCCAGCGGTCGCCTCGCGAATGCGCCGACCGACAACCGTCGAACCGGTAAAGGCGATCTTGTCGACGTCCGAGGACACGATCATCTCACCCACGGCACCGTCACCGGTAACGATATTGACTACACCTTTGGGCAAGCCAGCCTGCGAGCAGATGTCAGCGAACAGCAGTGCGGTCAATGAGGTGTACTCAGCCGGTTTCAGGACCACCGTGTTGCCCATTGCAATCGCAGGCGCGACTTTCCACGCCAGCATCAGCAAAGGGAAGTTCCACGGGATGATCTGACCGCAAACACCCAGCGCCTCAGCATCGGGCATTTCGCTTTCCATCAACTGCGCCATGCCTGCGTGGTAATAGAAGTGCCGCTGCACCAGAGGGATGTCGATGTCGCGCGATTCACGGATCGGCTTGCCGTTGTCGAGGCTCTCGAGCACCGCAAACAGGCGGGAATGCTTCTGCAACAGGCGCGCGATGGAGTAGAGATACCGTGCACGGCCTGCGCCGCCCAGCTTCTCCCACTTGGGCTGTGCCTTGCGCGCGGCGTTGACCGCCGCGTCCACGTCGGCCTGTTTCGCCTGTGTCAACTTGGCCAGAACCTCTCCGGTCGCGGGGTTGCGGCTTTCGAACCCTTTGCCCGGCTTGGTGAAGGCTCCATCGATATAGTGACCGAACTTGTCACCCTGATCGACCAGCCAGGCCAAAGCCTCGGCAGCGCTTTCGGGGGCAGGGCCGTAATCCATGGTTTCGAAAATCTCTTTGACTGTCATAGTTTTTGTCCTTTTCCCGGGGCTTCGCCCGTTCAGCGCTGAAATCGCTCCACTGGAGTGATTTCCGGGCGCGCCTCACCCCATAGAATGACGGTAGCCAGCCGAGTAGGACCCGGTGACGTAGTGTTCCAACTGCCGCTCGATATCGCCCAGCAGCGACGACGCTCCAAAGCGGAACAGATCCGGCTCCAGCCAACGGTCGCCCAGTTCGTCCTTGATCAGCGACAGGTAGACCAGCGCGTCCTTGGCTTTCGAGATGCCCCCAGCAGGCTTGTACCCGACCCGATACCCTGTGCGGTCATAATAGTCTCGGATCGCACGGATCATCACCAGCGATACGGGCAGGGTAGCGTTGACGCTTTCCTTGCCGGTCGAGGTCTTGATGAAATCCGCACCGGCCATCATGCAAACCAGCGATGCACGTGCGACATTGCGCAGGCTGCCCAGTTCTCCGGTGGCGAGGATGGCTTTGACATGCGCATCGCCGCAGGCGACGCGGAAGGCCTTCATCTCTTCGTACAGCGCCTGCCAGTCTCCTGACAGGACATGACGGCGCGAGATCACAATGTCGATTTCTTCGGCCCCGGCCTTAACGCTTTCTTCGATCTCTGCAACTCGCAGGTGGAAGGGGGACAGGCCAGCCGGGAAGCCGGTCGACACAGCCGCAACCGGAATGCCCGTGCCATGTAGCGCGTCCACGGCGGTTTCGATCATGTCGTGATAGACGCAGACAGCGCCTGTCGTGATCGCTGGCATATCCAGCGCCTGCAGAACCGAAGGTGCCACGGGTTGCCGAGCCTTGGCGCAAAGGCGGCGCACGCGGCCAACCGTGTCATCACCCGACAGGGTGGTCAGATCGATCATCGTGATCGCCTTCAGCAGCCACGCGGCCTGATACTCTTTCTTAACGGACCGCCGACCGGGCAGGGTCGCGGCTCGGCGTTCAATGGCGGAAGTATTGACCTGCACGGCGCGCACCCAGTCCAGATCAAGATCCATACCGGGGTTTCTGGGCTCGGTCACTTGCGGCAGATGCGCTGTGCGCACGGGGCTTTCTGAGCTCTGCGTATCCATTTTCACATCCTTTGGGAGGTTTGCGCCAAATTCGCATGGCTTGCGACTGAATGGAAGGCATACCGGCCTCGCCAATGCAATTTTTTTGACCAAATGGACAAAATTGGTGTTTTCTTGCGAATAATTCGCAATAGCGTTGACTTAGTTGCGAATGGTTCGCATATTCATTCTCAACAAACACCAGAATGGGGTCAGCAATGATTCGTCGTAGTTTTCTTGCGGCTTTGGCTTTCGCCGCCGCATTGCCGGTGGCGGCCTGGGCAGAGGCACCGCTCAAGGTTGTTGCCACCACGGGTATGATAGCGGATACGGCGCGTCAGATCGGTGGCGATCAGGTCGACGTGAAGGGTCTCATGGGACCCGGCGTCGATCCGCATGCCTATCGACAGACCCGCAGCGATATCGTGGCGATGACCCGCGCGGACCTGATCTTGTGGCATGGTCTCTACCTTGAGGCGCAGATGGAAGAGTTCTTCCACGACCTCGGGCGTAAACGGCCCGTCGTGGCTGTTGCTGAAGGTGTGGATAAGTCCAAGCTGCGCGCGCATGACGACTATGCCGACAAATACGACCCACATGTTTGGATGAGCCCGGCTCTGTGGCGCGATGTGGCGGTTGAGATCCAGAAAGCCCTGACCGAGGCACGCCCCGAAGCTGCAGATGAGTTTCAGGCCAACACTACGGCGTTCCTGACCGAGATTGATCTGCTTGAAGCCTATGGTAAGCAAGTCTTGGCCAAGGTGCCTGAAAACAACCGGATACTGGTAACGGCCCATGATGCCTTTGGCTATTTCGGTGCGGAATATGGCTATGAAGTGCTTGGCATTCAGGGCATTTCGACCCAATCCGAGGCGGGTCTGAACAGGATCGGAGAGTTGGTCGATACTCTGGTCGATCAGGAATTGACGGCCGTGTTCGTAGAAAGCTCGGTCTCCGACCGGTCGATGCGAGCGCTGATCGAGGGCGCTGCGGCCAAAGGTCATGATGTCGGGATTGGTGGAGAACTGTATTCCGACGCTATGGGAGAACCAGGCACCTATGAGGGCACCTATATCGGTATGCTGGACCACAACATCACTGTGATCGCAGGCGCGTTGGGCGCCGATGTGCCCGAGCGAGGCATGAACGGCAAGCTGTCGGCGGGGTTTTGAGTGATGTTGGAGCTGGCCGCTAATCAGGGTGTTTCGGTTGCCGAGAAAAGCATTGAGAGCAGCCCTCTGGCCATTCGCGGATTGACCGTATCCTACGGCCAGAAACCGGCGGTGTTTTCAGTGGACATGACCGTCGAGCCGGGGGCGATGACAGCGATCATCGGGCCAAACGGTGCCGGAAAATCAACACTCCTGAAAGCGGCGCTGGGTATTGTCTCGCCCTTGTCCGGACAGGTGTCCGTCTTTGGCGACCCGCTGGAAAAACAGCGTGCCCGGATTGCCTATGTGCCACAACGCGCGAGCGTGGACTGGGATTTCCCGACCCGCGTGATTGACGTGGTTCTGATGGGCCTGTCGCGTGAATTGGGTTTGCTGGGCCGCGTGCGCGCCCGCCACATGTCCCGTGCAATGGATTGTCTCAACCGGGTCGGGATGCGCGATTTCGCGGATCGTCAGATCGGCCAGCTTTCCGGTGGTCAGCAGCAACGTGTCTTTCTTGCCCGCGCACTGGCGCAGGATGCTGATCTGTATCTGCTGGATGAACCGTTTGCCGGCGTCGATGCGGCCACGGAAAAGGCGATCATTGCCGTGCTCAAATCGCTGAAAGAGGCGGGCAAGACCGTGGTTGTCGTTCATCATGATCTGGCCACTGTCACCGATTACTTCGACCACGTGTTCCTGATCAACACGCGCAAAGTCGCCGAAGGGCCGGTTGCCGAGGCGTTTACCGCCGAGACTCTGCAATCCGCTTATGGCGGACGTCTGGCCACTGCCCAGATCGATCAGATCTCGCGCGCGCTGGGGTAAATCATGCTTTGGGATGCTCTGACGCTGCAGCTTGGCTATAACGCCACGCTGGTTGCCATTGGTGCCACGTTGCTTGGCATATCTGCCGGTGTGACCGGTACGTTTCTGTTTTTGCGTAAGCGCGCGCTGGTCAGCGACGCGATCAGCCATGCGACGCTGCCGGGTGTCTGCCTTGGGTTCATGGTGCTGGTGGCGCTGGGCGGGGACGGGCGCAATCTGATCGGCCTGCTGGCCGGATCGGGGATATCGGCCTGGATCGGACTGCTGTGTATGAACTGGCTGACACGTCACACGCGGCTCGCCGAAGATGCGGCTATTGGCGCTGTTCTTTCGGTGTTCTTCGGTTTTGGCATCGTGTTGCTGACCGTGATTCAAACGATGGGCGTGGGCCGTCAGGCGGGGCTGGAAGGGTTCCTGCTGGGGTCCACCGCTGGGATGCTTTGGGCGGACGCTTTGATTATCGCGGTTGGCGGGGCAGCAACCCTGTTGCTGGTGATCATCATTCGTCGTCCCATGACAATGGTGGCCTTCGATCCCGAATATGCTGCAGCCCGGGGATTGCCGGTTCATCGAATTGACCTTGCAATGATGGGATTGGTCATGGCGGTGACGGTCGTGGGGCTGAAGATTGTCGGGCTGATCCTGATCGTGGCACTGCTGATCATTCCTCCCGTCACCGCTCGGTTCTGGTCAGAACGTTCTGACCGCGTCGTGCTGCTGGCCGGGCTGGCCGGGGGAGTGGCGGGGTATTTGGGCGCGGCACTGTCTGCATCGGCCCCGAACCTGCCGACCGGTCCGATTATTGTTCTGGTCAGTTTTGGTTTCTTTGGCCTGTCCCTGCTTTTGGCGCCTGTTCGGGGTGTACTGGCTGCCGTAATGCGGCATCTGCGGTTCCAGCGTCGGGTCCACATTCGGCAGGGCTTGCTGGCGCTGGCACAAGGGCAGAAAATCTATGAGCCGCTGACCCTGCGTCTGTTGCGCCGTGCCGGATTGGCCAGGGCCGACGGAGTGGCGACTGAAACGGGCAAAGCCCGCGCCGCCAAAGCCTTGCGCGATGAAAAACGTTGGGAAATCGTCCGCGCCGATCAGGCGCATGAGTCAACGGCGGCGCTTTACGACGGACTGCGCGATATCGAAACCGTCCTGACCCGCGATCAGATCGCCGAGATCGATCGTCAGATTGGCGGCCCGCAGGAGGTTCCTGCATGAACGGTGAAGAATTCGTCCCCCTATCGTTGACGCCCCTGCTGATTGGCACCTTCGCTGCCATCGCCTGCGCACTACCGGGGAACTTTCTGGTGCTGCGCAAGCAGGCCCTGATCGGCGACGCAATCAGCCATGTGGTGCTGCCCGGCATCGTTGTGGCCTTTCTGCTGACAGGTGCGATTTCAACCTGGCCCATGATGCTGGGTGCGGCCGGTGCAGCCGTGGTCGCAGTGGTGATGATTGAGGCGATCAGAAGGCTGGGCCAGATCGAGCCAGGCGCCGCGATGGGCGTGGTCTTCACGACCATGTTTGCGGCGGGGGTGTTGCTGTTGGAACAGACCGATACCTCGACCGTGCATCTGGATGTGGAACATGCGCTTTACGGCAACTTGGAAAGCCTGATCTGGCTGGAGGCCACCGGATGGGCCTCGCTGTTGGATGTAGAGGCTCTGGCGGGTTTGCCGCCCGAATTGCCCCGCATCGCGCTGACGTTGCTCGTCGTCAGCCTGTTCATGTGGCTGTTTTGGCGGCCGCTGAAGATTTCCACTTTCGACGAAGGGTTCGCGCGCACGATTGGCATACGCACCGGAGCTTTGGGGTTTGCCTTGGTGATTACTGCAGCCATCGCAGCGGTCGCGGCGTTTGATGCAGTGGGGTCGATCATCGTGATCGCCATGTTCATCTGTCCCCCCGCAGCTGCGCGCATGATGACCAACCGGCTCGAAACGCAGATCACGTGGAGCGTTGTTTTCGCAATTGTTTCAGCAGTGAGCGGGTATGTTTTGGCCGGATACGGGCCTTTGTGGCTGGGTGCGGCGGATGCGGTCAGCGCTGCGGGAATGATCGCCACCATGTCCGGCCTGATTTTGGCATGTGCAGCGATCTGGGGACCATGCCGGACGCGGGCAGGCGCACCGAGTACAGCTTAACCCGGCGTCTTCCCGCCACCGGTGACCGCAGGTCATCGGCCAAACTTCGCCACCGGAAATGGCGTCGGGAGAGTCCTGACGCCATGCGGGGGGGATTCGTGTTACACACTTCTGCATTGATTACTGAATGACCACCACTCACCCGGATCGTTCGAGCAATCGCGACCAGGCTGGCTGTTTGTCAGACGGGCACGGCGCGGTTGTTCGAACGCCCCCTCTTCCTGAACTTTAGTGCGTCAAACCGGTGGCAGAATCGCGAACGTCTGTGCTAGGTCTGGTGGTATGGCGCAGGCAAACCCCAATATCAGCGAAAACCGACCCGTAATCCGGCAACTGGACGATGCGGCCATCAATCGTATCGCGGCGGGCGAGGTTGTCGAGCGTCCGGCCTCGGCCGTTAAAGAGCTGGTGGAAAACGCCATCGACGCCGGGGCAACCCGCATCGCCATAGATATTGCTGACGGGGGAAAGACGCTAATTCGCGTCACCGATGATGGATGCGGGATCGCTACGGACGATCTGCCTTTGGCATTGTCGCGCCATGCGACCTCGAAGATCGACGGATCCGACCTGCTGAACATCCACACATTTGGCTTTCGTGGTGAGGCGTTGCCATCGCTGGGCGCGGTTGGGCGTCTGACCATCACCAGCCGGGTTCCGGGGGGTGAGGCGGCTTCGATCCATGTTGCAGGCGGTCGGATGGAGGCGGTTAAACCTGCCGCCCTGCGCGCGGGTACGGTGGTCGAACTGCGCGATCTCTTCTTTGCCACGCCTGCGCGACTGAAATTCATGCGCACCGACCGAGCTGAGGCCCAGGCGATTACCGACACTGTCAAGCGCCTGGCTATGGCGGAACCGTCCGTCACCTTCACACTACGCGATGTGTCCGGCGGCGGAGAGGGACGGGTGACTTTCCGCGCCGATCGTGAAAACGGCGATCTGTTTGATGCGTTGCATGCCCGTCTGGCCCGCGTGATCGGCCGCGAGTTTGCCGAGAACGCGCTGCAGATCGATGCCGCCCGCGATGGGATCAGATTGTACGGCTACGCCGCCTTGCCAACCTATTCGCGGGGTGCCGCGGTGGCGCAGTACCTGTTTGTGAACGGGCGCCCTGTGCGGGACAAGATGCTGACGGGTGCGCTGCGGGCGGCCTATTTCGATTTCCTCAGCCGGGACCGCCACCCGGCGGCGGCGTTGTTCATCGATTGTGATCCGACTTTGGTGGACGTGAACGTGCACCCCGCCAAATCCGAAGTACGTTTTCGCGATCCGGGCGTGGCGCGTGGTCTGATTGTTTCAGCATTACGGCACGCGTTGGCTGAAGCAGGCCACCGAGCCTCGACCACGGTAGCAAATGCGACCTTGGGTGCGATGCGGCCAGAACCGGCACAGCCCGCACCCGCGCGTGTCTACCAGATGGATCGTCCTTCACCCGCTGCGCGGCAAATGGCGTATCAGGCTCAGGCACCGGGATTTGCCGAGATGTCCCGGGATTATAGCGGCAGTGTGGTCGATCCGACCCCGGCGCCGATCGTTGAGGCTCCGGTCGAAGACCTGCCTCTGGGTGCTGCGCGCGGTCAGGTGCACGAGAATTACATCATCGCTCAGACCGCCGATGGCATGGTGATTGTCGACCAGCATGCAGCGCATGAGCGGCTGGTCTACGAAAAGCTCAAAAACCAGATGGCCGAAAACGGGGTCGCTGCGCAGGCGTTGCTGATCCCTGAGATTGTAGAACTGTCCGAGGGGGATTGCGCCCGTTTGATGCAGGTGGCTGATGATCTAACGAGATTGGGTCTGACCCTGGAACCTTTCGGTGGTGGCGCTGTCGCGGTGCGTGAAACCCCTGCCATTCTGGGCGAGGTGGACGCGAAGGCGATGATCCTGGACATTCTCGACGAGCTTTCCGATCAGGGTGAAAGCCAGACAGTGCAGGCGCGGATCGAAGCCATCCTAAGCCGGGTGGCCTGTCACGGATCGGTCCGGTCTGGTCGACGTTTGCGTGCCGAAGAAATGAACGCCCTGCTGCGCGAGATGGAAGCCACGCCCCATTCGGGTCAGTGCAACCACGGGCGGCCGACTTACGTGGAACTGAAGCTGAGCGATATCGAGCGATTGTTCGGGCGCAGTTGATCCCAGGGCCCGGCGGGGCTATGAAGAATAAAACAAGAACACGCGAGTTGAGATGATTGAGATTGCAGGCACCCAATATGCATTGAATGACCCGGTCTTGATGATCGGCGGCGGGGTTGTCCTTTTGATCCTGCTGTTGCTGTTCCTGTCTTTGCGCGCAGCCAACCGGTCGGCCCGTATGGCGGAACCACTGGCGCGGCAGATGGCGCATTTGGGCCAGCACGTGCAGCAGTTGGGGCAGGGGCAGGAGCAGCTGCGCGGCGGATTGCAGCATGTCTCGGACACGCAGGCGAATGCGCAGGTGCAGGTGATCCAGACGGTGGAATCCCGCCTGTCTTCGGTGCAGCAGCAGATGAACGACCGGCTGGCGGACAATGCGATGAAATCGGCGCGGGCGTTGGCCGAGATGCAAGAGCGGATGAAGGAATCCTTGCATGGGTCCTCTAAACAGACGGCGACCTCACTAACGCAATTGCAGGAGCGTCTGGCCGCCATCGACAAGGCACAGGACAACATCACCAAGCTGTCCGGCGATGTGCTGTCGCTGCAGGACATCCTGTCGAACAAGCAAACCCGCGGCGCGTTTGGTGAGATTCAGCTGAACGACATCGTCTCCAAGGCGCTGCCTTCGGACAGTTTCCAGCTGCAGGCAACGTTGTCGAACGGGCGGCGTGCGGACTGCCTGATCCACCTGCCGAACCCGCCGGGGCCGATCGTGATCGACAGCAAGTTCCCGTTGGAAGCCTATGAGGCACTGATTGGATCGACCAACGACATGGAGCTGAAGGCGGCCGTGCAGATGTTCCGCAGCACGGTGCGCAAGCATATTACAGATATCTCCGAGAAATACATTCTGGACGGTGAAACCGCCGATGGCGCGCTGATGTTCCTGCCGTCCGAGGCGGTTTACGCGGAATTGCATGCCAAGTTTCCCGAATTGGTGCAGGAGAGCTTTTCGAAACGTGTGTGGATCGTTTCCCCGACCACCTGCATGGCAACGCTGAACACCATGCGCGCGATCCTGAAAGATGCGCGGATGCGGGAACAGGCCGGTGCAATCCGCAAGGAATTGGGGATGCTGCACAAGGATGTCGATCGTCTGGGCGACCGTGTTTCCAACCTGGACCGCCATTTCGGACAGGCGGCCAAGGACATCTCGGAAATAAAGATCAGCGCGGAAAAAGCGGGTCGCCGGGCGCAGCGGCTGGACAATTTCGATTTCGAAGAACTTGCCCCCGAAGATCATACCAACGTGGTACCGCTGGGCAAATCTGAGGGCTAAATCTTACTGAATCGACAGGTCGAGGTTGTAACCGACCGTCTTTCCGGTATCCCGGTCATTGCCCATCAGGTAGACGCGTATCGTGTAATCCCCGTCCTCGGGTAACTCGATCCGGGCGGTGTTCCCGTTTATAGAGCCATTGTAGATTGCAACTCCATCACTGTCCGGCGGCAGGATGTTGAAATAGATCACGCCATTGCCGTTGGTATCGCTGACCTTTAGATCGGCAAACATCTCCTGTCCGGCCTTTGCACCCAGCTTGTAGTCGAAGTATTCATTCCCAGTAACGGTGCCGTTGACCATGGTCCCGAAATTGCCGGGTTCGAATTTGACGTCGGCAACCCTTTGGGCCGATGCCAATGATGCAAAGCCCAAAAGGACACATGTGAGGATCAAAAATCTCATCATTTTATGCATCTCCACCAATCCGTTTGCCGAGTCAATGTAGCGCGATCTTGCGACCCGATCAGATACGCAAGAACGGCTGGAACAGGCGCGGCATAAGTTTGTTGAACTTAAGCGGTGCATCGGTCACAGCCAGGCAAATGCAATCTTCGGTGATATCGGCCGTTGGCGTGTGATGCAGGTCTTCGTCCGCGATTTCGACATCGCCTCGGGCGAAATGGTCAACTTCGTCCGAAAATGCGCCTTGTAATACCATGGTAAGCTCGATGCCATTATGGCTGTGGTCGGGTACAGCTGTTCCGGCCGGAATAAACAACAATCGGGCGGTCGCTTCACCAGTCGTCGGCAGGATTGCTTGTTTTACACCCATTCCGATGGGACGCCACTTGATGTCGTTTACGTCACCGCCCACGTAATCCTGCAGCGGAGTTGGCAGCACGGAACAACTCGGACGGTTCGGTTTGGCCATCGGCGCACCGTTTGCGATCAAGGCCATCGTCGCGGCTAATGACGTTTCAGCCATGGCAACCGCGTCGTCCTGTTCTTCCAGAACATAACCACCAACCGCGTCAAAGCTCTCCGCCCGCGCGCGGCAATGATCGCACAGAGACAGGTGCGTGGCGACCATCAGGTCAAAAGCCTCGGGTAGCGCACCCGCTGCATAAGCCATCAGCAGGTCGTCTGTAAGGTGATGTTTGATCTTGTTGCTCATCATCGTCATCTCAATTCATCGCATGGCGCAAGCGGTCCAGCGCCAGCCGTATCCGTGATTTGATCGTACCCAGTGGCAGTCCGGTCTGAGACGCGATTTCTCGATGGCTCAGATCGCCGAAATAGGCTTTCTCGATCAGCTCTCTTTGCGCCTCGGGCAACGCGGTCAGAGCGTCGCGCAGCTGCGCGGTTTCCTGTTGCAGCGCAACAACGTCGGCCTGCTCAGGTTCCGCCTCTGGTCCCCATCCAAGATCCTCGGGTTCAGGGCGGCGCTGTTTGCGCAGGACGTCGATGCGCTTGTTCCGGGCAATTGTGAACACCCATGTGGCCACAGTCGCCCGTGTCGGGTCGAACAGGTGGGCCTTGTGCCAAAGCGTGGCCATCACCTCTTGCGCGCACTCTTCCGCCAAAGCGCCGTCAGAGCCGGACTTGATCAGGAACGCCTTGATGCGCGGCGCAAAGTGCTGAAACAGTTCGGCAAAGGCTGCCTGATCCTGCGCGTCACGTATGCGCCTGACGTGGTCTACCCACTCAGCTCTTACGTCCTGACAATCTTCCGCTCGGTTCACCGGTCTGCCCCTGCTGCGTTTCTTTGCGAGCCGAGGCTTCGTTGACAGCCTTTCGGCCACCGGTTCATCCAAGGTCGCGGTATCGATCTCGGTAAACATAACAACATTACGTGGTGTGGCCCAAGCCGGATCACTTAATGCGACTATTTTAATCCAAACCGCGCTAGGTTTCGTATCGTTTGTAGATACATAATCAGGAAATCGATGCCGTTTGAACGGTTTGCAGGCAGAATGGAATACCGCCCGGAATGAATCAGATCGACCATATTTCAGGCCACACCTATCACGGGCGCAAGGGCGCTATTGAGAATGCGTTCCGCTATTCCATCGACTACATCCTGCTGGACCCCGAAATCCAGCCGGACACACCCGCGCTGTTTTCGATGAACCGCGCCAACGTGATGAACTGGCGAGACCGCGATCATGGGGGTGAGCCCGGCAAGGGGAGCGGAGCGGCATGGCTGCGAGACAAGTTCAATCAGATGGATGTGGCACAACCGATGAGGATTGCCTTGCTGACACAGCCACGAGTACTGGGACATGTCTTTAATCCGGTCAGCTTCTGGTTCTGTTTCGACCATGGGGATCAGCTCTACGCGGTCGTGGCCGAGGTCACCAATACCTATGGAACGCGTCACAGTTATCTGTGCCACAACGTCGGTTTTACCCCGATCCAGCCATCGGACCGCATTGTTGCGGACAAGTTGATGCATGTCTCTCCTTTCCAGAAAATCGAAGGAACCTACATGTTCCGATTCGACTATCGGCCGGAACGTGTTGGGGTGTGGATTGACTACGGTCGCGAGAGTGGCGGTCTGATCGCCACGCTGACCGGACCAAGGGCTCCGCTGACCAACCGGGGTATCCTGTGGTCATTGCTGCGGCGCCCGTTCGGCGCGCGGCGCGCCTTTTTCCTGATCTTATGGCAGGCGCTGAAGCTTAAGGTCAAAAAGGCTCGGTTCGTCCCGTTTCGCACCGCCCCTGTTCCAGATCACCCCATTTCCCGCAGTCGCAGACGCTAGGCGCGAACTTTTTGCTCAAGATCAAAGACTCAGCCCGATCCCCATGGTTGTGCTACTATGGAAACCGCGAACACGAGGAGTTGGGTCATGTTGGAAATTTCGGCAAGGAAAATCGCTCAGGTCGCTATGATGGGGCGCGAACTGGGGCGCGCCGAAGGTGAATTGCGCGCTTTTATCGACCGGATGAGCGAGGACGAACAGGCCGAACTGGTTGCCGTTATGTGGGTTGGGCGCGAAAGCTTTTTCGCCGAAGACCTTGCCGAAGCCATTGCAACCGCCAAGTCCGAGGCATCGACCCCCTGCGCCGACTATCTGATTGGTACGCCGCATCTGTCGGATCACCTTGAAAACGGTCTGGACGCGCTTGGTATCTCGGCCGAGGACGTGGAAAACGACTTGATGTAAACTCTATGGCGGGCCGAAAAAAATGCTTTGTCGCCCGCCTAGCCACCCACCAGGCCAAGAATTCGCTGATTTTCCGATTTTGGGATAAACTGCTTGTGAAACCCTAATGCGACCCTGTTCTGGCGGGGCCGCAAGGAACGGAGCACGACCCATGCGGCGCGTTTTACACATGATTGCGGTTCTGGCGCTGAGCTTTGGCAGCGGGCTGGCCCCTGGTCCGGCCCTTGCCTGTGGTGTATGCGTTTCGCTTCCGGAATACTCTTTGGCGGATCGCATCCTTTCGGCCCGCGTGATTGTGTTGGCGGCCCCTGCGCCAGACAACCCGTTCAAATTCACGCACGTCTCGGTTTTGAAAGGCACGCCCGAACAGGTCGCCGCGCTGCCCGAGATTCCCTTTCTGGTCGACAGCGTCACGCGATCTGCCTTTCGCGCTGATCCCGATAGAACCGTTTTGATGGTCTACGGGGCCGGGTACCGGGACAAGGCCGGTCGCAGCTTGTCCAACGAATGGAGCAAGGGCTTCCTGATGACGGCAGAGCGTGCGCGGTTCGTGGAAACACTGCGTTCGCAAGGAGAGGGTTGGGCAATTGGTGCGACAGGCGGTGCGGCGCGTGTCGACTATTTCGATGACTATCTCGCGCATGAAGATCGTCTGCTGCGCAATGCGGCACTGATTGAAATCCATCGCGCGCCTTACACTCTGGTGTCGCATCTGTCAGATGCCTTGCCCACAGAGCAGTTGTTGCAAGAGATGCGCGATCCGAATCGTCTTGCTTACGCGCCTGCATATATTCGGTTGCTGGGGCTTCGGTCCGATAGCAAGGCAAAGGAGTTCGTCAGCCAACGCTACCAACGCGTCGTTCGAAACGGGGGCCTCAATTTGTACGATTGGGGATTGGCGGGTATCGAAGTTGACGGTGCTCTGGCGGTTACGGAAATCGCCAAGGCGCTGGAACAGCCCGACCGGTTAGCTGAGGAAAAACAGGTTCTGGTTCGTGTCCTGGCGGATAGCGGCACGGCCCATCCGGAACTGCAGCCGCAGATATTGAACATCTACAAGCGTCAGCTAGAGAACGGCGGCGCTTTTGCGATCTGGATAGCGCGCGCAGTCAAAGCCTGGAACACCACAGCATTGAATCCGGCATTCGAGGCCGTGTTGACCAGCGAGTCTGTGGACCCGGCAACTCTGTTCGTTATTCGCACCACACTTGAGGGCAACGAACCAGGGTAAATCTGTGTTCTGCCAAGCGGCACATTTACATGCCGCGCCGAGTTCTGTGAAACAAACCCCGCAGAACGCTTGCCACCATATTGTTGGTTTGCCATTCATTTGTAGATGCAATTGCAGCCTAAATGTCACCTGTGTGTTTGATTTCAGAAAAATAGCAGCGTTGAACAAAATCGCCTTGTATCTGGTCGACAGGCAAGGATATACCGGCCAGCGGAGACGTGGCCGAGTGGTCGAAGGCGCTCCCCTGCTAAGGGAGTAGGCCCGGAAGGGTCTCGAGGGTTCGAATCCCTTCGTCTCCGCCATATATCATTGATTTTAGATGATATTTTTCGACTATAGTTGCGGTACCCGCCAAAAAGCCCGCCATCCCAAATGCGCTTGGTTGCCACTTCGTGCAACGGGTGAATCAGCTATGCCCAACAGCAATCCATTGGCCGCATCGTACATCGCCATCGTCGCTTCCATCGTGATCGAGTTCTTCCAGCATGGCATGCAATGCTTCCGAGGACGCTGCCGTAATCGTATTGTTCGCAAGCACCTCGCCGGACACGCCGTTAATCTGTAGCATGGTGTGTGTTGTGTTGCCCTCGAGCTCGGCAACATAGACCGGGCTGTCGCCATAATGGTCTACTTCGAGCGCCACTAGGTTGCCCTCTGCAGCGCCAGTTGCAATCTCCATTGCTTTCGCGAAGGGAACCGAAGGCGCAATCACCTTTTCAGATCCCGCCGGTTCAGCAAACGCAAGGGTGGACAGGGCCAAAAAAAGACAGGCTAGCTACAGCGCCAATGCACAGTTTGTTTGTTTTTAACGAATTCACGGTGTTTTCCTTTCTTGTCAGCGAGGATCATCCCCTCGCATGACAGAAATAGGCGCCTGACGTTTCATACAGATTCGTTGAAGATTACGTGTGTATTACAATTTGGCTCGAGTGCCCCATTTGATTTGGACCACCGTTGTGTTCGAGTGCAGCGAAGGCCCTTTTAATTCGCTCACCTACCATTTCCCACCTGGTTCTAACGTCAGGAACGCGCGGTTTGCTACGCTCTGCCCATGCAATGGGCTGAAGCCTTGTAGACGGCGGCTTTGGGCTCAATCTGCTTGCCCGAGCTCGCCGCAGAGAAAGTCGGTAGTGAGCCCAAAGCGGACAGTTGAAGCAGCATTACTTCGCCAAGTCTCCTACGATGCCTACGGCATCAACAACAGTCGAGAGGTCATCCGTAACTTCCAAAATTTCATCATTGACGCGAATATAGCGATTTCCTTTTCCCGGCGGTTTCAATTTCCACTTCGACAGGTCGCCGACGTTTGAGTAGTTTAGGTCGCTGGGAAGCTTTGCACCGCGCGTGTATCTCTTGATTTGCCCTGGCGGCACCGCCTTTTTACCCTTGCTTGGCTTACCGTCCACTTGCACTTTCTTGTCTTTGGACTTGCCTCCCTTGTCTTTGGCTAACGCTAAATCAACCCCGCCAATTGATAATGCCAGAGCAAGAACCCAAACAAATCCAGTACTAACTCGCATATTCATTCCCTTCACTCGAACCATACCCAGACGCTCATGCTGGCGACTAGAAAGATTAACCCCTGATAAAGTCTTCAAAGGTGGAAACGCAGGTTACCACTTCAAAAGTAACAGCCTTATGTTACATCAGGACCGATAAGTAGCGTGCGACCGATGCGTCTTTAAGGCAATAGACCAAAATACAAGTCCAAAAAACAAACGCGCCTGCTGGCTCAATAATCCTACTAAAGTTCGACAGGGAGCCATTCCCTTTAGCACCGTGGGCCACGACGCTACTGCCACTTAGCGAAGGGAACAGGTCCCTTTTGTTTTGCTTAACCATGTTCAACTCACAAAATTTACTACAAGGTTTATATTTTCCCCCACATTAACCCATTGTTAACATCAGAGTATTTTGTGTTTTTTCGCGTATTTGAGGCAATTTTCGAACACAATGTTGTTGAATGTTTTGATATTGTAGAGCCAGAACCGATCGCCCCCATTGAATTGATCCGAACCTATAGTTGGGAAACGGAGGATCAAAGATGGGGAGCAAGCGAACGAGCGCATTCGGACTGTTGCAACTTTTCGAACTGCGTCGCCAAAGCCAGTTTC
Organism: Ruegeria sp. CE8; assembly: GCF_056537465.1. Lineage (NCBI taxonomy): Bacteria > Pseudomonadati > Pseudomonadota > Alphaproteobacteria > Rhodobacterales > Roseobacteraceae > Ruegeria > Ruegeria sp. CE8. The sequence continues at coordinate 215,847 of NZ_JBQFRP010000006.1, forward strand.
GTCCGCAATGCCGACCTTACTGCCGTCTGATCCGGTACCATGTTCTACCAAAAAATGCCCGATCTGAGGCCAAACCAGTCATTGCCCCACAGTTGGGTTGCTGCAATTGCACTGGATTGCTCCCAGCCCTATGCGGGCATTCATGACTAGACTTTGCAGATTCCGATTTGCGGGACAAAGTGTAACTTTGCCGCGGGCGCAAACGCATTTCGCTCTAAAAACGAGCTTGGATTTCCTCGCTGTCAGGAAGAGTAGTGACCAGCTATCCTATGAATTTCAGCGATTACATTTTTCCGAAGACTCCTAGGGGAAATAACCTCGACCTCTTTGCCCAAGGAGAGGATACTGCGGATGGTAATTGCTCCGTATTCCATTTGCACTGTCACGATATGCAATCCATCAACTTTATGGGTAACTGTTTGGGTGTCCGGTGCGACGCCCATCTCGCTTAGCAAGCGCAACCCTTCGGACGTCACCTTAAGCGTAACAGTTTGAGATTTCAGCCGGCGCTCGAAATCGGTTCTCCAAACGTCCCAAAACTCGCGAATATTGAAGTTTTCAGGTCGAGAGAAAACTTTGTCCAATGCCTCAATGCTCTGGATTTTAGCAATTTTGTAAACTCGGGGAGTATCGACCAAGGCCACAAGATACCAACTCCCTGCTTTGAGAACGATTGCTAGAGGTGACACTATACGTTCCACGACGCCCCTCCAACTCTCGTATCTTATGGAAAGCTGTTGTTGTGCCCATACAGCGGTAGCGACTTGCCGGACAAAAGGGGCATCTTCTTTTTTCCGATACCAACTCACCGGATCCAGAAAAAATCGCTCGGAAACGATGGCGGCATGGTCGCGCGTTTCATTCGGAAGCGAGGCCAGAACCTTCAACTCGGTCTGGTTCGCTGCTTCCAACAACCCCAGATCGTCTAAGACCGCACCTAGTCCGGAGAGAAGAAGGCTGCTGGCTTCGTCGGCGTCTAGGCCTGTTAAACGTGTTTGATAGCCGTCCAGCAACTTATACCCGCCATTGCGACCTCGTTCGGCAAACACAGGGACGCCGGCATAGCTCAACTGATCGATGTCTCTGTGAATCGTACGCGGGCTAACCTCTAGTTCCTCTGCCAATTGATCAGCCGTCATTTGGCCGCGCGTTTGAAGACGTATCAGGATTGAAAGCAAACGCGACGATTTCATTCCACCCTCAAAAAACATGACACATGATGGCAAGTTATCTCCGGTAATAGTGTGCATGTCACGCACAACGGAGAGACCATGCACACAAAATTGAACCAAAGAGGGAGCGAGCAAGCTCAGGATGATTTCGACTTCATGTTTGGCTCCTGGACTGTACAGCACCGAAGATTGCGGGAACGTCTTGTAGGGTGCCAGGATTGGGATTCTTTCGATGGAACCTCCCGAACCGCCCCGATCCTGGCGGGCAACGGAAACGTTGAAGACAATTTTGTAGATCTTCCAGAAGATCCCTATCGCGCAATTGCACTGCGTAGCTTTGACATCAGGTCGGGTCAGTGGGCGATCTGGTGGCTCGATGGCAGATCACCACATACTCTTGATACGCCTGTTAAGGGCCGGTTTGATGGTGAAGTCGGTGAATTTTTTGCCGAAGACACTCTGGATGGTAAGGCCATTATGGTACGTTTTCTCTGGAAAAAAGGCATAGTCCCACGATGGGAACAGGCCTTCTCAACGGATGGAGGCGTTAACTGGGAGACCAATTGGACGATGGACTTCACACATATTCCACGTTGACATGCGATAATCTACCAAAAAAACCTGCCCAAGTTGTTGGACACTGAATGAGCGTCATTGGGCAGGGCATTCATTCTTAAACGACGCCAAGGTCTGGCTGGGGCAGGTTTTTCTGCCTAAACCTAGACCAACAGCACCAATTGAACGATGCTCTTTAATAGCCTCACAAGAACCAAGCACCGAGTTAGAGGAAGCGGTCTGGCAGCTACGCTAATCTGTACTTGCCGTGAACGCCGCTTAGAAGGGCCGCAGCGCAGCATTACGCGGCTCAGTCAGCGGCGGCTTTGGGCCGACTCGTCAAACTTTGTAAAGTCCGGTTTCCGCGCAAAACTGCCCTTGGCGCTCCTCAGTCTCGCTACTGCGGCGAACGGTAACTCTGTCCGCAGAGCTGACATCAGTCGCTCCTATTTGTCGTCTACAGAATCTACCGCACTTAATCCCGCTGCAACGGGCACACTAATTAGGCAGTGGCGCACCTTAAGCTTGTGGCTAACTCGCAACAAGAATGACGTAATCTGAACGCCGTGTTCACGTTGAGTTCACCAACGGTCAAGTAATCTCTCTCTAGCTTCTTAGCGATTTTAGTTGTGTACGTTGGGAGATGAAAGCCATGACAATGAGGCTAGATGGAGAAGTCGATGACGGCCAAGCAAAATGGTCTGAATGGACCATGTATCCTAAAAAGCGCACGCTTAAGCTGACAGACTACGCCTCCGGATTCGTCATCGCACTCTCTGCGTTTGTTGCGAGTGACGGACACAACTACTTATTATTCTGAGCATACCGACGCAGCCAGCCCGCCTCGTTATAGTTGACTTCGAATTTCCGCTGCGAACCCGTGTTCCGGAAAACCTCTGGCACCAGATGTTCTTTAGCGCTCCAATTCAGCACGTAAAAATACTGGATAAACAGCGAGAGTGGGAACGCCCTGAATGGTCGGCACGCTTTCTCCCCGCCAAATAGCGCAGACAACCGCGAGGACGTCAGCACCTTCCTGCACTGCTAGCTGATGAGCATCAGCAACTGCACCACCCGTGGAAATGACATCCTCAACGAACGTTACCTTTTTCCCGGCGATATCCTGGCCTTCTATTGCGCGACACGTTCCGTAGGTTTTCGCTTCCTTTCGAACGAACGCTGCTGGCAACCCCGTCTCAAGGGAAATCGCTGTAACCAAGGGTATTCCTCCCAACTCAAGCCCTGCGATAATTTCCGTATCCGTGGGCAGAAGCGAACTCATTGCTAGCGCCAACGGCTTCAGTATGAGCGGATCGCCCTCAAAACGATACTTATCGAAATAGCGATGAGAAATTTCTCCGGAACGCAGCAGGAATTCGCCCTCAAGCGTGGCAATGTCGGCAACGCGACGAGCGAGTTCAGATTTTGAAAGATTGTTCAGGCTAGCCATCACGTCCTCCGGCATGCAAACATCCTAGAAGTAGAGGAATAACAAAGCGTTGTCAGCCCTTGGTTGCGGAAATGACCGTAACGTCCGCCCGGCCGTCATTCGCTCCTTATTTTGGACTTCGAGTGTCCGTTGCGAGCCCATTTTAGACCTTTACGGGGATAAAATTGTGCGACGGTTTTTTTTAAGAGCTACCGTTCAATACATAAACTAGACATAAACAGCATATTCAACACACATTTAATCGCGTTATTTTATTCTGATAATCAGATGTATGGGGGGCTTCAATTCGGAGATAGGTAATATGCACGCAAAACGTTTGGATCGAATTCTGTTTGACGATTTTTTTGATGCCATTGATGAATTTGTTTGGGAGCATGTTGACACTCCCAACGGACCCCAACCGGGTACACCTGCAGATGGCCCGGCATCGCATGCACTCCTTCAGCCAACCGCCCTTGACAGTCATGCTGGTGAGACCTCCGACGTATCCGTCAATGATTACAAAGTGTTAAACACGGGCGATCCGGTCGGCGGATCTAATGGTGAAGGCGGAGATGGCCTTGATCCAATTATTGAATTTATCTTGGAGCGGGCTGACGCTCCCAACGGGCCCGAACCGGTTGCGTCGGCAGATGGCCAGGCGCTGCGCGCACTCCTTCAGCCCAACGCCTTCGAAAACCAAACCAGCGTAAGCTCCGATGCAAACTTCGTTGACTACCAAGAGTTCAACATGGGCAATCCCTTCGGCGGCGGCGGCGGCGGCGGCGGTGGTCGACCGGGCGGTGGCGGCGGCGATGATGGAGGCGGCGGCGGCGGCACTGTGGAAGCTACCTACACTTCGGGTACTCTCGATACTGGGTTCGACGATAAAATCACTGTAGATACCAATCGCGGCACAAGTGATCCGTTTAATTTTCAGATCGAATTTGTGGGAAACGGGTCAGATTGGAACACTTCGATCGCGACAACCATACAAGGCTATGTCGAAGCGGCAGCGGAATTTCTTTCTTCGGTCATTGCATATGGCTTTACGGACGATGACAACGGCTTGAAATCAGATGGTACGGAGTTCGTGCTTGATGACCTCTATGTCGAAGTCAAACTTGAAACCGGAGCGCTGGGTGGAGAGGTTGCATCGGCAAATATCTACGCCGCAAACGATTGGGACGGCAATGGTACGGCTGAAACACCGGCTGGCGCTACCCTTACCATCGACCTTGCCGATGCGGCCTCTCTCGATGCGCTCGGCGTGCTGGATGACACGATACTTCATGAGATGATCCATGCGCTGGGATTTGGTACCCTTTGGGATGTTGCGGGCAACGATTTGACAACTAAGTCGAAGCGTAATCTCGTATACACTGGGACAGAAGCCACGACCTTGTATGGTGATAATATTCCGGTGGAAGGCGGTGGCGGGCGCGGCACTTCCGGAGGTCATTGGGACGAGGTAGCCTTGGATGCCGAACTAATGACCGGGATCGTTGAACAGACCGATACCATGTATCTGGCAGACTTTTCGCTCGCGTCTCTAGAAGACCTGGGGATCTATGAACTCGCTGCCGGATGGGAGGACGAACTGGCTGCCCTGAATGGCTCAAACGCTACGGGCGACGGAATCGATCTTATGGCCTGGCACGACGGTTTTCTTACTGCTTGAACAGCATCAAACTAATTCACAGCGGTGCCAGTTGGTTCTGGCGCTTCTGTTTTCTTGGAAGCCAAGTTCGCAGCACATTGTGATAGCTAAAGCCGGCTAGTATGCAGCCCCTTTTCCGGCTAGCTGCGTAAATGTTACTAACGGTCGCTTTGTCCGCATTGCCGCCTTAAAGAATATCCTCTGAACAGAGTCCTGATTCAGATTGAACCCAATTCGCTGCCCATTTCCGAGGACTAAGCTTCACCAAATTCCCCTGCAGCGTCCGGCGGTGCGTGTTCAGGCGGCAGGCGGTCTCGGACACACTCCGGTCACACAGCTTGTAGACCCGCTGGATATGTTCCCAGCTCACGCGGTCCGCGCTCATGGGTTTTCCGGGGGCGGTCGCAGACGCGCTTGTCCGGTACTGTGGCCGAAGTTACAGTCAAGGGAGGGAGGGCAAAGGGGAAAGCTCGGATGTCTGTTCAAAGCGGTTACCTGCTAATCGCCGATATTACCGGTTATACCGAATACCTGACCCGGTCAGAGCTGGAACACGCCAACCCAATCATCCGTTCTTAGCTTGAAGCAATTGTAATGGGACTGAAGGACCCAATGAAGTTGCGTGGTCTAGAAGGTGATGCTGTTCTCGCTTATTCGAGTGGGCCGTTCCCTTCAGGTGAGACTTTCCTCAATATATGCGAAAGCCTTTATCGGGGTTTCGCCGAACGCCGTCGGAACATTGTGCAGAACACGACTTGTCCCTGCAATGCTTGTCGCAACGTAACCGATCTCGATCTGAAGATCCTTGCGCATCACGGAAAATTTGAAGAACTGTCGATCGGACCGATGAAAGATATCTCCGGTGCTGAGGTCATACTCGTGCATCGTATGGCGAAGACCGATGTGAAGGATGATACTGGTATCCGCAGCTACGCCCTGTTCTCGGAAGACGCATTTCAGGCAATGGGTATCAAGTCTGAACTTATGCAGTATAGCGCTCAGTTCGAGCACTTTGGTGACGTACCCATGCGGGTTTATGATCTTGCTGCTGCTTGGCAACGATACCGGGAGATCGCCGGGCCCGTCCGCGTTACAGACGAGGATGCCGTGTTCACAACCCGGCACTTACTGAAGGCGCCTCCGGTAGTGGCCTGGGAAATGCTCACAGATCCCCGGCTCAAGATGCGTTGGATGATGTTGAAGGACGCCTATCGGGAAGGGGATGCGTCGCGAACGTCCGCCGGCGTCCGCCTGCACTGCGTTCATGAAGCAGCTCACTTCCAGATGCTGATCGTCGATTGGAATCCGTTCGAATACGTGACCGATATCCTCCACAATTCGTCCATCGAGGGCCTTACAAATCTGGAGACCTATGAGTTGGTTCCGGTAGAAGAAGGCACCGAGGTCGTGTTTCGGATGGGGCAGCTGACTGACGCTGAAGGCAAACATCATCCCGTAGAGGAATCTGCAGTAATCGATCTGTTCGAGAATCTTTATCCTGTGGCTTTCGGTATTCTGGACGAAATGGCGTTGGAGCTTCATCAAAAGAAACAAGAGTAATGACTCTTGGGCGACTATTTGTCGGAACCATCATTGTGAGGCAGCCAGTCACAGTGAACCCTCTCGCGCTGAGCTGTCTGACGCGCGGCTGATCAAGAACGGGTTGCTATTTGAATTTTTAAAAATTGGCTCATATCTATGCGAGGTTTTGTCGCCGCCAACGTTGGCGAAAGCGGTCACCAACGCAATCATGTTGAACGGCAGAAAAGTCCCGCTTGTCGGCCATCCGACACTGGACTTTGAACATCCGGAATGCGCGGGTTCTCGGCACTCGGTATCTGCACTCCAAATATGGCAGTGGTGGTCCGGCAATTCCAACAATTAGAAAGGGCCGCTTTGCGAGGCGCAACCAGCGCAGTGGCCTAAACAGTGTGATCAAGTAAGTTAGTTAGGTCGCACCGCAACGAGAACGACGTTAAGTTTATCTTCCAAGGCCTGCAGTTTCTCGAGCTGTTCTTTTGGCAGCGTCACAGTATCAGTTTCAACAGCGGTAAGAGCCACAACCGGGCTTCCAATTTCTTTTTCAAGTTCCCGAACCGCATTGAGTTTATCGGCTTCAAGTTCCGCGATCGGGTATAGCATAGCAATCTCCTGGCTACTGATGATGGAAAGCATAGCCTATTTTCGCGATGTTTGGGCATACTATGGTAGATCGGCCTTGTTGCGCCCACCCGCCTTTCGTTGAACTCCGCTGAATGTCCCTTTAGTGCCGCATTCAGATGAATGCACGCGCAATACTCAGCTTATCCGGGAACGGCCGGTAAGGGCTCTTCCCGCTAGTCAAAACGACCCGCAGAGAACGGCGGCCAAGAGCCCAATTTGTCCAATACTGCGTGACGCCCCAATGACAGCTATGCGCAGAAAGCGGGCTTTGCATAGTTCGGAATGCGGCCCAAGTCGGACATGAGCTCAGAGTTCATTTGTTGCGGAGGGTTCTCCAAAGCTGCCGTTCACACGCGGCGCTTCGTTCACATGGTCGGTATGTGCTCAATGCAGATTCACCCAACACTCGAGTTAGCAGAAAGACGTATCTAAGCGGAACGCCCTAATATCAAGGCCGGTCTACAACAAAGTTCGGTACTATCCCTGCCTTCATGATCGATGCTTCAACATCATGTCCTGCGAAGAAGCCGAATCCAGAGATGAGCGCGGAAGCTATGCCAGCCTTTCGTGCACCTAGAACGTCGGTGTGCAGGCTGTCGCCAACCATCAGAACCCGGGACTTGTCGATGTGCCCCAGGCGGCTGAATGCAAGATCATAGATGTTGGCGAAAGGTTTTCCAAAGAACTGTGGGGTGACGCCTGTCCGGTCTGCTAGCCGGTGCGCGTAAAGACCGGGTTCTTTGGATACACCGTACTCGCGCGGAGCGACAATGTCAGGATTGCCAACCAATACCGGGCGGGGACGTTCCAGCAAAGCTGGCCTCCAACATGGCTTGTCGCGTTTCATTTCAAACGGCTGACCCAATCATCAAAAAACAGTCGACGGTTTCGTAGGGCTTCGGGTCATCCTCCAGATAAGAATCACAAAGGCATTAACATTGCCTCATTAATTCTGCGTTAATTTTGCATTAATATTAAATTCACGCCTGGAGGTTTCGGACACTTCTATCCAGCACTTATTAGGAAATTCAGGCAAAGATCACACACCTAACAGTAGCTGAAATGGAACAAATATCGAACAGGAAAAGTCAAAAAAACGATCACTGGTGCCAAATACGAGTTTGCAGTTTACTTAAATGAGTATATTCAGGATAATCTTTACGCAACGTTAGTGTTGTTTCAGTGGTCTTGTCATCTCGAGGTTTTTAAGCGGTTTTTGCTGACTATGGATTGTCCCCGCGGCTGCCCTCAGGGCAGCTTTTCCATAGGCGCGCACTGCCGATTATTGACCGGGTTTTTAGTTTGGGTTTCGAGTGATGAATTTTCTGTCCTTTGTCCGCTGGTTTTCCCTTTTTGATGATCAAGCCGTCAATATTCTTCTGCTTGATTTAGACGGAAATATTTTCTCCCTGAGTGAATGTGACGCAAAGTCTAATGGCCGAAAGTTGTTCTTGCACTGGCGCGACGTAAACGTTGGGGATGATTTACAAAACAAGAAATTTGAAAGACTGATAAAAGCATGTCTGAGTTTTTCCTTTGAAAGCGGCGCCCCTTTACCTCCCCCGGTTATAGTCAAAATCAAAGAAGACCGTCGAATTTACATTGATGTTCTGCCTTTGCCGGACGAATACAAACCTCCTTTTGGACATGCTCATGCCTTGCTCAACTTCCGTGAGCTGGAAACCCAGGTTTCTGTCACGGATGATAGTCTTCGGGAATACTTTGGCCTTACGCCAAGTGAGGCATCCCTGGCAATGGCCCTAACCGAAGGCAAAAGTCTAAAGGAAGCATCGTCCCGGTTGGGTATCTCGATTTGGACGGCACGCAGTCATTTGCGGTCAATCTTTCAGAAAACAGACACGCATCGTCAGGCTGAGTTGGTGTCGTTAATCACCCACATGGATCATTAAGAAATAGCTTGTCAGCTTTTCTTTTCTGAAGCTCAATAGCATCCCCTATATAAGTTAATCTGAATTCACTAACGCGTTTAGGTTAGTTTATTTGAGCTAATCAAATTAGTATACTGTGTTTTCATATTAAATGTGATTCAGAGATAGATAAAACAAGCTGCTGCAAATGAGTTACCTAAAATGAGTTAGCCTATATTATTTAGCTCGTGATAGCTAGCGCGGCTGATTTAGTCAAAATTAGGCACTTCCTATGGGTGATTTATTATGAGTTTCCGCCCCCCTTGAACGAGCGATGTTTGCTTCCTTCATTTTTGCTTTACTATCGCCACGTTCTCAAAGGAGGTTATTATGAAAACGATATTGATTGCGGCCGTAGCATTCGCGTTGACTGCTCCAATGGCAATGGCAACAGACAACGGTGGAAAACCGTCTGATCGGGAACTGGCCGAGCGCCGTTGCGGAAACAACGGTGAAGGCAACGACGCTGAACTTTTGTTTAAGAAGAAAACCAAGGACGGAATTGTCTATGTCTGCAAAAAGTTTGTGGATCTTAAGGGCGAACCTGACGAAGACATCCCACGCGACGTAGACCCCAACTGAGCTTCCCCTTCAGCTCAGAACGCTGGTTAAAAGCGTGGACAAGCGCCCCAAGCGGGGCGCTTTTTCATTCGAATTTCAAGGCGACAACCGGATCCAGGCGGGATGCCCGTCGCGCAGGGACATAGCCAAAGATCAACCCCACCACCGAAGCCAGCCCAACTGCCCCGATCATGGACATGGGGCTAAGGAACACGGGCCAACCGGCCATGTTGCCAACGATGACCGCAACCCCGCCTCCGATGAGCAATCCAATCAGTCCACCAATGAAGCACAGCAAAACTGATTCCATGAGGAATTGGCCTTGCACATCGCTGGGTCTAGCCCCGATGGCCATACGCAGTCCGATTTCGCGGGTCCGTTCCGCGACGCTAACCAGCATGATGTTCATAATGCTGATGCCGCCCACAACTAGCGAAACCGAGGCGATCCCCGCCAACAACCAGCCGATCGTTTTCTTGGCCGCGTTCCGTGCCTCCATCGCGGCGGCGGGATCAACGACCCGAAAGTCGTCTTCCTGTTCGGCCCGCAATCTGTGTCGTTGCCTCAGCAGAGATGAAATGGATTGGCTGGCATCGGCGATGCTATCGGTCGAGTTTGATTTAACAAGGATATAGTCCACCGCTCCCCGGTCAGTTACGTTCGAACTGCCAAAAAGACGCTGTTTCGCCGTTCTGATTGGCACAAAGACAACTTCGTCCTGCGCACGTCCCGATCCAGCCGTACCTTTTTTTGACAAGACTCCGATGACTTTGAAGGGTGTCTTAAGGATGCGAATGGTCTGGCCAACAGGGTCTTCTTCACCAAACAGGTTTTGCGCGGTGTCTTGCCCAAGTAAAGCGACCTTCTCGGCGCTGTTCAGTTCACCCGAAGAAAAGTGTCGCCCAGAGCTCAACGGCCATTCGCGGATCGAAAAATAGGTCGTCGTTGTGCCATTCACCGTGACCCACACACTCTGATTTCTATTGACCACCTGAATGTCTTCGCGGACAGACGGTGCGACCATTGCAACGTCGGGAATTGTTTCGGCTATGGATTTGGCATCCAATTCGTTCAGAATAGCAAGCTCATATTTCCCGCCGTCAATGCCAGTTGCATTCACCCATTCGGGTACGACCATCAATACATTTGCCCCCAAGGTCTGGATTTGACGCTCGACCTCTCGTTGCGCGCCCGACGCAAAGGCCACCATTGATACCACCGAAGCCACACCGACAATAATACCCAGCATCGTGAGAACACTCCGCAACAGGTTGGAGAGGAGCGCCCGAAACGCGATCTTGATACTCTCGGCGATATTCATTCCAGAAGCCGTCGTTGCGATCTGAGGTCTTGAGTTAGAATCAAGGGCGCTAAAGGTTTTTCCGACCGCGATAAATCAAGTTCGACAGGAGAGGTTTCTTTTTCAATTTGCCCGTCCCTCAAACGCAAAATACGCTTCGATTTTGCAGCGACGGTTTCATCGTGGGTAATTATAACGACGGTGTGACCAGCTTGGTTAATTTGCTCAAACAACGAAAGAATTTGATTGCCTCGTTCGCTGTCTAAGGCTCCCGTGGGTTCATCTGCTAATATCAACTTGGGGCGATTGGCCAAAGCACGCGCTATCGCAACCCTTTGTTGTTCCCCACCCGATAGTTGGCGCGGGTAATTGGATTGGTGACCTGACAGACCCATTTTTGTTAACAAGTCCGTCACTCGCTCCCTTCTCTGTTGCTTCTCCAAACCTGCATAAATCATTGGCAATTCGACGTTTTCGAAAGCCGTATGTCGCTGAAGCAAGTTGTAAGACTGAAAGACAAAGCCGATTTCCCGATTGCGGATTTCGGCACGTTTTTTTACTGACAAACCGTCTGCATTTTTCCCGCAAAACAACAAGTGGCCTTCGGTGGGCCTATCCAGAAGCCCAAGGATATTCATCAGTGTCGACTTACCCGACCCGCTTGGCCCGGTAATTGCAACAAAGTCACCTTCTGCTATTGTAAATGAGCACCCTCTGAGCGCGTCATATCGTGTTTCACCGCTGTCATAGCTGCGCCGCAAGTTATTAACCTCGACCAGCATGTCAGGCCTATTTCACGAAAAAGGAATTGACGAAGCTTCTCTTTTTGGACGCTTTTACCTCACCGGTTGCGATTTGATCGCCTTCTTGCAGATGCTCGGAGTAAACGATCTGGTGGCTTGCATCTCGTTGTCCCAGTTCAACGTCTATCGGTTCCAACGCCCCATCAGGCGCGACCTTCCAGACCAATGCTCCATCTTTGACGCTTTCGACCGGTGTGACAGTACTTGGTTGAAAACCGATTGCATGGCTCAGCACTTTTAGACCTGGTTCGGATTCTTGAATTGTGATCTCCACCAAGGCTGTCATACCAGGGAGCAGCAACTGATCCGTGTTGGTAGTCTTTAAAACGACGGTATACGTTACGACGTTTTGAAATACTGTCGGCGACTTTCGAACTTCTTTGACAGAGGCTTTGAAGGCCCGGTCAGGGTAGGCGTCTACCAGGAATTGAGCACTCTGCCCGACGTCTATTTTGCCAATATCTGTTTCGTCTACATTTACGTTAACCACCATCTGATCCAAACCACCCGCAATAGTGAACAGTCTCGGAGCTTCTAAAGCGGCTGCCACTGTCTGCCCCTCTTCAATGTTGCGGTCAATAATTACCCCGTTGGTCGGAGAGCGGATCGTGGATCTCGCGAGCTCAACTTCGGCAGCTTCCAAGGCCGCACGTCGTTGCGGGATGCTTGCCAATGCCCCGTTGAGTTCTGCCTTGGCTCTGACCAAGTCCGAACGCGTTACAGAAATTCTTAATTTGTTTGTGGCTAGAAGCGCTTTGGCTTCCTTCAGACGAGCTTCGGCGGTCAGCACTAAACTTTCGTCATCTTCGACGTCTGCGACAGCAACCGTGCCATTTGTTTGCAGCTGTTTTTTTCTGGCCAGTTTGGATTGAGCAACTGCCAAAACCGCCTGAGCTTCGTCGACCCTGGCCAAAAACACCTGTTGCTCCAACTTTGCAACTTCGATTTCAACCGAGGTCTTGTCTACTATTGCTTGTTGAACGTCTACGACTGCGAGGCCGACTTCTATGTCTGCTTCCGCCTCCTTGAGACGCGCCTCAAAACTCTGCCTGTCGATTTGCGCCAGAGCTTGACCTTTAACCACTGTGTCGTTGTAGCTGACATGAACCTTGGTAATTCTGCCGGATACCTGCGACCCAACCTCGACCGCAGTCAAGGAATCGACCTGCCCCGTTGCTGTGACAGTCTCCCTCAATACCCCGCGCTCGACCGGCACGGTTACAACTTCGAATAAATCGCGAGATGTGCCGCCATTAAAATAAACTAACGCAATGGCTGCACCGCCCGCCAGAATAAACGCCACGGTTTTCAACATATTACAACGATGCCATGAAACGACGTTTCATTCAATTTCTTAATCATCTAGTGCAAACTGATGACCTCGTACTTTCCGTTCTTTAAGAGGCAGATTCCTGTAATCAGTGAATTTTTTGACAAGAGCATTTTCAGAATTATGTCTACGCTCCAAAGCAAAGCGTGACGCAGTTGTTTATGAAGCCAATATGGCGAAATGAATACTCCAGAAATTATGCTCCTCTCCCACCTAAGTCGTCTGCTGTCACCCAAAATGACACCCAAAGCCGATTTTGAGTACGTCCAAGCGGCGCAATATGCGCCTATCTGTCTGATTTGTAAGGGAAGTTTTGGTGGCGAAGGAGGGACTTGAACCCCCGACAAGCGGATTATGATTGAGTCTAGGTATCGCCACGAGAGACCACAATCTGCCACATCCAACCACATCAACTTGTTGGCCACGTTGAGTTTAAAACGCGCGAACACCCACAACCGACAACAAGCCCTCATACTTAACCACACGGATGTTTGTCACCCATACGCTACCCAGTCCCGAAAGCGGGCGTTCATGCATCCCGCAGCGAACGTCCGCATCGAGCCCATCTCGGTCATTCTGCTGTCATGGTTTCTTGACTCTGCCGACGGTCACCTGAACGCTTACACAATGGATGACCTTGCCCCCGAATATTTTGGCAATTCTGATCAGCAACGCCTTCAAATGCGTGCGGACTATCTTTGGAAACTGGTGCAGGACATCCCTGACTATGCTTGCCATGGTCGCGTTGTGGGACTGGCAAATTATTCTGAGCATAATCTCGAACAGCAAATAGCGCTTGCACGTCTGCAAGGGGTTGCCCCAGTCGACGGGATGCCGCGGGAATATCTTGCCAAGCGCCGCACAGGATTGGAGAACGCGGGACTGATAACGGATGTCTACGACCACTGGGAAGGCTCTGTAGCGACGTTCAAAGCTGCCGATGCAATTCTTGCCAAAAGTGGCTTGCCCGCTGACCTAAAGGCCTGTGTTGTCACTTCGGACACCTCGGTGGAAGATTTGACAAATCGCGACAGCCTCACGCAGAGCTGCGATGTGCTGCTTCCCATGGGCTTATTCATGCGGGGCTTCGAGCGTCCAAGTGTGTTCCTTTATGCGAAAGACCGGGCAGAACGTGTCGTCGGAGCCGCCGCGGCCGTCGCGCAGTTTCACAACGAACACGACAAAAGCCAAATGGTGTGGTGGGGTATGCTCTCGACAGATCCCAAGAGACGCGGACAGGGCATCGCGTTGATCTTAGGTGCCATGGTGTCGCGCGATGTTCGCCAAAAGCAAGGGCTTTCCAAGTGTTTCACCGGTATTCGCGCCGGAAATGTGCCTTCGGAGGCGCTTTGTTCTAAGCTCGCATTGTCACGAACGGACACTGTAGATTTGCTCGCAATTAATCCGGAGTCGTTTGGTGGTGGCCAAATGTCCAAGTGATTTGGGCTTGGCAGCTTTGTCCCGCTGAGCCGCTGTTCGACACGTCGGACTTGCTCGTGAACCTGACCGGAAACGTCGGATGACCGCTTGGAGCCCAAATCGACCAATGCTACGCGTGGCACGAACGGAAGCTGTGCGAGAGCTACAAAAGAGGTTTCTTTAAAGGTGTTCCATCGAACGTACAAAGCATCATGAGGTCGGAGCGTTCTGTTTTCTCAAATATGACAGAGCGCGGGCGAAGGCCGAACTCGACAAAACCCAGAGCTCTGTAGAGTGTGATTGCTCGATGATTGGATGCATCAACTGTCAACTCTGCTTGAAGCAGACCGTCATCTTTTAGCACCTCAGACACTGTCTCCATAAGCGAACGGCCAATGCCTTGCCCGTGAGATTTGGCGGCAACATACAACGGACCAATATCCGCAGTGTGCTTCAACCGTTCAACACCGCCGCGCCGAGCAACCACGAAGCCGACGAGTTCGTCATTTTTGTCAAAAGCCCCGATGTAAACGCCGTTCTTGATACCGCTCTGAAAGGTCGCCTCAGGGATTGCCAAGAGTTCTTCGCGAGTGAGAAGAAAACACTCTGGCGCAGTTCGCAAGGCTTCCCCCCAGAATGCTCGAAGAACTGACGAGTCGTCTGGAGTAAGGCGGCGAAGTAATGGTTTTGTCACTATCAAATCCACATTTTTCGAACTAGTATTCGCATAACCCAATTTCTCGTCTTTTACCTGCTACAGAAACTCGCAAAAGCCATGTACGTCCACCATTGGGAGTGATTTGCATCAAGAGACCTGACACTCCACCTACCGCGACAGTGGAGTTTCTGGTACTGCCCGAATGCTTCAACCTCTTCACATCAAGCGCAGTGAGTTCTTTCGCTACTTTCGGCATGCTTACCCCGCAACTGACCCGCCAAAACCACTGACAGCAGTTGCGACGAGGTGCAATGGGTTACAGCGGAAAATTCTCTAATATTGTTTATTATTAATTTGTTGCGATGAGATTCGTCATCTGATGCAACGACAGGATGGCTGCCTTCGTCTCCGCCACCCCCCAATTTCATTGTAGTGCAATGCACGGTGTTCCGTGCACGTCGGTGACCTATTAACGCGACGCGCGCCAGCCAGTCTTTGGTCGACTTTTCCCTGCGATCGGGGTGTTTTCCTTTCGCGGTGCGAGTGTGTCGTTTTCGATGTCCGGTGTGTAAGCGCAGTTAACAAAAGAGCCAAAAAGACGAAACGCCAAGCCGCTGCCATTAGTTCTGGCAGCGGTATAGCGCAGCGTTGTGTCCGGATTATGCTTGTCCCGTGAAGGGATCAGATCTTCATTTCAAGCCTGGCATCGGGGAACCGCATCAGCGCGTTGGCAATCTGCCGATCCGGTAGGGCGCAAAGGGCGGTGGACAGGCCATCTGCAAGCGCTGCAGTCTTTGCAGAGACCGAAAGAACCCGATGTCCGGGCATTTCATCTGTCGGGCTAAGGATGTGGCCGTGAACATCGGTCAACATCAAGCTGGCGGAATCCGAAGTTGCGACGGCCCGGTCACTCAGCGTGATGCGTTTTTTGACCGTCCGCTCCGGCCCGGCAAGACCGACTTGCCAGGGCTGACCATCGTTGCGATCGCCCAAGGCCGCGATCTCTCCCATATCGACCAGCACATTTTTCAGGCCCTTTGACCTGAGCAGCGCGGCAATACGGTCTGTAACCGCACCTTGGGCGATACCGTTCAGCGTCAGTGCCGATTGACCGGGATAAGGCAGGCGGACTGCGTCGCTGTTCACAGAGACCTTGTGCCATCCGATCGTTGCCTTGGCGGATGCGATGTCGACCGCGTTTGCGTTATTGGCCAATGCGACCCACAGGGGTTGGATTGTGGGATCAAAAACCCCATCCGAATTCTCGTAAAGAGCCGTACACAGGCTGAGCAGATCCAACAACTCTGGTGCCGGATTCGACAGCTGACCGTCCCGGTTCAGGCGAGAGAGCTGGGATTCGGGGCGGTACAGGCTGAAGATGTTCTCGAGCCGCGTTACTTCGACTTCGACCGCAGCAAAGATCGGGTGCGCCTGCGCGTCGGTCAGACCTGCCAACTGCATGGTTGCCGGTGCACCCAGGGCGGACCCATGCCACCGGGCCGTCGGTGTGGGGGCGGCGACGGCGGGGCAGGCCGCACTTGCGGCCGAGATTGCCAGAAACCGGCGACGGGACAAAAGGGTCATGCGGGGGTCTCCAGTAACAGGTCCAGATCGACCGGGCCCAGCACCTCGGTGTCTGGGATGTCGGACAGGGGCAGAGCGGAACCGCCATATTGGTCAATGAAGGCAGTGGCGTCATCGGGGTTGGAAAACGGCACCACTTCGCGTGCGCCCATTCCGCCCGCGACATTCGAGCCAACGACAAACGTCGCACTGCCGGCTGCAATCCAATTGGAAATACCAGGCTGTCGCCAGTTGGGCGCGACGCTCATATCGCTGACATAGACAGCGGTGATTTCTGCATCCCGTTCGGGGCTTTTCAGGTAGGCTACCATGTCGCGTACCTGCGCAAAGAACAGCGGGGCAGGGTAGCCTTCCAGATGGATCTGCCCCTTTGGTCCGCCATGTTCTGCGATGTTCATCTGGCAGAAAAAGCTCAGCGCATCCGGGGTCAGATCAACCGGGTCAGGTGCCTCGGCGACTTCTTCTTTGCAGGCGCTTACCGCGAGCAATGCGATCAGGCACAGGCGTTTCATGGCTCAACCCTCCGGAAAGCAAGCCGCGCAAGGGCGAAGCCCAACACTGGCCAAATCAGCAGAGACGCGGGCGCGGCCCAGACGGGCAGGGCTTGCGCGGCTCCGGTCATGCCGGACGCCATCGCAACGCCTTCGGTCGCGGCAATGTTCCACAGACGAAATGCGTCGGCCGGGTTGGCAACCATCACCCACGGAAAGACGGATTGGGTGAATGTGCCGCCATTATCCATGACGACGGCTCCCAACAAGCCCAGATCATAGAGGACGACAAAGACCAGCCAGAGCCCGGCCGACAGACCTGCCGCCGCCGTTGCGCCCCTCGCCAGGGCGGACAGCAGGTATCCCAGCGCCAGAAACACTGCGCCCAGCAGGATGGATGTGAGGATGAGCCGGACCAAAGCCATCAGGCTTTCCGGCCCTGCGCCACCGAACCATGCGGCAACAGCGCCGGCGGTGCCAAAGCCGACGGTCATGGCAAAGGCCAGCGCAGCGAGGTGGGCGGTGAACTTGCCCAACAGGATTTCTCCGCGCCCGGCGGGGTAAGACAGCAGCAGCGACAGGCTGCCGCGGTCCACGTCGCCCGCGATGGCGTCAAACGCGATCATCAGCGCCAGCAGGGGGGCAAGATAGACTGACAACGTTGTCATCGAGGCGACTGAAACGGTCAGCATATCGACCCCTAGCGTGCCGGTTGGTGCGCTGCCCGCAAAGGTCAGCGCCAACGCGAACAGAACCATGATCAGCGTGGCGACCAGCAGCCAGCGGTTACGGCGCAGGATCAGCATTTCAGTGCGGGTGATTGCGAGGAAGCGGGTCATTGCAAATCCTCCTGAGCGTAGTGGCGATAGAGGTCTTCCAGCTTGGGCGGGGTCATTTCCACATCCGCCACTGCATCGCCCAGTCCGGCGATGCGGCGCAGGGCTTCCATCTTGTCATCTGGGGTGCAGAGCAGTTCGACCGACGCGCCATTGATGCGATTTCCGCCCAATTCGGCGGCAAGCGCTTCGGGATTGGCGCTGGCGCGGACCCGCAGGCGGATTGGCAGACCCGCCAGCGCTGAGAGGTTGTTTAACGTGTCATCGGCGACCATCCGACCCTTGCGCATGATGGCGATACGGTCGGTGCGGGCCTCAACTTCGGTCAGCGCATGGCTGGCAATCAGCACCGCGGTGCCTTGGGCAGCCAGTTCATCAATGATGGCGTACAGGTCCTGCCGCGAGATCGGGTCCAAGCCTGATGTTGGCTCATCCAGCAATGCCACTCTCGGCTGACCCAGCAGCACCTGCGCCAGACCCAGACGTTGCCGCATTCCCTTGGAATAGGCTCCGATCCGGCGGTCCAGAGCATCGCTCAGACCCACGCGCTCCAGCAGGCCGGGTACATCCGCTTTGGCACCGGACAATTGCGCAAATAGCGTCAGTTGCTCGCGCCCAGTCAGGGCCGGGTGGAACGACACCGCTTCAGGCAGATACGCGGTCTCGCGCCGCGCCTGTGCGCTGCCGGGGGTGGCGTCTCCGATCCGGATGGCGCCGCCATGGATAGGTGTCAGGCCGAGGATGGATTTGATCAGGGTCGACTTGCCCGCGCCGTTATGGCCCAGCAGTGCGACGCGCTGACCGGGGGTAAGTGACAGGGTGATATCATCAAGAACGCGGGTTTTTCCGCGGTCCTTGCTGACATGGTCGATAGACAGGGCCTTATCCATCATGAGGCACCTTTTTCATAGCTGGGGGTTCAGGGGCTTGCATCAATGGATTGCTGTCCATCACACCGCCCGGCAACAACGCCGGGAAGGCCGATTGCGACCAGCGCACCAGTTGCACGGCAGGGGAGCCGAGCAGTAGTTTGGCTGAGGGTTGGGTCCACAGCACATGGTCCATCGAGTCATTGGGGCGATAGGGGGCATCGGCGATGCCGTTGCCATCCACATCGTAAGCGGCGAAATCGGACCAGTAATTTCCGCGCCCGTCTTCGGACCACTCGACCCATTTGGTCGAGACATATTTCACCTGCGTCCGGTTTCCGACAAAGGCATTGCCGACGATCCGATTGCGTTCGGACCCGGCCGTAAAGTGGATGCCGATCCCGCATCCCTGGAACCAGTTGTCGGTGAATTCGTTCTTGTTGGAGTTATAGAGGAAGGTGCATTTTTCCTTGGCACCTTTCACCACATTGCCGGTGATGACACTCTTGTTGGCGTAGTTCAGCATCACGCCATGTTCCCGGTCGCCGATCGAGACATTGTTGGCCACGGTCACATTGGTCGTGAACATCACGGCATAGCCCAGATCATTGCCGATCGAGATGTTGTCGCTGACGACTGAATTGTCGGCGTACATGTAGTGCACCGCAAACCGCAGATCGCGGAACAGGTTGCCTGTGAAGGTGTTTTTCTTGGACGAGTTCACAAAGATCCCGTCGCGGCCATAGCGGATGTCGTTGTCTTCCACCCGCGCGCCCGGCGCGTTCCAGACATAGACGCCATTGCCACGGTCGTTCATTCGCTGGTCCAAACGGCCTTCGATCCGGTTGCCACGCACGATGCTGTCCTTGGCCCCGTGAATGTCGACGCCGTAGAGATTGCCCAGCAGCACGTTATCCTCAACCACGGGTGCTTTGGCCGTTTTGGTCAGCTGGATACCGCTGTCGATCCCGTCATGGCTTGAACCAGAGCCGATCACCGTCAGCCCGCGCACGGTGACACCCGGCCCGGTCACGGTGATGACGCTGCCCGCGCCTTGCCCGTCAATGGTGGCCTGTCCCAGCCCGTCGATGGTGACGGGCCGGTCCAGAACCAGTGTTTCGGTGTAGACACCGGGGCTCAGGCGGAGGGTGTCCCCATCCGCCGCCTGCGCCAGTATTTCATTGATGGCCCCCGCCCGATTGGGCACATCCCAGTCCGCCGCCCAAAGGGGCGAGCCGAGCAGGAGCGGTATGAGCAGGGACCAACGCATGGGTTATGCTCCCTGCGGTTCGACCAGCATCCGGCCGCGCATTTCCATGTGCAGCGCGTGGCAGAACCACTGGCAATAGAACCAGTGCACGCCCGGACGGTCGGCTGTGAAGGTGACCGAAGCGGTCGCCAGCGGTGCGACCTCCATCGCGATGCCGTAGTTGCCCAGGCAGAAGCCGTGGGTCACATCGTCCACGTCATCCAGGTTGGTGATGTAAACCGTCACCTCGTCACCCTGTTTGACGGTGAACTTCTCTAGGCTGAAGGTCGGAGCCTGCGATGTCATGTAGACCCGCACCTTATTGCCGTCCCGGATGGGTTCCTCGGCGCCTTCTTCCAGATCGATGCCATCAGCTTCGGCCTGTTTGCGGGCGTCTTCCCATGTGACGTCGTTACGATCCCAGACGTTGACTGGGTTCACGATGTCGCTGCGAACGATGATCGAGTCATGCGGTTCGGCAAAGGTCGGGCCGTCGTGAACCACTTTCATCTCGTCGGACGAGATGTCGATCAGCTGCTCGTTTTCGGGCTTCAGCGGACCCACGTTCAGGAAGCGGTCTTTCGAGAACTTATTCATCGAAATCAGCCACTTGCCATCGGCATCCTTGGTTTCACCCATGGAGGTCGAGTTGTGGCCCGGCTGATAGTGCACGTCGACCTTCGAGATGATCGGGTCCACATCGGCACCGCCATAAGCCTCGATTGCCTTGTCGATGTTCCACTTCACGATCTGGCTGTCGAGGAACAGCGTGGTGAACGCGTTGCCCTGGCCATCATAGGCAGTGTGAAGCGGGCCAAGACCCAACTGCGGCTCACCCACAATGCACGACCGTGGATCAGCGTCGCTTTCGAACAGCGCGTCCAGTTTGGTAACGTCCATGATCGAGACGGTCGGCGACAGCTTACCGTTGATGCAGACGTGCTTGCCGTCAGGCGCGGTGTTGATGCCGTGCGGCGAGTTCGGGATCGGGATGTAGCGGGTGTATTTCTTGTTCTGACCCTTACGTCCGTCCAGAACCTTGACGCCTTTCAGCTCCTGATAGTCACCGGCTTCGATGCCTTTTTCGATCTCAGCGAGGTTGAAGACAACGACGTGGTCCAACTCGTTCTCGGTCATTTCGGCCAGGTTCATGCCCATTTCCGAGTTATACGAGGTCGAGTAAGCGTATTTGCCCTGATAGTCGCAATCGGTGTTGTCGAGGTTACCCGACACGATCACCTGCCATGCCACTTCCATGGTGTCACCGTCCAGCGCGGTGAAGATGTTCACGTATTGCGATGGATCGTCCAGCACGCTGCCGTCATTGACCAGCGGAGTTTCATCCTCACCATTGGCAAAGACATAGCCGGTGCGCGGGAATTTCTGCGGACGCAGACCGTGGATCGCCTTGGCGTTCGGGATTTCTGTGATCTTGTCGCATTTCATCACGTCGCAGCGCACGCGGGCGACGCGGGTGTTGGCCTTGTCGTTCATGAACAGGTAGCGGCCGTCATAGGTGCCGTCGGTGAACGACATGTGCGGGTGGTGAAGGTCGCCGTTGTCATAGGTTTTCATGCCGCGCTTGGCGAGAAACTCTTTGGTCTCCGGCAGCAGGCCGTCAGTCATGATCTTCAGCGATTCATTGGTCTGGCCCCAGCCGGTGGCCGAGCAGCGGTTGAAGACCGGCACGCGCATCAGCTCGCGCATGGACGGGAAGCCCAGAATGCGCAGTTCGCCGGTCTGACCCGAGGACCAGAAACCGTAATATTCGTCCAGCTCGCCGGGCTGCAGATTGGCATTGGCCGCGGCGCTGGCCTGTTTCGCGGTCATCAGGGTCGAGCCCAGACCGGTTCCGGCCAGCACGGCGCCGGTTGCGGTTGCACCCAGCATCCCGCGGCGTGTGATGTTCAGTTTGTTTTCATTGTCCGACATGATCGTTCCTCCTTTTTTAGGAAACGGATTGCGGTTTGGCGTTCGGATGGTTCGCCGGTGGTTGTCCGAGTGGGGTCTTCATCTGGACCGACCCGGTCTTGGCCCGCCGCTTCAGCTGGCGGATAACGACGGGACATTTGTCCTCGGACTGGTAGAGCACCTGACAATGCAGGCAGGTGACGCACTCGTTCGGGTTAATCTCACCGGTGGGGTGGATCGCCTGAACGGGGCATTCGTTGGCGCAGGTCTGACAGGGGGTGCCGCAATCCTTGTAGCGGCGCAGCCAGTCGAACATGCGGATACGCGCGGGGATGGCCAGCGCTCCGCCCAGCGGGCAGAGGTAGCGGCAATAGAACCGTTCAATGAACAGCCCGATCCCCAGCAGGGTCAGCGCAAAGACCACAAAGGGCCAGTCGCGCATGAATTTCAGAATGATCGCGGTCTTGAACGGTTCGATCTCGGCATAAGTCTCGGCCAATGGGATCGAGACGAAGCTGAGGCCAAAGAGACCCAGGAAGATCATGTACTTTGCGGGCCAGAGGCGCTCGTTCACACCCCAGGGCAGCGTCCACTGCGGCACCTTGAGCGCGCGGGCGATCTTGTTGGTCAGCTCCTGCAGCGCACCGAATGGACACAGCCAGCCGCAATAGGCCCCACGCCCCCAGAACAGCAACGCGGCAGCGACAGCGAACCACTGGATGAAGACCAGCGGGTCCAGCAGGAAGGCGTCCCAGCTAAATCCGGTCCGTAGGCTTCCGGCCAAGGCCATCAGGTTCACGACGCTCAGCTGCGCGTTGGCATACCAACCGATGAAGAACAGGGTCATGGTCAGATAGCCGATGCGGAACCAATAGAAGACCCGCGCGTTCATCGTGGCGTGGAACTGGAAAAAGAAGGTCGCTGTCAGCACCAGCAGCATGACGCCCAAAACGCCGATTTCAACGGTGCGGTCCTTCCAGATACGCTTCCACAAAGCGGCCTTGGCGGCGGCTTCGCCGGTAGCGTCATCCACCACGGCTGGGGCCGCAACCGGCAGCAGGTACTGTTCCGGCAGTTTATAGCCCAGATCAAAAGTCAGGAACGTTTTTTCAACTGCGCCCACGGCCCGCTGCACCAGCAGTTGCAGGCGGAACGGCTCGGCAGGGTTAAACTCAGCCTCGGCAGGGATTTTGAAGATATCCAGTTCGTTAAAACTCGGTGCATCCGAAGCCGCGACCTTGCCCAGACGCTCTTGCTGCTTGTCGAAGAACCGAACCGAGTTGTCGCCCTGGATCAGCTGAATGCGGTCAAAAATGCCGCCGCGGACATAACCCGATCCCTTAAAACTGTAGGCCCCGCGCCCCAGCACCAGAATGGCCTGTTCGCCTTCGTCCAGCCACTCGGTCAGGTTCTGATACTCGGCCGCGCCCAACAGGGACTTGCCGATCGACGGAACTGAGACCAGCGCCACATGCATGTCGATGAACGTGTCGTCAGGCTCACCCGGTTCCGGGCGTTTGATGGCACGCTGATCGCCTGTGGCCTCAAACGCGGCGTTGACCTGGCCAACAT
Organism: Ruegeria sp. CE8; assembly: GCF_056537465.1. NCBI lineage: Bacteria > Pseudomonadati > Pseudomonadota > Alphaproteobacteria > Rhodobacterales > Roseobacteraceae > Ruegeria > Ruegeria sp. CE8. Next base: position 239,337 of record NZ_JBQFRP010000006.1, read on the forward strand.
CCAGCGTCAGACGCCGGATTGAGCCGTCGCCGGACAGGGTGGTCCAGTCGTATGTGGCGTTCTGCGCCATATCGACTTCGCGTTTCGGGCCATCGGCCTGCAGCGGAGACAATCCACCCAGACCCAGCGCGCGGGCCACCTTGATACCGCCGCGCACAAGGCTGTCGTCGATCACCATGATCGTGACCGTCGCGCCCGAGATAATGTCGAGGTCATGCCCCTCGCCCCCGGTCTCGGCTTCGACCTTCAGGTCCAGCCCGGCATAGCCTTCGGTCAACTCGACCATGCGTGAGTTGGGGATGCCGATCAGGACGATGGGTTCCGAGTGTTTGACCAGCTTCACACCGGTCAGAACCGCATCGTCGTCGATAGCGGCCACAACGTGGATAGGTTTGCCAGAATAACCGGTGGTGCCGACGAAATCGGATGTCAGGAAAGCCCAGGCGACGGTCTCTTCGCCTTTCAGAACCGGGGCAACGGGTACGTCATCGCGCACCGGGCCAAAGGTATCGGCACCGGGAACCAGATCGGCAGGCGTGATATCGGGCAGGAAGCTGGCGAGGCTGTCGGCCCGGGCGCTGATCGCCATCAGGCAGGACAGGGTAAGGGCCAGCAGGAAATGGATTGCGCGACTTACGACCACAGCGCACCTCCGGGTATTTGGATTGACGCTATGGACGCGCGCGGGGCGCGTTCGGTGTTATTTTTGGGCGCAACCGGGGGCCCTCGGGTTTCGGGCCATAGCAAGGCAGAACTGTAGGGTTCGCACAGGAAACGAACGCCGCGTTGCGCGGTTTCGACAAATCCGATCCGGTTCAGTTGAGTCAGGTCGGGCAGCGGCGCTGCCGCCGTTATCGCGCATAGTGCACAATCGGCACATTTGGGACAGGGTGCGGTCGGGTCGCGGTTTTCCTCTTCGAGGTCCACCTCTACCCAGACCGCCCCTGCCTCCGAGCAGATCTCCACCCACATGCTTGTTCCGGGACTCGCCAGCGCCGGGCCAAGCATTTGCAACAAAAGCAGGAAAATGCCCGCCAGCGCACATGTCGCACGCAGGGCGCGATCAGGGAGATTGTGCAGAGGGTTAAGGGCGGGCATGGAGAATCCAACTCGGCAATCTTTCCTGAGTCCTAGGGGATTCTCTCGCTCCGATACTTGACTTAGGTCAGGTCGCTGGAAATTCTCATTTATCCGTCAGCTTCGTCCATCAACCTGCGCAGCCAGCGACCCGCCAGCCAGGATGCCGGGACGCCCAAAGGGATCGACCACAGGATTGCGGTGACGGGTGCGATTATGCCAAAGCCTGCGCTGTTGGCGATCAGCCCTGCCAGAAACAGGTTGATGGCCACGGTCAATGCCGTGGCCGGATAAAGCAGAATGGCCAGTTTCCAAACCGGCCATTTGCCGTCAGTGGCTGGTGCCTTCCGAGAAGGTGATTTTGTTCCAGACATTGTATTTCCCCGAAGGTTTGCGCATCGGCAGACGGCGGACTTCTTCCAGTGTCTGCGCGTCGTAAACGATCACCGCGCCATCATCTTCCCAGATCGAAACAAGCGCATGGCGACCATCCTTTGTGAACTCGACATGGGCCACGGTCTTGCCCGGCGCGGGGCGCAAAGTCTTCACGATCTTAAGGCTTTGCTTGTCGATCACATGCATCGCATCCTTGTTGGGACCAAAGAACACATCGGCCCAGACATAGGGCGAATTCTCATGACTGCGCATGAAGAATCCCGGTCCTTCGGTCTTGATCCGTTTGACGGTCTCCCAGGTTTCCATGTCGATCACCGACACGGTGCCATCAGTCAGGTGCGGCGTGGCCATAACGGTCGTATCGCCATGCTGCCACGTGATGCCCGAGCCCAGATGCGGCATGCCCGGCAGGTCGAGATCGGCGACTTTCTGGCCGATCACCAGATCGATCACCTGACCACCCTTGCCATCGCGCGAGGCGCCCATAACGTATTCATAGCTCTGGTCGAAGAAAAAATCGTCCAGATAGTCGGGCGTAGTAATCTTGCGCACCGGGAAGGGGTCGGGATTCTTGAACTGACCCTCGATGCGGAAGTCGTGACCCAGGCCGGATTGGGGTGGGTTCTCGCCATAGAAAACCTCCCAGATCTCGGGTACGTCTTTCAGAGCCAGCACAAAACTTTCGCGCGGTGGGGCCTGATACACGGCCGAGACACGGCTGGGGACTCCCTTCTTGCTCTTGATCTCAACGACCTTGGCAACCGACAGGTCCTCGGTCGACAGCAGGGTCAGGCTGTTGGGCAGGTAATTCGCCACGGCAACCCATTTGCCATCGCCAGACATGGCGATGTTGCGGCTGTTGAGGCCTGCGCGCACGCGACCCACCTGTTTCAGCGCCCAGATGTCGTATTTCTGCACCCAGCCATCGCGGGACATGATGAACACGTACCGCCCGTCGGGGCTGAACTTCGGACCACCGTGAACGGCGAAGGGGGTCTCGAACCGGTCCAGAACCTCGAAGGTGTCACCATCCAGAACGCTGACATGATGATCTCCGGTCTCGACCGCCAGCGTGATATTCATCGGGTCGCTGTCCCAGACAGGGGCATCAGCCGAGACATAGTCCTCGTCCAGCGTCCGGCTGGCCATGATATCCGCCTCGCCCCATTCGGGATCATTTTCCAGCGGAGATTTCAGCCAGCCCGCCAGTTCCTCGATCTGCAATGCATCCAGCTCGTGCGAAAACGCAGGCATCTGAGTGGCGGTGCGACCTTCGGCAATCACGGCGGCCACGCGCGGCCCGCGCATGCGTTTCAATGTCTCGGGGATCAGGGCAGGACCCACACCGCCCAGACGGTTCTCGCCGTGGCACGAAGCGCAATGTTCGGCATAGTCCGACGGTGCATCGGCCCAGGCGGTGCTGGCCATCAACAGGGAACAGAACGTGCCGATTTTCAGAGTGTCAAAAGAACTGATGCGCCGGATCATGGCGTTTCCCCCGGAACGGCGTGACACGCAGACGATCGCCCGCACCCTCAACGCCAATTTCTTCGTTTGATAGATAGCAGGCCGGATCTTCGGCCCAGGGATCACCGGTCAGCTGCAACGCCCGAATCCGGGTATTACCGCCGCAGACGTCCTTGAGTTGACAGGCCCCGCAACGCCCTTTCAGCGGACGCGGGCGGGTGCGCAGCATGGCCAACATCTGGTCGTCGCTGGTCCAGAGTTCGGAAAACGATCGGGTCTTCACATTGCCGACCGTGTAGTCGGACCAATAGGTGTCGGGATGCACGCGTCCCAGATTGTCGATATTCGCCACGCCCAGACCGCTGGAGTTGCCCCCCCAGGCGGCCAAATGTTCGCGGACATGCGCCACTTTTTCGGCATCGAAATGCGTGCGGATCCAATTCAGGAAATACCCCGCGTCAGCGTCGTTGTTGCCTGTCACGATGTCCAGCGGGCGCCCGCCCGAAACGGCCTCCCATGCGCGGTCCAGCAGCAGATCGAGACCCTTGCGGGTGCGCAGGTGTTCGGCGTCTTCGCCCCGGTTCTTGTCGCCACGCCCGGCATAGACAAGGTGAGACAGATAGAACTTGTCCACGCCTTCGTCGTCGCACAGTTGCAACAGGTCCGGCAGGTGATGCTGGGTGCCCTCGGTCAGACAGAACCGCAGGCCGACCTTGATGCCGCGTTTCTTGCATTCGCGCACGCCGCGCAGGGCGTCGGCAAAGGCGCCCTCGACGCCGCGAAACCAGTCATTGGTGGCGCCGATCCCGTCCAGCGAAATGCCGACATAGTTGAACCCCACATCGGCGATCATGTCAGCGGTTTCGTCGTAGATCCGCGTGCCGTTGGTCGACAGTGCCAGCATCGGCACCAGTTCACGCGCGCGCTTGGCAATATCAAAGAAATCGAACCGGTCCAGCGGCTCCCCACCCGAGAGGATCAGGGCTGGAACGCGAAACTGGCCCAGATCCTCAAGGGTTACCATGGCTTGCTCATGGCTGAGCTCGCCGGGGAACGCCACATCCGCCGAAACGGTGTAGCAATGGCGGCATTTCAAATTGCAACGCCGCGTCAGGTTCCAGATCACAACTGGTTTTACCGGTCCGGGGCGACGTTTGCGCACCGGGGTCGGTTTGACCAACTGGTGCATATATTCGGTCAGGCGGAACATGTCTCAGCCTTTCGCTTGCTCTTTGGATTTCAGGCGCAGCCCGGTCTTTTTCAGAATGCGCGTGGAATAGAGGATGTCTTTGGCCCGGCAGGCATCGCCCAGAATCGCCGTGATCTCGGCCCGTTTTTCTTCGACCTCATCACGGTCCTTTCCGTGAACCATGGCGAACAGGTTGTAGGGCCAGTCGGGCAGGGCGCGGGGGCGTTCATAGCAATGGGTGACAAACGGCAGTGCACCGATCTGGGCGCCCAGTTCGGTGATGCGGGCGTCTTCGACATCCCAGACGGTCATGCCGTTCGATGTCATGCCCAGCTTGTAGTGGTTGGGCGCGGCGGCGATGCGGCGGATCACACCGCGCGATTTCAGCTCGGCCAGACGATGCAGCAGCGCGTCCTCGACGATGCCAAGGCTGTCCGCCACCTGCGCATAGGGTGCGGGCACCAGAGGCAGGCCGCCTTGCAGCGCCTCGATAATCTCTCTGTCTTTTGCGTCGATCATGCCGCCACCCGGAAGCCGATGAAGAATTCCTGAAGTTTGGGGAAACGGAGAACCACGATCCCCGTTTCCCGTTCGATTGCATCGGCGGCGGCCTCGATCCCCTCGGGCGTTTCGGTGGCCAGCACGAACCACATGTTCAGCCGGTGCGTACGCTCATAATTATGGGCGACCTCGGGATGCGCATTGACTTTGGTCAGGACGGTTTCGAAATTCTCGGCCGGAACTGCCATTGCGCACAGGCAAAATGCGCCCCCCATTGCGGCGGCGTCGAAGAAGGGGCCGAAGCGTGTGATTACCCGGTCGTCTTTCAGGCGAGTCAGACGTGCCAGCAGGTCATGTTCCGACAAATCCAGTTCTTCGGCCACTGCTGCATAGGGATGCGACGTCAGCGGCAGGTCGTCCTGCATCCGGTTCAGAATTGCCCGGTCAGTTGCGTCAAGCGTCATGCCGCGGCCTCCTTTGTCTGGATCAGCGCACCGGTCTGTTTGAAACAGCGGGTCGAGAACAGGACCTTATGCTGCGCGCCAAACAGTTCCGGCAGGGCGCGTGCACTGGCCAAAACCTCGAGCGCTTCGCTGCGCGAACGGGCGTGGATCATGGAGTAAAGGCGGTAGGGCCAGACCCCTTCGATTGGGCGTCGTTCGTAACACAGGGTCACCCCGGGATGGGCCGCAAGGGCGGGTCCGGCGGCGTCGATCTGCTCGCTGGGCAAGTCCCAGACGACCATCGCATTGGCTGACCACCCAAGCGCGCGGTGCCGCACGATAACCCCAAGGCGCGAGATTATGCCGGCGCTGTGCAGCGCCTCGATCCGCGCCATCACTTCTGCCGCTTCGCGGTCCAGTGATCGGGCCAATTCGGTATAAGGTTCAGCAACCAGAGGCAGCCCGGAACTGAGGGCCTGCAACAAGGTTCGGTCGCCTGCTTGCAACGCCGAGCAATCAACCCGCCGTGGTCCGGGCACGTTGCGGACCTCGCCAGACATCCGAAAGCCCAGATCCACATTGAACGGGCGCACCAGTCGCAGGTCCAGAACCCGCAGCCCGGTGCGATTGGCGATTCGGGTCAGCGTTTCGTCGACATGCGCGCGGTCCGGCCCGGTGGCGACAAACCACAGGTTCCACTTGTTCTCGCGCTGGTAATTGTGGTTCACGCCCGGCTCGGCGTCGATCAGCGCGGCAACCTCTTCCAGCCGTTCATTAGGTGCGGCAACCGCGGCCAACGTGCTGGCCGAAACCGCCCCCGGCGCGACTGTCGCGCCAACTCGGGTGATCCGTCCGGTGGCTCGCATCCGGGTCAGGCGGTCGAGCACTTCGCTCTCGTCCAGTCCAAGCGTGAAAGCCAGCACCTGAAAAGGGCGCTCGGTGACGGGAAAGTCGCGCTGAAACTCATCCAGCAGCCTACGATCGATCGGATCGGTGATATGCTCCATCGCTTACAGCCCCATTTTGTGCGCACGGGCAGTGAAGAAGATGCCCGAGGGGCTGTCCGCATCAATCTCGCGCAGTTTTTCGAAGGTCTGCGTGTCGTAGACCATGACCTTGTTGGCATCGCGCACGCTGAGCCAGACCTCATGCCCGCGCGGTGTGAATTCCATATGCAGCACCGCCGGACCCGGCTTGAATTCATGGATGATCTCTTTGCTGACGCTGTCGATTACCTGGATCGTGTCGTTCAGCGGGTGGGCGAAATTCACCCAAACCTGCCGCCCGTCGGGGCGGGCCATGGCAAAGACCGGCTGACCGTAAGTTAGGGTTCGCCCTGTTTCCTCCAGGGTGTCGGCATCGATCCACAGAACTTCGTGGTGGCCCACTGCAGGCAGAACAAACTCGCGGCCTGTCAGTGCCCAGCCTTCCAGATGGGGCATTTTGTAAACAGGCATTTCTTCCTGACCACGGCCGTAGTCCGGCAACACGCGGATGGGTTCGGGACTATCGGCCCAAAGGTCCAACGCGGTCAGACCGTCCTCGCCAAAGAGGCCAGTAATATAGGTCCGGCCATTGGCGGTGATCAGCGCGTCATAGGGATTTTTGCCCATGTCGGGGATCTTGGTGATCTCGGGGTCGCCCTTGGCGAAATCGGCGATCCATGTCTCGCCCGTGTCCCACATGGTAAAGACGAACCGGCGACCGGGTGCATCGACCAGGCCGATTGTTTTGCTGTCGGTGGGGATGTCGGCAACCATTTCCAGCGTGTCCGCATCAAAGACGCGCACGCCACCGGGTTCGTAATTCGAAACTGCCACCAATTGGCCATCATCCGAGATCGCGCCGCCAATGGCGTTGCCGGCCTGCACCACACGGTTCACGATCTGACGGGTGACGATATCAACCTTTGTCAGCCCGCCATCGCGCCCGAAGACATAGGCAAAGCGCTCATCGGGTGAATAAACCAGCGAGGCATGGGACAGATCGCCCAGCCCTTCGATCCGGGCCAGAGCCGCCCGGTCGGATTGATCAACCAGCAGAACCGAACCTTTGGCGCGTTCGATCACCAGCCCAAGGTCTCCGGTGGCCGTGGTTTCGGCTTGCGCCGTTGTCATCATCAGTGTGGCCGCAAGGCTAAGGATGAGGTGTTTCATTGTGCCTCCGATTCAAGAAGGTAACGAGCGATCCATTCGGCCTCTTCCTCGCTGATCAAAGGCCGCCATGGGGGCATTGCCGTATCGGGGATGCCATCGAGGATGACGCCGGTCAGAACGTCCGCGTCGTAATGCTCCAGAGTTTCCGATCGCAGATCCGGACCAAGGCCACCCTTGAGGCTCAGCCCGTGGCACGAACCGCAATCCTGGTGGACAAGACGTTTCAGGGCGTTGGGATCAATCACGTCAGCGGCAAGAGCCGACGTTGCGATCAGTACAGCTGTAGTGAGGACCGCGCGTGAGGTCCAAGCCGGAAGCCCGCCGATCATTTGGGCGACGCTAGCCATGAGCCTGCTCCAACAGGTCAGCCACAGGGCGATCCGCGTACAGCGAAACCACCTGTCCGATGATAAACAGCGTCGGGGCCTTCAGGTCGGCGTCCCGCACATCTGTAGCGAGCTGATCGAGGCGCGAAACAAGTCGGCGTTCCTCTGGCGTGGTCGCCTTGCCAACGGCCAGAACGGGGGTCGAGCCTGGCAGGTTTTCGGTCATCAGCCCCATGGCGATCTGACCGATATTGGCGACCCCCATGTAGATCACAAGGGTGGTTGCGGGATCGGCAAGGCGTTTCCAATCGAGGTCCAGCACCTTGTCCGCCTGCCGGTGGCCGGTGACGTACTGGACCGAGGTCGCCAACCCGCGATGGGTCAACGGTACGCCTGTCGAACAGGACGCCCCCTGTGCCGCCGTGATACCCGGCGCGTATTCGATTGCGATACCGTGGGCCATCAGATAGGCGGCCTCTTCCGAACCGCGGCCAAAGATCATCGGATCGCCGCCTTTAAGACGGGCAACGGTGTGACCTGCGCGGGCCTCTTCGACCAGAATTTCGTTGATGCGATCCTGCGGGACGGTATGGCATTTGGGGGCCTTGCCCACAGGGATGAGACGTGCGTTTTCCGCGTGCATGGCGAGGATGTCGGCCGAGACCAGACGGTCGTAAACCACGACATCGGCTTCTTGCAGCATACGCAATGCGCGCAGGGTCATCAGTTCGGGGTCGCCAGGGCCAGCGCCTATCAGAAAAACCTTACCGCTCATGTGCAAACTCGCTTGTTCTGAATGTCTTCGGAACCCGGGTTTTCCTGCCGTTTCCATGCGCGCATTTGGGACGTTGCTGGGTGAGCCGGGCGTGTCATGACGGCAGACTGGCGCAATCCTAAACCAACCTCCTTGACATAAGTTAAGGAGCGCGGGATTTGCGCCCGCGCTCCTTTCTTCATGCCTGTTTTTATTCTGCCTCGGCTCAGGGTTCGACGGTGACCATTCCGATCATATTCTGTGTTTCCCAATGCGGGCCGCACAGGTATTCCTGCGGGCCGGGCGTGAGGAACGTCAGATCAACGGATTCCTCAGGGAACAAACGGTCGCTTTCGGGTTCACTACCATCCTTCAGCAGGACCGAGTGGCTGGTGCGTTTGTCCACGTTCACCCAGCGCACCGTGGTGCCCGGTTTGACTGTCAGTTCGGTAGGACAGAAATTGTATTTGTACATCAGAACCACTTCGGCGTCCTCGACCGCCGATGAGGGTTGACCGAACAGCTCGGCATAGCGTTCTTCGGCCTCAGCACAGATCGTGGCGGCCTCGTCCGCAAATGCAGGCGCTGCCATAAGCAGCAGCGCAGGAAGAAGGCGGTGGGGTTTCATTGTCCATGTCTCCTTTCCGAAAAGGGTAGGGGCCGGATTGCCCGGCCCCTACAATCATTGTTTTACCACGTTGATACTGGCGGTGTCGTCATCCAGCGCGAGGCTGGTGTTCAGCGTCACATGGTGGAACCTTGCCGCGGCAAAGTCGTCGTGGATCGCAAAGCCGACCGTGTAGGTCCGGCCCGGCTCCAGCGGGACATCCCCAGGCGCGCCGGAATTCAGCGGCCGCGAGAAGACGACGGTCCACATGCCACCGGACAGGTTGGCCGAGGCGGCGATTTCACCGTCATTGACCACGCGCTGTTCCAGCAGATAGCCGTTTGTTGCGCTGCCATCGGCGTAGACACGCATCAGGTCCAGATAGGTGCCATCGGCCAGGTACTGCTCGATCTGCGCTTCGGCTTCCAGCTTGTCCCAACCACCCAGCGGTTTGCCGCGGCGGCCTTTGACCTCGACATCGGTGCGGCTTTCGCTGATGTACTTGGTCACCGTGTCCTGGGTGTTCAGGCGGCCAGCGATATCACCGTTTGCGGAAATCGCATCAGCGCCCGGATCAAAGGGCATATAGCTGTTGTCTGCGTGACACGAGGCCCAGCAACCCACCTGTTCGCCCAGCTCGATCCCGGTGCCGGTGATCATCATGGCGACCTTGATCTGGTTGTCCGGATCCATCTTACCGCCATCCACGAAGGGTGCCGGGTTGTGGCCCGCATCCGGCCATTGCAGGCGGATATACAGGTTTTCATCGTCATGGGTTGCCTGAACGGTTGCGTCGATCACGCCGCGTTTGCCGGGGATCGGTGTCGGCTCCAGATCACCACCCGCGACGATCTTGTTGCCGATCGTATCCAGTTCCTTGGCATGGCAGGTCGTGCATTGATCGCCACCTTTGGTCAGCGGGCGTGCACCGCCGTGGAACTTTCCGTTCTGCACCCATTCGAACGAGGCCTGACCGGGGTAGAACAGTTTCAGATCCGCGCTTGCAACGGCATTCCAGTCGACGTCGCCACCGACATCGCTGCCACCACCACCTGCGGGGGCCGCAGCTTCTGCTCCGTTTGCTTTAGAACGCTCTTCGGCAACGGCTGCGTCAACGGCGGCTGCGATTTGGGCCTGTACGGCCTCGTGCTGCGCTGCTTTGGCGGCTTTTTCAGCTTCGGCTTCGGCAGCTTCCTTGGCCTCGATCTTTGCAAGGCTGGCCAGGTACTCCGGCGGGATCGGACGAATAAAGTCCGGGTTTGGTGCTTCCAGCTCTTCCAGATACTCCTCGTCGGCCCGGTCACGGGCATCCGAGTGCGCGATCCCCTTATGACAGTCGATACAGGTCTGGCCGATCTCCATCGCATTCAGGTGCTGCTGACGCGCACGAGGTTTTTGGAACTCGGGCATCATCGATTCGAAATCGTGGCAGTTGCGGCATTCGCGCGAGTCGGTGGCTTTCATCCGTTCCCACTCGTTCATCGCCAGATGCACGCGCTTGGCTTCGAACTTCTCACGCGTGTTGATGGTGCCGACGACCTTGCCGTACAACTCTTTGGACGCTTTAATCTTGCGGATCATCTTGTGCGTCCAGTCCTTGGGCACGTGACAGTCGGAACAGACTGCGCCCACGCCGGACCGGTTCACGTCATGGATCGTGCCGGTGTATTCCTCGTAAACGAAATCGCGCATCTCGTGGCATGAGATGCAGAAGTCCTTGGTGTTGGTGGCTTCCATGGCGGTGTTGAACCCGCCCCAGAAGACGATGCCGCCGACAAAGGCCGCGGCGATGCCGGCCACGGGCATTCCCCACAGGAAATACCGGCGCCAGATCGGTGGTTTTTTATCCGGTTCGGAGGTCATATCCGGGCTCCGTTATGGCTGTTTTGACTGGCGCGGCGTGTCAGGCCGGCGCATTTGGCTGAAAAGGCAAACGAAGAAAGGGCGGGCGAGGGGCCCGCCCTTTCCGGTTTTGGCTGAGAACCCGTCAGGTGACGTGGTTCGAGCGGTTGTAGACGTTGAACTTGCCGGTCGGGGCATACAGCCCTTCGATGCGACCGATTTCTTCCAGCGTCTTGGCGTCGAAGATCACGATCTGACCGTTGGGTTCTTTCGAGTCCGACAGGTTCCATTTGGAAACCCAGACCTCGGTGCCATCCGCGTTGAACTCGAAGTGTACGGCAGCGCTGCCTTCATCTTCGGTGATCTGGATGGTTTTCACGATCTCGCCGGTCTCTTTCGAGATGACCTGCACCGATTGCTGAATTTCAGGCTCGGGGTGCTTGGTCTGGTCCGCCCAGATGTAGTCCGAATTCGGGTGGGTCCGAACAAACAGGCCGGGGCCATCGGTTTCTACTTCGTAGCAGACTTTCCAGGCATCATCCGGACGATTCTCAGGATCGTTGCCCCAAACAGTCACGGTACCGACACCAAGGTGGGTTGTGCCAGCGACCGGACCGCAATTCGGGTCGACCCAGTTGGCGCCCGGCCCGGGGTGCGGCAGGGCAGCGGTGTCGATCATCGCCTCAAGCTTGTGAGTTTCGGTGTCGACAACAACCATCTTGTTCGACGCGTTCGCAGCGATCTGGAAGTACCGGCCTGTCGGGTCAAAGAAACCGTCGTGCAGGAACTTGGCCGAGTCGATTTTGTCGATCCGCAGGTTATCCAGGTCGGTATAGTCAACCTGCCACAGCTGACCCAATTCCTTGATCGCGACGATCCAGGTCGGTTCGTTCGGCGTTGTGTAGATTGCGGCCACACGGGCCTCTTCCACATAGTCGCCGTCCACATTCACACCGCGGGTCGATACAACCTTGACCGGTTCCATTGTCTGGGCATCTACGATTGCAAAGTGCGGCGGCCAGTAACCACCACCGATGACGTATTTGCCGTCGCCGGAAACGGCCACGTCACGTGCGTCATAGGCAATCTTGACTTCCGAAACCAGCATGTTCTCGGGCTTTTGCCAGAGGTCGATCTTGGTCATCTTGCCGTCGCGGCCCATGGTGTACCAGAAGCGGCCGGGGTGCTCAGGCTCGGTAATGCTGTGGTGTTCCGATGCTTTCAGAACGTGCACGGCATAACCTGTCGGGATATGTGTCAACACTTCTTTGGTGTCGCCGTCGATAACGGCCACTTTACCTACGTCACGCTCGATGACGACGAAGAAGTTTTCCCAGTTGCGGCCATGCAGCGGCTCGGTCGGATAGTCGGCTTCTTCGACATAGACCTTGCGGGTGGCTTTCATCTGTTCCAGCGACATCTCTGGCGGCTTGGGGGCCTCCATCTGGATATAGGTCGCCATATCCTTGATTTCCTGCTCGGTCATGATGTCCGAGAAGTTGTTCATACCGCCTTCGGTACCCCAGGCGATAATCTTTTCGAGGCGCTCTTGACCAAGTGCAAGGGTGCCGCCTTCGGTTACGGTGCCGTCGGCTGCGGTTTTCTTCCAATGTGGTTCGAGGCTTTTGCCGGTGGCGCCTTTGCGCAGAACGCCGTGGCAGCCCGCGCATTGTTCGAAATAGAGCTGTTTGGACGACTCAAACGCTTCGTCGCTTAATGTTGGCTCTTCGGCAAAGGCTGGCGCGGCGACGCTGCCAAGAAGCATCGCCAAACCGACCCCAAAGGCGCGGCCAGTTTTGTTGTAGCTGATTCCAAGTGACATGATCACTCTCCATTTGCTGGTGAGGCGGGGCTAAGGGTGGAACATCGCGGGATTGTGATCCTTGACGAAAGTCAACACCGGGGGTGCAATCCGGGTGTCGGGTGCGAAAAAAACGGTCAAAAACCTTCGGAAAATCTGTGTTTTAGGAACATGTTTTGTGCGGGTTTTGATTTTGGTTAAGTCATGCGGATTGGCCGACTGCTAGAGCTTGGGCAAACGACCAAGGAGAGCAGTCATGCCCGCAGTCATCACCCGTATTTTTGGTGAGGGGTTCCGAGTATTCTTTCTGTCCGCCGGGCTGTACGGGCTGTTTGTCGGACTGGTCTGGGGGTTATGGCTGACAGTGCCCTACATGGCGCCGGATTACGGCATGACGCCGCCGATGTGGCACGCGCACGAGATGATCTTTGGCTATGCCACCGCGGCGCTGGGCGGGTTCTTTCTGACAGCGGTGCCGAACTGGACAGGTGCGCCTGACGCGCGCGCGCGGTTTATTACTCTGGCAGCCGGATTGTGGCTGGCCGGTCGGATGGCAATGTGGTTCTCGGGCATGCTGTCCCCGGTTTTTGTGGCGGTTGTTGATCTGGCTTTCGTGCCGATCTTGGCTGCCAAGATCGCCACACAGCTGATCCGTCGCCCGAAACCGCAGAACATGATTTTCCTGCTGTTGCTCAGCTATATCTGGATCGCGGATCTAATGACCCACCTGGAATGGATGGGGATCACGGATGATACGCTGCAGACCGGCCTGCGGGCAGGGTTGATGAGCCTTTGCGCGATGATCGCGATTCTGGGCGGACGGATCACGCCGGCCTTTACGCGAAACGCCATGAAGCGCGCTGGTGTACCCGAAGCGGACTGGCCGGTCTCTGTCGCGCGCCTGGATAAGGCGGGCATGATTCTGGCCCTGATTCTGCCGCTGGGCGTGCTGACCCTTGGGGCGGCACCCGCAACCGGTGCTCTGGCGCTGGTGTTGGGGGCTGTGCAGATCCTGCGCATGTCGCGTTGGAGGACCAAATGGGCTACGCGGCAACCAATCCTGCTCGCGTTGCATCTGGGGTTGGGCATGCTAGCTCTGGGCCTGATCCTGTGGGGGTTTGCGGTGCTGGGTATAGGTGACGAGGTTGCAGCCCTGCATGTTCTGGGCATCGGCTGTGTCGGCGGTATGACCCTGGCGGTCATGAGCCGAGCTGCGCTGGGGCATAGCGGCCGCGCACTGATCGCGCCCGGACCGATGGTTGTGGCTTATGGTCTGATGGCGTTGGCCGCTCTGTCTCGCTGGGTCGGCGCAGAGCTGAATGCGGGCTATATGGTTGCGATGCTGCTGTCGGACGGCCTTTGGATCACCTCGTTTGCGCTGTATCTGGTTGCCATGTGGCCTGCTTTGACCAAACCCCGGGCGGATCGTGCAGCCTGAATTTCAATTCCTTTCGCCTGTCTTGACTTTCGTTAAGGCGATCCTATGGCCCGGTCGCCATTCTGGCTTAACTAGCTAATCGGCGCAAAGGAGAGCGCGATGCGAGAAGTCATGACCAAGAGCATGGCCCGCAATATATTCTATGGCGGGTCACTGTTCTTTATTCTTATCTTTCTGGCCCTGTCGGCCCATTCCCACTGGTATATCGTGAACTCCGAGAATTCGGCGAAGCTCGATGACAGTGTGGTTAGAGGCAAGCACGTCTGGGAAAAACACGCCTGTATCAACTGTCACTCGATAATGGGTGAAGGCGCCTATTTTGCCCCCGAGGTCGCCAATGTAATGACCCGGTGGGATGTTCTGGACGATCCTGACGAGGCCTTCGAGGTCCTCAAAGGTTGGATGGAGTCTCAGCCTACGGGAATCGAGGGACGCCGGCAGATGCCCAATTTCAACCTCAGCGACGAAGAGATCCGTGATCTGGCGAACTTCCTGATCTGGACGGACAATATCGACGCTCAGGACTGGCCCCCGAATGATGCGGGCTGAGAAGGGAACGGAGAAATGAAGTACGAATCCCAAAAAATTGCCTACGCCTACTTTGCAGTAGCCATGGGCCTGTTCGCGATACAGGTGATCGGCGGCCTGCTGGCTGGTCTGATCTATGTATCCCCCAACTTCCTGAGCGAGCTTCTGCCGTTCAACATCGTGCGGATGCTGCACACCAACTCGCTGATTGTCTGGTTGATCCTGGGCTTCTTCGGCGCGGCCTATTTCCTGATCCCGGAAGAGACCGAGCGTGAGATCCATTCGACCAAACTGGCCTATCTGCAGCTGATCATCCTTGTGGTCGGTACACTGGGCGTGGTCGTGACCTATGTCTTCAACCTGTTCGAAGGCAACTGGCTGCTGGGCAAAGAAGGGCGTGAGTTCCTTGAACAGCCCAAATGGGTCAAGGCGGGCATCGTCGTTGCCGCGCTGATCTTCCTCTACAACATCTCGATGACGGTGCTGAAGGGTAAGAAAACCGCGATTTCGAACATCCTGCTTCTGGGCCTCTGGGGTCTGGCGCTGCTGTTCCTGTTTGCCTTCTACAACCCGGGCAACCTGTCCCTGGACAAGCAATACTGGTGGTACGTCGTCCACCTGTGGGTCGAAGGTGTTTGGGAACTGATCATGGCCTCGATTCTGGCCTATCTGATGCTCAAGCTGACCGGCGTTGACCGTGAGATCGTCGAGAAATGGCTTTATGTCATCGTTGCCGCCGCCCTGTTCTCGGGCATCCTCGGCACCGGCCACCACTATTACTGGATCGGTACGCCTGCGTACTGGCAGTGGATCGGTTCGATCTTCTCGAGCCTCGAGGTGATCCCGTTCTTCGCGATGATGGCCTTTGCCTTCGTCATGGTCTGGAAGGGCCGCCGTGACCACCCCAACAAGGCCGCGCTGCTGTGGTCGCTGGGCTGTGCCACGCTGGCGTTCTTCGGTGCCGGTGTCTGGGGCTTCCTGCACACGCTGCACGGGGTGAACTACTATACCCACGGCACTCAGATCACTGCGGCTCACGGACACCTGGCCTTCTACGGCGCCTATGTCTGCCTCAACCTGGCGATCTTCAGCTATGCGATGCCGATCCTCAAGAACCGCGATCCTTACAATCAGGTTCTCAACATGGCGTCCTTCTGGCTGATGACCAGCGGCATGGTCTTCATGACCTTCGTGCTGACCTTCGCCGGTACTGTTCAGACTCACATGCAGCGGGTCGTCGGTGACTACTTCATGGATGTGCAGGATCAGATCGCGATCTTCTACTGGATGCGTCTTGGTTCTGGTCTGGTGGTGGTCCTTGGTGCGCTGCTGTTCATCTACTCGATCTGGGTCCCCCGGAAAGAGATCATTGAACCCGGCGTAGCTGAAACACCTGCGGAGTAATGGATATGGACGGCTCCATACAAATGGGAACGGGGGCGGCTGACGCCCCCTTCTACCTCCCTCAGGGCGACGAATGCGACGTGTTCGCCGCCGCCTATACCAACAACCTGCCGGTTCTGCTGAAAGGACCGACCGGATGCGGCAAGACCCGCTTTGTGGCCCATATGGCCGCCAGCCTTGGCCGCCCGCTTTACACCGTGGCCTGCCACGACGACCTGGCCGCCGCTGACCTGATCGGCCGCTACCTGCTGAAAGGCGGCGAAACCGTCTGGGTCGATGGCCCCCTGACCCGCGCGGTGCGCGAAGGCGCGATCTGCTACCTTGATGAGGTGGTCGAAGCCCGCAAGGACGTGACCGTCGTGCTGCACCCGCTGACCGACGATCGGCGCATCCTGCCCATCGACCGCACCGGCGAAGAGCTTGAGGCTGCGCCCGGCTTCATGCTGGTGGCCTCCTACAACCCCGGTTACCAGAATATCCTGAAAACCCTGAAACCCTCGACCCGGCAACGGTTCATCTCGCTGGAATTCGACTTTCCGTCGCCCGAGATGGAGGCCGAAGTCGTCGCGCAGGAAAGCGGTCTGCCGCTGGAACGCTGCAAACCGCTGGTGCGCCTTGCTGGCAAGCTGCGCGGGCTCAAGGGCCAGGACCTAGAGGAAGGCGTTTCCACCCGTCTGGTTGTCTATGCCGCGACACTGATCGCACAGGGCATGTCCACCGACCGCGCCATCCTTGCCGCAATGATCGAACCTCTGACTGATGACGAGGATATCAAACGCGGGCTCCTCGATCTTGTCACGGCTGTCTTTGGGTGAGGCCGGCCGATGGTCAAGATCGACTTTGAGCCATGGGAACCCGAAGAAACGATCGGGAAACTGTGGCACACCCTTGCCAGCCGCCTCGATGCACCTGAGGTGCATGTTGGAGCCGCGGTCGACCTCTCTGAGGTCGCGGGGCGGCTGGCAGTCCTCTTTCGAGGGCTTGGGGGTAGTCCGGGCGTTGAATTGCGCCCGGTCTCACCCGAGGTTTCGCGCCACCGGCTAGGTTGGCGCCGCCGCCTTGCGACCGAAGCGGAATTAATCCCCCGTGCCTCATTCGATGGCGAGGTTTTGCGCCTGCCCGACCGTCTGGCGGTGTTCCCAGCACGTGAGGCAAATGGCGCGCTCTATGTTTGGCTTGCCGCCGCTGCGGCCCACGCCGGAACGCGAATTGACGAAGATGACCCGCTACGCGCTGATCTGCGCGCCCTGGCCGCCGCACAGGACATGGTCGACGCGACATTGGAAGACGCACCTGGTTTGCGACCGCTCTACACAGAGCTCTGCAAAGGGTTGCTGCATCAGCGCGACGTGCCCGACTTGCCGCCCATTGAAGCTGCGGTCGAGGAACTGGCCCGCCACATGCTGGGCGATCCCGCGCCGCTTTCGACCAGGGCCGAGGAGCTGCTGACGCTGGAGGATGACCTGACCGCGCCGCGCGGATACCAGCGTTTTCGCCCGGTCGCCCTGTGGCCGGAATTGCGTGCCGTTGGCTTTTCCGAGCATAACGAGGTCGAAAACCCCGACACCGAAGGCCCACCCGAGGAATCGGGCGAAAAAACCCATCGCGCCCGCCGTCGCAAATCGGATCAGGCGTCGCGTAGCGACAGTTTTATCTTGCACAAGTTTGAGGCGATCCTCAGTTGGGCTGAGTTCCTCAATATCAACCGCCGTATCGATGACGACGATCCGGACAACGCCAAGAAGGCTGCCGACGATCAGGAAGAAATAGGGCTTGGACAGATCTCCAAAGCGCCCCCGACCCGGTTGAAACTGCATCTGGACCTCGCACCCGAGGATGTGAACCGCGAACGTCTGTCGGGTCGAATCCTGTACCCCGAATGGGATGTGCGCACCGGTAAGTACCTGCCCGATCACGTCAACGTTCTGTTGTCAGATGCGGATATTCGCGAAGACGCTGCCGAGTTTGGTAAAGACCCCGCCACCGCTCGCCGGATACGCGCCGTGAAACGCCAGTTCGAGGCGCTGCGCCCCGGTCGGGTCATGACCCGCGGCCATCTTGACGGCGACCAGTTGGACATCGAAGCGGCCGTGCGTTCTCAGGTCGATCGGTGCGCCAATGGCGAAGGCACCGAACGCGTCTGGCTGCAATCGCGTCCCGAAGCACGCGACCTTGCGGTCTCGATCTTGCTCGACGTCAGCCGCTCGACCGAAAGTGCCGTCACGGGCCGCGCCGTGATCGATATCGAACGCGAGGCTCTGGCTGCGCTCGCTTGGGGGCTGAATGCCTGCGGGGACGATTTCGCAATCCACGCCTTCAGTTCGCTGAAACGTCAGCGTGTCTATGTCCAGCGCTGCAAACGGTTCGACGAGCCGATGGGCGGAACGGTCGAACAGCGTATCGCCTCGTTGCGGCCGGGGCATTATACCCGTCTGGGTGCTGCGATCCGCCATTGCTCGGCCGATCTCGCGGCGCAGTCTCGCAAACGTCGCCTGCTGCTGGTCATCACCGATGGCAAACCGAACGACCTCGATCACTATGAGGGCCGCCACGGCATCGAGGATACCTGCATGGCTGTGCGCGAGGCCCGTCGGGTCGGGCAGTCCGTGTTTGGCGTCACCATCGACAAGACCGGTAAAAGCTGGTTCCCGCGCATGTTCGGGCAGGGTGGATTTGCCGTTATTCCCGACCCGCATCGACTGACGATGGCCTTGCCGCAGATCTACCGCCAACTGGTCGGGGCATGAGCGACACGTCTCTCATCGACGAACTGCCCGGCGAATTGCTGATGTGGGTGCTGATCATTTCAGAGTTGCTGGTCTTCGGGGCTGGCCTGATCGCTTTCATGGCTGTTCGCCTGACCGACCCGGTTGGCTTTGCCGAAGCGCAATCGCACCTCTACCGCACGGGTGCGGCGTTCAATACGGCGGTGCTGGTCACCTCGGGTTATCTTGCCGCGCAGGCCCTGCACTGGCGCAGAGCGGCGTGGCGTGGCGTGGCGCGGCTGGCACTGATTGGCGCAGCCCTGCTGGGGATCGTATTCCTGATCATAAAAGGTGCCGAATACGCGGGCAAAGCCACACAGGGGATCACCTTCGAGACCCACCCGTTTTTCCTGTTCTACTACCTGCTGACCGGCTTTCATGCCGCGCATGTGTTGGCGGGTGTCGGCATTCTGCTGTTGGTGTCCTGGCGGGATGACCCTCGCAACATCGAGGCGGGCGCTCAATTCTGGCACATGGTCGATCTGGTCTGGATCATGCTGTTCCCTGTGATCTACCTGCTGGGATGATAGCCATGCCCACCGCTTCACCTTTTCCCAAATACTCTAACCGAAGGTTCCCGAACGCATTGACCAGCGCCTGGTTGAGCCTGTTGGCGCTGAGCTTGGCATCCGCTTTGCTGACCATGCTTTCCGCGCCTCCGGAACTTGTTGGCGCGGGCATTCTGATCCTTGCGTTAGTCAAAGCCCGGGTGATCCTTGCGCGTTATCTCGACCTTGCCGAAAGCCCCGCCTGGCTGCGCGGCTTTACCATGGTGCTGACCGGGTTTTCGGTGGTGATTTTCGCCCTCTATCTGATCTGACCAAAGAAAAAAGCCGCCTCGGTGAGGCGGCAGGTTAGCAAGCGAGGGGGCGCTTTGGTTACTGTGCGGCGATCGGCATCCGGGCGATCTGGCACCGCTGCCACAGGGCCGACAGCGCGCCGACCAGATGGTCGACATCTTCGTCGGTGTGAACGGGCGAGGGGGTGATCCGCAAGCGCTCGGTCCCTTTCGGCACGGTGGGGTAGTTGATCGGCTGGATGTAGATGCCGAACTCTTCCAACAGTGTGTCCGAGATGAATTTGCACTTCACCGGATCGCCCACCATCACGGGGATGATGTGGCTGGGGTTGGGCAGATGCGGAATGCCTTCAGCGTCCAACCGGGCGCGAACCTGTTCCACGCGGGCCTTTTGCATGTCCCGCTCGGTGTTGGACTGTTTCAGGTGCCGGATCGACGCGGCCGCACCGGCCGCTATCGCGGGCGGCAATGCGGTTGTGAAAATGAAACCGCTGGCAAAACTGCGCACGAAATCGCACAGCGCGGCAGACGCGGCGATGTACCCGCCGACCACGCCGAAAGCCTTGCCCAGGGTCCCTTCGATCACGGTCAACCGGTCCATCAGGCCTTCGCGTTCGGCGATACCACCGCCGCGCGGGCCATAAAGGCCGACGGCATGGACCTCGTCGAGATAGGTCATCGCACCGTATTTGTCGGCCAGATCGCAGATCTCTTTGATTGGGGCGATGTCGCCATCCATGGAATAGACAGATTCAAACGCGATCATCTTGGGCGCGTCGGGATCGGCGGCGGCCAGTTTGGCCTCGAGGTCCTCCAGGTCGTTGTGTTTCCAGATGACCTTCTGAGCCCGTGAGTGGCGGATGCCTTCGATCATCGAGGCATGGTTCAGCGCATCAGAGAAAACGATCAAACCGGGGACCTTCGATGCCAGCGTCCCCAACGCGGCCCAGTTCGACACGTAACCCGAGGTAAACAGAAGCGCGGCCTCTTTCCCATGCAGATCGGCCAGTTCGTATTCCAGCAGCACATGGTCGTGAGTCGTGCCCGAGATGTTGCGCGTGCCCCCCGCACCCGCGCCGCATCGGTCCAACGCGTCATGCATGGCGCCGATCACGTCCGGATGCTGGCCCATGCCCAGATAGTCATTGGAACACCAGATCCGCACATCGCGCTGCAGCGCGCCGTCGGTCTGGCGCGCGTTCGGGAACGCTCCGCAGCGCCGTTGCAGATCTATGAAAACGCGATAGTTTCCTTCGTCCCGCAGATCATCAAGGCTCTGGGTGAAAAATCGCTCGTAGTCCATCTCGCACACTCCCGGGAATACTGGCTTTGGGCCGAGATTAGGTCTGTGAGCCCGTCAGGGACATGACAATTGTCAAGTTGCGGCGCATGAAAAGACTGGTGCAGGGGATTCATGTTTGGCATAGGCATAAAGTGACAAATGTACCGGCCTGACTATCGGCCAGGGAAAAAAGGGGACGCTTCGTGGCGCATGAAGCACAAAAAGCAATCGCCAGACAGTCGCTGTTGCTCAAAAGCTTGCCGGAACACCATATCGACAAACTCCTCAGCCATGCGATTTGGCGGCGTTATGATCGGGGTGAGACGATCTTTCTTCAGGAGGAAGAGGCCAAGGCGGTTCACGTTATTCTGGCCGGTTGGGTTAAGTTGTTTCGCATGGCACCCACCGGGGCCGAGGCCGTGGTCAGCGTGTTTACCCGCGGCGAGAGTTTCGGCGAGGCAGTCGCCTTGCGTAATGTGCCATACCCAGTTTCCGCCGAGGCGGTGTCGGCCTGCGAAGTGATGCATATTCCCAGCCCGATTCTGCTGTCATTGATGCGCGAAGACCCAGAGATCGGGGTGTCGATCCTGGCGGCTACGTTTACCCATCTGCATTCGCTGGTCGCGCAGCTTGAGCAGCTCAAGGCCCAGACCGGTGCCCAAAGGGTGGCCGAGTTCCTGTTGAACCTGTCTGACCAGGAAACTGGCAAATGCGAAGTTGACCTGCCATACGACAAGATGCTGATTGCCGGGCGTCTGGGCATGAAGCCCGAAAGCCTGAGCCGGGCGTTTTCCCGTCTCAAGGCTGTGGGCGTGAAAATCAACCGCAACCATGCGGAAATCGCGGATATCGAAACTCTGCGGGATTACGCTGAAAGCGACTCCTCCGAGAAATAGTCTAAACAAAAGCCTCAATCGGGGGTTGCAAATGTGCCCGCCGCGCCAAGAAACTGCGTCGGTTTCTGGCAATTGCATGCGAATTTGTGTATACTTAATCTCGTACTGCCGCACATTTCGGCGGGGTTGCGAACATGACACACGACCGCAGCATTGGCCTTGAGAGACCACCCATTGTTGCGCTCAGCGTCGCCAGGATCGCTCTTTCGGTTCGGGTCAAGTTGCTTGCCGCGTTTCTGGGAATAACCTGCCTGCTTGTTGGTCTGGCGCTGTTTGGCCTTTTCGCCCTGCATCAGACAAATCAGCGAACCGAGGCGATGGCGCGCGATCAGGAGCGCATAGCATTCTTTAGCGATACTTATGGAACAATTTCCAACCTGAACGGGCATGTTCTGGCGCTTTTCGTGCCGCAAAATTCGTTGGATTTAGCTCAGCGTGGCGGATTCTTCGGAAGACCAGCGGCGTCGATCTTTCACGTTACCACGGAACTGGAGCGCAATCTGGCAATCGGAGCCCGCAAGTTCGGACAGCCCGGCATGCCGGATGAGAAAGCGATAGAAGGGCTTCGGTCCGATCTTCGGGCCCTTGAGCCTGCGCTTTTGGAGTTACGCCGGTTGAGTGGGGCGGGCGAACTCGCGGCGGCGGTGAATTACGGCATCCAGGTTTTTGAACCGCTACAGGCGATGCAACGCGAGGCCTATACGGCCGCGCAAGGTATCGAAAAAGAAATGCGCGACCTCGCAACTACAACGACGCAGGCTTACCTGACCTCGCGCCAGAACATCATTGCCGCAGCATTTGTGGCGATCGGGATTGCCCTGTTGCTGGGCTACTCGATTTCGACCGCATTACTGTGGCCAATTGAACGCATCCATGGGGCGCTCAGCAAGTTGTCTAGCGGAACGTTCGACACCAGAATCACGGTGCCCAACCGCGATGAACTTGGCGAACTGGCCAGCCATGTGAACCAAACCAGCGAAAAACTTGGCGCGCTTTACGAACAGGTCGAGCTGCAAAAGGCACAACTGTCTGATTGGAACGCGGCATTGGAATCCCGCGTGGCCAAACAGATTGAAGAGATCGAACGCACCAACCGCCTGAAACGTTTCCTTCCGCCGCAGGTGGCGACAATGATTGTCGGCGCAACCGACGAGGCGGACGTCCTGAGGACTCGCAAAGCTGAGATCACGGTTCTGTTTGCGGATCTGCGCGGCTTTACGGCCTTTGCGGCAGTGGCCAATCCCGATCAGGTCGTCGCGGCACTGAATTCTTTTCACGGCACCTGCGGACCGCTTGTCGAGGCGTGCGGTGGGACGTTGGAACGGTTTCTCGGGGATGGCCTGATGGTTTTGTTCGGTGCTCCGGTGCCATTGGACGACGCGGCGCAGCGGGCCGTCGATTTGGCTCAAAAAATGCAGGTGGATGTCCGTCAGGCAATGTTCCCATTCAAGGCAGGTTCTGCCGAGCACGGCCTGGGCCTTGGAATCGGGATCGCCACGGGCGCGGCAACCCTGGGACGGATTGGGTTTGAAGGGCGTCAGGATTACTCGGCCATCGGGCCCGCGCCAAACCTGGCGGCGCGTCTGTGCGAAATCGCGAAGGACGGGCAGGTGCTTGTCTCCAGTGCGACCGCTTGGCAGGTACAGAGCGATATGGTTCCGGCTGGCCCGTTTGATCTGAAAGGCATCGGAGCGAGTGTCGGGGCGTTCGAACTTGCAAACACGCCGGAACCTCAGGGCGCGTTGCCGATGTGACCGGAAAATAGCTATATACGTCACGCAGTATTGTAGGGCGGCCAATAGCTGCTCAGGGCAACGATGGCCGCTTTCAGGATCCGACTCAGATTTGATCCGCTCAGTGATACTGCGTCGCACCGGCCTCCAGCGAAACTGTGGTGCCTTTCTCGCCCCTTATTGCGGCCGGAACATCTGCGAGTGCGCAAATAATGGCCCGACCGCCCGAGGATCGCACGAAGTCCTGTGCGGCCTGCACCTTTGGACCCATTGACCCGGCGGGGAAGTCGTACGCGTCCAACGCATCAGGCGTGATTGACCGGATACCCTTTTGATCGGGAGTTCCCCAGTTCAGGAACACGGCCTCAGCGTCCGTGGCGATGACAAAGAAATCTGCGCCAAGGTTCTGCGCCAGCAGGCACGAGGCGAA
The DNA here is from genome assembly GCF_056537465.1 of Ruegeria sp. CE8. Classification (NCBI taxonomy): domain Bacteria; kingdom Pseudomonadati; phylum Pseudomonadota; class Alphaproteobacteria; order Rhodobacterales; family Roseobacteraceae; genus Ruegeria; species Ruegeria sp. CE8. Next base: position 263,171 of record NZ_JBQFRP010000006.1, read on the forward strand.
ATCCTTGTCGATGACGGCTTCGACCCCAACCAGTTTCCGTTCAGCACCTGCCTCATACATCGTCGGGATGCCACCTCCGCCAGCGGCGATTACGGTCGCGCCCTTCTCCAGAATCCAACGGATCGGTTCGACCTGAAAGATACGTTTCGGGCGGGGCGATGGCACCACGCGTCGCCAGTACTCGCCATCCGGTTTCACCGTCCAGCCCTTGTCAGCCGCCTCTTTCTTGGCGTCCGCTTCGGAATAAACCTGCCCGATGAATTTGGTCGGATTGTCAAAGGCCGGGTCGCTCGGATCGACCTCGATCATAGTCAACAGGGTGGCGATGTGATGCTCGAAGGGCAGGATGTTCCCAAGCTCCTGCTCGATCATGTAGCCGATCATGCCCATCGTTTCGCCGACCAAAACGTCCAGCGGATATTCCTCGACATCCGTATACATGATCTCTTGCAGGGCCAGCATCCCGACCTGCGGGCCATTGCCGTGAGTAATGACGGTTTCATGCGCTTCGCAGAGCGGGGCGAGGGCTTCGGCGGCAATCTTTGCGTTCTTGCGCTGATTGTCCGCTGTCATCGCCTCACCCCGTTTGAGAAGCGCGTTGCCGCCGAGTGCTACAACAACGCGTCCCATGGATCAGGCCCCCAGCGTGGCGACGAGGATCGCCTTGATGGTGTGCATCCGGTTTTCGGCTTGCTCGAACGCGATGTTCATATCACTTTCGAAAACTTCCTCGGTCACTTCCATCTCGGTGATGCCGAACTGTTCGTGAATGTCCTGACCGACCTTGGTTTCCAGATTGTGGAAGGCGGGCAGGCAATGCATGAATTTAACCGCCGGATTGCCGGTTTTCTTCATCAGATCCATGTTGACCTGATAAGGGCTCAGCAGCTTGATCCGTTCGGCCCAAACCTCTTTTGGCTCACCCATCGACACCCAGACATCGGTATGAATGAAATCCGCGCCTTCTACGGCCGAGGTATCGTCCGTGATGGTCACACGTGCGCCGGTCTTTTCAGCCCGTTCCATCGCCAATTCGCGCACATCGTCATGGGGCTGGGTTTCTTTCGGCGAGATCATCCGGACGTCGCAGCCCATGATCGCGCCCAACATCAACAGCGAGTTGCCCATGTTCGACCGACAGTCGCCTGAGTAGGCATAGACAATGTCCTTGCGGGGCTTGTCAGCGTGCTCGATCATGGTCTGCATATCGGCAAGCATCTGGGTCGGATGCCAGTCATCCGTCAGGCCGTTATAGACCGGAACACCGGCATATTCTGACAGCGTTTCAACCATGTCCTGACCCGCACCGCGGAATTCGATCCCGTCGAACATGCGGCCCAAAACGCGGGCTGTGTCTTTCATCGACTCCTTGTGCCCGATTTGCGAGCCCGACGGATCAAGATAGGTGATATTCGCACCCTGATCGTAAGCGGCCACTTCAAAGGCGCAGCGGGTGCGTGTCGAAGTTTTCTCGAAGATCAGGCAAATGTTCTTTCCGGTCAGCGAGGGCTGTTCCGCGCGGGCATATTTCGCGCGTTTCAGGTCGCGGGCCAGATCCAGCAGGTACAGCATTTCACGCTGGCTGAAATCGGCAATTTTAAGATAGCTACGGCCTTTGAGATTGAATGCCATTTTGTCTCTCCTAACAAAAAATCAGCGGGCGCAAGGGGGCTGCACCCATGGTAAATTCAATAGGCGGGGTCGCGGTCGATCGGGCAGGTCATGCAGTGGCCACCGCCGCGGCCACGCCCCAGTTCCTGACCCGAGATTTCGATCACTTCGACACCGGCTGCGCGCATCTTTCCGTTCGTAAACGTGTTGCGCGCATAGCCAACGACCACACCGGGCGAGAGGGCCACGACGTTGTTGCCGTCATCCCATTGCTCGCGTTCAGCCTGGAATTCGTTGCCGCCGGTCGAGATGACCTCGAGCGAATTCAGCCCCAGAGCCTCTTTGTAAACGTCAAACAGGTGCCCTTTCTCCACGTGGATATCCAAATCGCCGCGGTCGCCAGGACGAATTGAGATACAGGTGATCTGGTCCGCGACTTCGGAGAATGCGGTGACTTTGTCGTGGTCAAGGCAAGTGAACACTGTATCCAGGTGCATGGCCGCGCGGCTTTTTGGCATCGCACAGGCGACGACACGTTCAGCACCGCCCTTTCTGAATAGGGCTTCCGCAACCTGTGCGACGGCTTGCCGGGTAGTGCGTTCGCCCATTCCAATGAAGACTGTGCCGTTGCCCACCGGTTGAACGTCGCCACCCTCGACCGAGGCGAGGCCAAAATCGTCGTCGCTGTCGCCCCACCAGAACTCGAACTCGGCGTCCTTGAACATCTTATGATGCCGATACACTGTGCGCATGATCAGGGTTTCCGGCTTACGAGCAGGCCAGAACATCGGGTTCGTCGTCACACCATCGAAAATCCAGCAGGAGGGGTCGCGCTGGAACTGGGCATTCGGGATGGCCGGAAGGATGAAATCGCCCAGCGAAACCAGATCACCGAACTGCTCATCAATCATACCCTTGGGCAGGTCCGCGAAGATGATCCCGCCCAGCATATGGCGGGCCAACATTTTGGAATCCATCTCGTCCAGCCAGGCGCGCATTTCCACGGAAAACCCAAGCCCGACCATGTTGGGCGTGATCAGGCGGTCCAGAAGGAAGGCACGCGCGGCCGGGTCTGACCGGATCGCCTCGGCCAGCAGATCCTGAATGTCATAAACCTCAACCCCGCGTTCCCGCATGAGCGAACAGAATTCGGCGTGATCCTTGCGGGCCTGTTCGACCCAGATCACGTCATCGAACAGAAGCTCTTCGCAGTTTCGCGGTGTCAGTCGATCATGCGCCAGTGACGGGCGCGAGACGATCACCTTGTTGAGCTTTCCGATCTCGGAATGAACGCCGAGCTTCATGGCAATTCTCCTTTCTAGGTATCCGTTTTCTGAATGTCTTCAACGTCATTGGCCTGGCTCCAGCGGACCCAGACATGGATTGGCACGCCCGCCAGCAACAGGACGGAGCCAACCAAAACGGTTTCAGCGCCCGAACCGATGAAAGCCCAGACCGAATAAATGAACCCAAGCGCGCCCAGCACGACAACCTTGGCCAATTCCGGGCCATGCAAAACCTGCCCGCCTTTCAGTCGGATCATGATCTCGGCCACGGAACAGATGGCATAGGGTAAAAGGCTGGCGACAACGGCGAGCAGAATGACAAAGTTGAATGCGGCGACCAGACCTTGGGCGTAGTTCATGATGATAAGAACCGAGGCCAGCGCGTTCGACAGGATCAGCGCATTTGCGGGCGTTCCAAATTTGGATTTTCGCGCCAATGCTGCAGGGAACACGCGATCCAAGGCCGCCCCGTAAGGGACCTGCCCGCTGAGTAGGGTGAATCCGTTTAGAGTGCCAAACGTTGATATCACCGCGCCTATGGCCACGAGGATACCGCCAACAGGGCCGAACATGACTTCGCCAACGGCGGCAAGCGGCGCGGCGGACACGGCAAGAAGCTCGGCAGGAATGACCCCCATCGAAACGGCAGTCACCGAGATATAGACGCATGCCGCAACAATCACTCCGATCACGGTGGCGCGCGGAATGGTCTTTTCAGGTTCGATAACGTCGCCGGAAGGAACCGTTGCGGATTCAAGACCCAGATAGGCCCAAAGCGTCAGGGCTGCCGCCGCCGAAATTGCCGTGAAAGCTGTGGTGCCACTTTGGTTGACTGGAATGTAGTTCTCGGTATTGATCCAGAAGATACCCAGCGTGCCAATGACGATCAGCGGAGCAAGTTTAAGCACAGTGGTCACGATCTGAACCAAGCCCGCCCCTTCCACACCGCGAATATTGATCAGCGTCAGCGACCAGATCGCGACCAGAGCGGTTGCAAGGCCGTACATGGGGACTTCGATAATGACCGGGAACAGGAAGCCCAGATACCCCACCAAGGCCACGGCAACAGCGGCGTTCCCAGTCCACAGGGCGATCCAATACCCCCAGGCGATGATAAACCCGGCAAAATCACCAAACGCCTCTTGTGAGTAAGCGTAAGGACCACCGGGCTTCGACACCACCCGCGACAGTCGTCCAAAGATGATCGCCAGAACCAGAGCGCCTGCGGATGTCAGAATCCACCCTCCGATCGCGATAGGGCCGAACGGCGCAAGCGAGGCAGGCAACAGAAACACTCCCGACCCGATCATGTTTCCTACGACCAGAGCGATACACGCCGTCAGCCCAAGGGCACCCGTTGTTGACGTCGTCTCTGAGGCGGTACGATCGGTCATTGCGCCGGCTCAGCTCGACGTCGTGTCTGAGGTCTCGGCTGCGGGGCTGTCGATCCCTGGGTCCGTAATGGCTCCGACTGTGAGCGCGGCGCAGATGATGACGGCAAGGATGACCAGCAGAGGGAAGACAAATCGAAGCCACCGATCATAAGACACCCGGCCAATGGCCAACCCGCCCATCACCACCGCAAAGGTCGGATTGAACAGGTTCACCCATCCATTAGCGGACTGATACGCAGTCACCACCAGATCGCGTCCGACTCCGGCGAAGTCTGCCAGCGGCGCCATGATCGGCATCGACAGCGTTGCTAGCCCTGAGGACGAGGGCACAAGGAAGGACATCAGAATCTGAATGCCGAACATCGCGTTGATAAAGGCAAACTCGCTGAGGCCGGACACAAAGCCCTCGGCTGCTGCCAGAATCGTGTCGGTGATCTTGCCTGCATCCATGATGACAACCACGCCGCGCGCGACCCCGATAATTAGCGCCACGCCCAACAGGTCGCGCGCGCCATCTACGAAGGTATCGACAAAGGTCGCCTCATCCATCCGGGACGCTTCATCCAGTTTCCCGACCCACCAGACGATGATCGACATGACAAGAAACAGGCCCGACATTCTAGCCATCCACCAATCCAGCGCAACCACGCCATAGATCATCACGGCAAAGGTCAGGCCGAACAGGATCAGGATGATCGACCGCGTCCGAGTCAACTCGGGGAACGCGTCGTCGCTGTCCGATCCTTTCAGGAAATGCGCCCTGTTTTCTTCGGCTTGATCCGCAACCACTGACGCGGATGGATCGGCCTTAACGCGTCGTGCATATCGCATGACAAAGGCAATACCAGCGGCCAGACATAAGGCGAGAATGATGAAGCGCAGGACGATCCCGTTGGTGAAGGGAATTCCGGCACCCTGGGATGCAACAACCGTCGCAAACGCATTGAAGGTCGAACCCAACGTTCCGATCCCCGCGCCCAGCATGATGACGGCAACGCCGGTCAGAGAGTCATACCCAGCCCGTATGAAGACCGGAATGATCAGCGCGTAGAACGCCAGCGACTCCTCGGCCATGCCATAGCTGGTTCCGCCGAAAGCAAAGGCGATCATCAAAATGGGAATCATCAGGATTTCCCGTCCGGCCAGCCGGTGCAGCAACCATCCGATTCCCGCATCAATCGCACCGGTTTTCGTAACCACCATCAGGAATCCGCCGATGATCAGAACAAAAAACGCCACATCGATTGCTGCGCTGGAGGAACTTCCCAGAAGTCCCGGGTCGTACATCCCGGCAATCGGGGCAAGGATGACGGACGTAATCCCCTGCGGGTTTGGCGCGACCTCGTGATAAGTGCCGGGTACAGGGGCTTCGCTGCCAAGCGCTTCGTTCATCTGCCGCTCATACTCACCAGCCGGGATGACCCAGGTCAGTACAGCTACAACGGCGATCAGGACAAACAGGATTGTAAAGGCAGTCGGGAACTTGAATTTCGACATAGTATACTCGCGCTTGGGGGTTAGCAGAGCGGGAAATCAATCAAACATTCGAATTTTATAGTCGCAAACTAATGCTAAGATGACATTCTGTCATCAAAGTTTTGCGAAGTGGAGTGCGCGTGGCAAAGCTCCGCGCTTAGGTTGCTTTGTTACACTCGATTTTGGCGGCTCAATGAAAGACGGGTGGCAAAACAGAAGTCTGGCCATTGGGCGAACCAACGACACCGTTTTCAGCCCGATCATCTGGACCGAAATCAAAACCAAAGCCCTTGGGCCGCGGCCTAGACGGCAGTGTTTACGGCTGAAAGTTGACCGGCAAAACGCTGATTGCGGATGTCGTCGGGCGTCGTCTTGAAATGAGAGCGAAATGCACGGCCCAATGCTGCCGCAGACGAAAATCCAGTGGCCGCCGAAATCTCGCGCTGAGAAAGATCTGTTGTCCGAAGCAGGATGTCGGCACGTTCAAGACGCAACTCTCTGTAGGTGGTCAGCAGTTTTGTGCCGGTCTTGCTGAGAAACCTGCGTTGCAACTGGCGCGTCGACGTTCCCAATGATTGCGCCAGATCGGATATCCGCAGGGGATCTTCCAGGTTTTCAAGCATAGTTTCGACGGTTTTGCGGACTTGTGGATCGGCCTCGGAGCGTTGGAACAGGCGGATCGCAAGATGACTTTTGGCGGATCGTTTGGGTTCGGACAGGCCGATATAGCTGCGTAGTGTGTCGGCCAGATGCTCACCGTGATCAACAGATACAAAGTCGGACAAAAGGCGAAGGGCGCTCAGCCGGGTTGAGGCGCTGTGCAAACGACTGTCATATGACATGTGGATGCCGCTGCCATCGTCAATCAACCCGACTTCCTGCGCTGCTGCCATGAAATTGGGATGAACCGCTGCGACCGTTCTTTCCGATCGTCCGGTTTGACCAAGCAGCAAAACCGCTCCGCCCACAAGAATTGTGCGGGACGCCAAATTCATGACCTGACATGTCCAGGCTTTTTCGGAATCATCCAGCAGCCAGTTTTTGTTGATATCCCCCCAAAACAGGGCTGTTCGACTTGACCAGCATAACGGCCCACCAACCGGTTCTTCGGCCAACCTCCGAACATTGACAATGTAAGAGTGGTTTTCGACCAGCTTGTTCAGGGCGTCAAAGAATTCGATGACAATTTGCGCCGACGCATCGGTATCTGTGCCAGCTAGAATGACATCGACGTGGTGTTTTCTTTCAGGTGACGACGAGGCCGCGCAGGTCCAGCGTGCCCGGCCGTTCTTGAGGACGTAGTGTTTCATTGTTCCTCCGCCTGAGTGATGTGGACGTTGCCCATCAAGGCAAGGTCGTTTTCTGATGCCCGACCCCCGCCATGGCAGGGGTCGGAGTGTTTTTCAGGTCCGCGTTTTTACTCGGCGGCTTCTTCGTATTCTGACATTGGTGGGCATGTGCAGACGAGGTTTCGGTCTCCGTATGCGTTGTCGACGCGGTTGACGGGGGACCAGTATTTGT
>NZ_JBQFRP010000007.1:0-249051 GCF_056537465.1 Ruegeria sp. CE8
CAGCAGCATCCCAAAAGTCGACTGGCTACTTGGGGATCGCGGCTATGACGCCGACTGGTTTCGAGAAGCGTTAAAAGACAAAGGGATACGCGCCAGCATCCCCGGCCGTAAGCAACGCAAGACCCCGGTCAAGTACGACAAGCGTAGGTACAAACGCCGCAACCGTATCGAGATTATGTTCGGCAGACTCAAGGACTGGAGACGCGTCGCAACCCGCTATGACCGCTGTCCCAAAGTACTCCTTTCTGCCATCGCGCTCGCAGCAACCGTCATCTATTGGTTATGAATCCTGACCCTAGCGTTCTGACGGCCCCTGTTTTCAAACAGAAATCCATATTTTCGCGTTGCATCACACCTTGCCACGCCCTCGGCTTGTCCCGGATCAAGCGCTCCAGATTGAAAAACTCCAACGCACGGCGAGAAGACTGGCGGCCTGCGGTAGATTAATTGCGGCGAAATCCAGCGCGCCATCCTGCAAACTGAGCCAATAATGTCTGGTGGGTTTGTCGAAGCGAGATTGGATATATGCAATCAGTTGGTTGCGCGTCGTCAGTAGGTCAATCCAGGCCGACGGCTGACTTAGTCATCCCCTCAAACTCACACACATAAGGTTGATCGAGGGCAATCAGACTGGGATTCAGTAATTCGTGGGCCGGACGTGCCGAACAGGCAGTGTAGATCAGGAACGTCCAGAACAGATCATCCGTCAGTCCTTCATGTTCGTAGAGAAGCTTTACGTCATCAAGATCTCGTGGATGCTGGTGATCCACGGCTGCGTGGAGTTAACCGCCAAACAAATCTTCGAATGAGACGATCTGCATTTCTGCATAGCCAAACGCGTCCGCTACAGCGTCTGAGCTCGCCCGGGTTTCGGGGTCAGGAACAACGCCGCGCGTGACTGACGAGGTCTCAATTTTGGCTTCTGCACCCTCCAGACGCACAAGCGCGCGGGTGGCACCGCCCCACTCTGGTTCAGGGCGTCCATTGTCTCCTCCCAGAGCCCCGCCAGTGTCCAACACCGGAACTGCAGGTAAACGCTCGGCCACTTCCCGAACTCCCCGGGCAGGTCGCGCCTTGGGGCACCCGTCCGCGCAATCCAGAAAATCCCATCAAGAACAAAGCGGTGTTTGGAAGGATTGCGCCCGTTCGGGGCGCGGACCGCTAGGATGAACCGCTCACAAAACGCCCATTCCTCGTCCGACACCAGGTCTCGTGCCAAGTTGGTCTCCATCGCAGTTGCCAGCTTGAATCACGCTCACCGCGCCATCTGAATCCCTATTGTCAACACGCCCTAACGTGCCCTTTTCATTTCCCGACAAGCTTCAACGAGTTCTAGTCCGACTTTAACAGCCGATTGAGTGCAAGTAGTACTACAGCCACTGTAGATCCCGCAAAATACGAAACTATGCAGATAAATAAGTTCGCGCCGAGAAATACGGCAATCACCGATGCGGCAATGCCAGCAGATAATCCAAAAAGGCCGTACGCCGCCACCATACTTGCTCCATTTCACCTCTAGATTGTCTCGCCTAGGGTCATTACAGCTATGTGTATTACAGAATGCCGACTTGGCGAACGCCAACATCTTTAGTGGCAACCGATCAGCGTAATCTTGCCAACAGATATTCGGTGCTAATGATGCAATGTCTTTTGTGCGTGTAAAACGGGTCGCGGCCTTCGAAGTCATAGGAGGTAGAAGTCAACTTGAAAAAGATGGCCTTCCCTCTGGCACGTGGATGAAAGCGGAAGCTTGTTGACTTTCGGATGAACAAAACACCAACGCGGACCGCTCAAAGGTTGGTTCCAAACAACGCGCAAGCGTCTGATTTCGCTGGCTGAGGGGGCTTGGAGATACTCTTGGATTGCAGGGTTTGCGACGAAATGAGAGAAAGCCCTGCAACTTCCAAGGCCCCATGAAGCCGAAACTCCGCGCCCCTGAACAGGACGATCTGCTGCGCCCACGCCTGACCGACATCATCGACTTACAGCACGATTTCGCGCGCCGAACACGCTGTTCTATTGGGAGTTCTTTGAGCGAATAATGGGATGTACCGGCTGCTTCACTCAGCAGGTTAGGCATTGTCTATTTCTGCAAGATGGAGAAGTAACATGGCGAAGTCCATAATTGTTGAGCTGATGTCGATAGACATCGGAATTTGCAAATCTGCCGTTTGTCCCGAGAAGAACCAGAAGCAGCTTGACCTGCAGGTGCACCATCGCGTTCGGTCCCGCCTGGTGTCGCGTCGAACTGCAACTATCAACCAGATCCGCGCCTGGCATTACGGTGCGGAAGGGGCTGCGTGCTCGAAGAGCTCGTTCGAAACGATCTTGGAAGAGCGCAAAGACGTGATATCCCTGCGGAAGCGTTCGATCTTGATTGGCCTTTATGGTGATTGGTTTTGGCTTGATGATCGGATCGATACAGTTTCGAGGGAGATCGAGTTGATCAGTCATGCCGAAGAGAACTGCGTCATCGTCATGACCATCCCCGGCATTGACGCGAGGATCTCGACCGCGATGGTAGCAGCAGTTGAAACGGGTGAGGCAGTTTGTCGAGGGCGCGACTTCGCGCCATGGGTTGGCCTTGTATCCCGTCAATAGTGCACAGGCGGGCGATCGGTCCTGGGGCGCATCACCAAACGCAGTAGCCAATGTTTGCGAATGCTCTTCGTTCAAGCAGTCAAGGTCATTTTGATGCGCACAAATTGATGGCCGGACTTCAGCTTCGGCGACGGGTTGCCCAAAGCTGCGGAAGGCATGAACAGCAACAAATTGGCAGGCGCCTGGCCAAAAAACTGGCGCGAAGGGCATGGAGCATATTGAAACATAAAACGGCGTTTGACTCACCAAGAGATGAGGTTGCTATCGATGTCAAAACTCCGAGGTAATCCAAAGGAATTCGAGACTGACAAAAAGCATGGAACGGAAAATTTCCGCCCCCAGTATCTAACGGCCCATACGGTCTGCATAGACCTTGTAGGTACTGAGATCACAGCGCGCGCGTAACCCCAACAAGACCACGGCCCGCGCGTCGGCCAACAGGCCGAATACATATGAGCGACTCCCGAGAACATACCAGAAATTACTTGCGAACAGTGGCTGGTACATACAAAGGGGCCGATAACAAAATAGAAATTTTTTGCGTGATGGATTGGACCAAGAAAAATCCTCTGTCGTTCTTGCCTCAACCCTTCCAATACGCGCGTCGGAAACAGGGGGTGGGATTGATGCTTCCACTCGAATTGGGCACTGCGGCTTGTTCGAAACCTTAGCGAAATGGCGTCATACACGCCCGAGAAGGTGGGTCAGACCGGCATGCAGCAATTTCGAGAGTTACCCCCGCTCTTGCAATTTTGGCGGTCTAGCGTGCTCTTTTTCTATGAGCTCTTGCGTTCGGCAGCATCGTGGCTTGCGTCGAGTTCGCTGACCAACTGCCGCAAGCGGATCGGCAAGGAAGGTGTGGAGTGGCTGCTGACCAAGACCTGCGCGTCTGCAATCCACAATAGATCAGACAGGTCGCCACTTGGCTATCCACAGTAAAACAAGCTCAAGCCAACCGAACGAACCGGTTTCAAACTCGCCGCTCGCGCCGAAAACCGTGGAATGCGCGAATTCTTCGCTGTCTCGGAACAACTGCTGCCCAACTACTTCTTTAGAAATGACAAGACCTCGCTGGCAAAACCCTGCGTCAATAGATTCGAATGCGTGCCATTGCGGTACGTATGAAACTCCTTTTCGTCGGGAGCTTCCGAAAAAAGTGCCTCGGCCCATTCTAACGGCAGTGCCTTATCCTGAACTCCATGTCCGAACAGCAAGGGTGCTCTAACATGAGCAATATCGGCTACCGCCTCATGGCGCTCATTCCACATAAGCAGGCACATTGGTATGCCCTTCAAGCGCTTACTCTGATACCTACAAAGCTTATCGAAGCCGGCCTCGACAACGAGGCCTTGCACCTCGCGATTTCTGGCCACGTGGACTGCTGGCGAAGTTCCCAAACTGAATCCATAGATGAACCTCTTTTCGGCTGGAACGGGCTCCGGCAAAATCGCATCGAGTTGGTCATAGAGTGCCAGTGCATCCCCCTTTATTGATATCTCTGAAGGACGACCAGAAGCGCCATTTTGACCGCGATAGCGCATAATAACGATGCCGATGCCAAGAGACGCAAAGCTTGCCATATGCTGCGCCATCCTATCTATACCCGCGAAATTGCCGCCAAATGTCAGCAGAATTGGAGCATCCCCTTCGCGTGGAGTAATCCAAGCCTCAATAGACGTTCCGTCGCCGCCAGCAAACTTGACCACCTCATACATCGAAAGGTCCCCTTCCGGACGCACTGCATCTTGCGGAAAGCGATAGATCGAGTGGGTCTGGTAATACCAGATCGCCAAGATAGTCGAAAGAGCGACTGCTAGTACCACCAGTGCCACGAAATGCAGCGTGCTCATTAACAGACTCCAATCAATAATAGCTAAAGTGTCAGTAGCTGTATCATCTGGAGCAAAAAAGGGATGCAGGAGTCAATCCAAGTTGGAAGATGCGAACTTAGAAAAATCTCTACACCCAGGTTGACAGGCAGTTCAGAGATTGTGACCTGAGACCCGAATTTCCACCAGCCGTTGGGAAAATCCGATGGGTGATTTTTGGCCTCATGTGGCCTTATTCTCCAGTCTCGATTTCGTGGCAAATTCCCACGGTGTGAGATTGCCGCGGGACGAGTGGGGTGTGTGTCGGTTTGTGTCTTCCTTCGATGTGGTGATCTTCTCTCTGGCCTCGGTCAGCGATTGGAGCAGGGTTTCGTCAAAGAGCTCTTCCCAGAAGCTGCCTTTGAACGCCTCGATGAAGTCGCTCTGCATTAACTTGCCCGGGCGAGGTAGTGACAGTCGATCCGGGTCACCAGGCACCGTCTTAAGACTGCCATGCTAGTCAGTTCCGTGCCATTATCACTGACATTCGTTCTTGGTTATCCGCGTCGCGCTTTGATCGCGGTCAACTCCCGCTTGACACGTAGTCAGGATAGCGATGTATCTGCAACCAAGGTCACGCACTCACGAATGTAGGCGTCCACGTTAGGCAGCACACGGAACCTGCGCCGGCCGGCAAAGGCATCCGGGACGAAGTCTAGGCTCCACCGCTCATTTGGGCACTCTGGCACCAACATTGGCCTTCGCGCCCCAGAGCTTTTCTTCATCGGCCGCGCTTCCTTACCTGCAAACTCTCTTCGCGATAGAGTTGCCTCAGCTACTTCTTGTTGACCTGCCAACCTTAGCGTTCGAGCATCAAATGCACGGGTCGATAGCCGAACCGCCGACGTTCCGCAGCGACCTGGTTCATCGCCTTGCGCAACTCGGCATTATCCGCTCAAATGCAACGATACCGAACGCTCGACGCCCAGAACGGGTCTCAGTCCAATTGCGATTGCATATGTGCTCCACCGAGCATTCAGTGAATGGGACGGGATAGGTGTTGACCAAAGCCGTTTCCAGGAAGAACTTACCGGGGTGAGAGTCGGAGATTTGCTCCATTTTTTTGGTTGCACGAGGGTAGATCTTGTAGATAATTTATTTACTTGATAAGAATTCTGCCCTAAGGCGATGGGCCACATGTTAACTAGTTAAAAATATTGAGGAAAACGGCCTAATGCCCTCCGACTTCTCAAAGGTTGGTGAGGATGCTCGCTGGGTTGCCGCGATGAACTTCGTGGCGGTTGGCTTGAAGTTTCTGACCATTCCGATACTCGCTAGATTCATCGGCGCAGAGGAGTTTGGGGCTGTCGCGGTTGCGATTGCCGTGTTTCAGCTCATGTCGATGATGTCGGTCCACAGCGTGAATACCGCGCTTGTCGCGGCCGAGGAACACAGTCCGGAATTGTGGCACACAGCATTCCTAATCACCTTAGGTTTGGGTCTTCTTGTGTCGATGACCTTAGTTCTATTTGCACCGCAGATTAGCCAGCTCCTTGGTGCGCCTAGTTCTAGAGTGTTCATCCAAACGATAGGTTTGATTGCTCCTCTGACATTTGTTGCCGAGTTTTTTGTATCCTTGATGAGCAAGAATCTTACCTTTCGGAAGCAGGTTGTTCCAACCATTGTATCGAATCTGGCGTCCGGATTCTCTGCTATTTTGCTTGTTTTTCTGGGGTTTGGGGTCTGGGCATTGATGGCGCAACACATTGTGTTCTCAATTGTGCGCGTAATCGCCATGTCCGTTGTTACGCCGTTTCGCCCACGCATTTACTTCAATTGGCCATTGATTAAGCCTGTGCTGCCTGAAGCAGCGCGGAGCCTTACTGCGATGATAGGCCACTACCTTTCTAACCAGGGTGTGGTTCTAATTGTGACGCGAGTGCTGGATGCCGCCGCCGGCGGGATATTCTTCGTTTGCAACAGGTTCACGGTCCTACCCATGGAAGTTCTGGGCTCCAGTCTTGGTCGCGTAATATTTCCAAATTTTTCGAAAATTAGCCGCGAGGGCGGCGATAGAAAAGAGCTTCTGAGATGGGCACTATCAGTTTCTTCCACAATCCTTTCTCCCATCTATTTCGGGATGTGGGCGGTTGCAGTTCCAATCACGGATGTTCTGTTGGGCGCTCGATGGTCGGAGATTTCTTCGATCTTCGCCATAATGGCAATCGCTGGAGCCTTAAAAGGGCCGCAAGGCGTTTTCTCGTCGTATTTCCAAGGAACTAACCGGTTTGACTTACTTGTGAAGGTGAATTTTCTGAATGCTCTGCTCATATTAGCGTTCGTTACCATGGGCGCATTTCTCAATGGTCTCACTGGTGCGTGCGTAGGAATACTTGCCTCACGTTTCATTACAGTTCTGCTTACTGGAATTGTAGTGTTCAGAATTGAAGCGATGGACTCTGTTTCGGGGTTCTATTCATTCATTCCCAGTATGATAGTGGCTTTTATTATGAGTGTGGTCGTGTTGCTCTTCATATCCCAGGGAGGGGTTTCGGCATTGCATTCGGCGGTTCAGCTAGGACTCGGCGGAATGTTGGGATGTGCCATTTATGTTGGCTGCCTTAGAGTCTTTCTGCCTCAGGCACTTCGCGAAGTTATACAAGTCTTGAAGCCGGCATCAGCCCGGAAGCTTTGACCAATCTCAGATAGGTGTGCTCTGAAGCCCATTTTTGAGCCATTTGTGATTGGAGTCTTCCGCGACGAATTTCTGGCTGGGAGAAGGAAAGGGGGCGATGAAAGCAGCGAGATTTACGGACGCACAGAAGGCGTTTGTTTTGAAGCAGGTTGGCCGATCAACGTCAAGAAAGCCTATAGAATTTACCGCTAGATGGAGCTGTAATTGCGGGACAGATCACCAAAACGGCGGTGAAGGCCAATCTGAGGGAGGATCGCTCGGATGCCATGAGGCCCAATGAGGTGTGGGCAATGGACTTCGTTCTTGATCAACTCGCGACTTGCCGTAAGCTGCGCGTCCTGACTGTGGTCGATACACTCTCGCGCCTCTCACCCATCATCGATCCAAGGTTCAGCTGCAAGGGTGAAGACGTTGTTGCCACGCTGGAGCGGGTGTGCCGGTAGATTGGCTATCCGGCGACGATGCGGGTGGATAATGGCAGCCAGTTCATCTCGCGGGATATGGATCTGTGGGCCTACCATAATGGTGTCCCGCTCGACTTCTCACGCCCTGGCAAACCGACCGACAACGCCTTCATCGAAGCGTTCAACTCCAAGTTCAGAGCAGAATGCCTGAACACGCATTGTTTCCTGTCGCCGGCAGATGCTTGCGAAAAGATGGAGGATTGGCGTAGATACTACACCGAAGAAAGACCGCACAAAGCCATCGGGAATATCCCGCCGGCAATGCTGGCAAACTCACATTGCGATACCAGCCCGTCATCCTGAGACAAGGCGGAGAACTCTATGCCCAGGTGGCAGAAGGTTGGGTGGCAGAGCAGGTGCCCTGCAACTACAAAACCGGGCGGCCCTAGGTTTGGTGCTTGGTTCGGCGCCTGCAGTAGTTGACTCGTTTGAGATGTATAGTTGGGGTCGTTTAAAGACGCATCGTTAATTCCGACGATTTTAGGCTTTCCTGGCGCGGTGCAGTGCCAATCAGCGTTTTGATCCTGATCGGCCCTAGCCTGTCGCTTTGTACTCAAAAGAAGCCGGACGGTTGCAGATCAAACCAGCACGGATCGTGGTAAAAGACTAGCTTGAAGCCAGAATTCACTCGGCGACATTCCTCAAAATTCGGGGGAGTTCGGAGCTTGGCTCACAAGATGTATTTGAAATGGCTGAGGGATGCCCAATATTGGTTATCGCCTCTAAACGTCCACCTTAAAGGGACCAGTCACCAAAGTCCTGGCCAGTTAGCGACCTAAGACGCTGTACATCTTCGAGAACATCCTCCGCCATCCTCTCCTTAACGGATTCTGAAACTCGCAATATTGGAGTTTTCTTACGCGTGGAAAACATAGGTCGGAGCTTTTCGCGAGTTTCCGGACTTAAAGTACTCCAAAGATTATGGAGACGTCGATTCCTTCTAACTCTTTTGAACGGACCGCTGAGTGATGATAACTCGCTGGATGAGTTTGCATGACCAGTCCGAGCAAACGTAATCTTGTGAACGCCAATAAAATCCAGAAACTCGTCAAAAAAAGACTGAGGATTGGCCTTGAGAGACGAAAAACTCAAAACCCTAATCTTATCTTGAGGAAAGAATTCGAGATATCTCTCTAGGTTTGCGGCGTACTTGCTGGTGTCCAATAGATTGGAGTAAAAGCTACTACCAACAAGATCGTCCGGATTTGGCGGGTTGCGCCCGAGTGCTTGCGCATGCTCATAGTGCGAGATCATTCGTTCGACTGGATCGCGTAAGACGTAAACTAGGCGAACATTCGGGCAATGATCACGTATGCGGTTAGGAACGCCAGGAAAAATTGACTGTTTTGCATAGTTGGGGCTGATTTCACCATGAATCGGCTTGGACGGGTCGAATAGGCCAGAGTACCACAACGGCCCTCTTTTCCAATTCAAGGACTCGACAAAGAAATCCGTTTCCTTTTGGCGCGAAAGCCCAATCACTGGGTGCTCGGAAAGGTGCTCAAAAAGGGTCGTGGTTCCACATCTCATAGCTCCAATGACGATAAAATCCGGCACAATCAAATTGTCTTTATCAATCATCGATTATTCCCCGAGTGGTGGGTCTATGCGATAGCCTAGCTCTAATACCCGTTCAAAACTGCAAGTCAACACTTTGCAAGTTTGCTAAACTGTTTCACAATTTGACAAGATATCCAGGTGCAGGTTTCTGTCATTTTTTGAACGGATTTGGTCTTAGGTCCTAGTGATAGACCATCTTTTGGATGTCTCGGAAAGGGCTTCCGGAACAGCGGACGTAATGTCTTTACCGAAAGTGGGCCGCCGTGATTGAACTACATGGGGCAGCTTAGCATCATTGCAATCTTGACCTAATGCGTCGTTGAAGCCAATTGCAATAGGAGAGTTCGCC
Organism: Ruegeria sp. CE8; assembly: GCF_056537465.1. Taxonomy (NCBI): domain Bacteria; kingdom Pseudomonadati; phylum Pseudomonadota; class Alphaproteobacteria; order Rhodobacterales; family Roseobacteraceae; genus Ruegeria; species Ruegeria sp. CE8. The sequence goes on from NZ_JBQFRP010000007.1 coordinate 9,478, forward strand.
GCGCGGAGCGAGCCTCGGCTCACGTGCCGCTGTCTAGCCACTGTTTTTGGCCCGCGGATCGTAGGTTTCTCAAATATAATTTTCGCTAATAGGGGACGCACATTGTGCGCCTGCTTCGGGCTTGTGTGATTGTACTGTCTGAGCCAGTCAATGATGACAATCTGGGCCTGCCTCAGCGAGTAGAAGATCTCCAGGTTCAGCAGTTCGCTCCTGAACCGTGCATCGTTGGCTCTTGATGTAGCAGTTCGGCACCGGCGGTCTGTCCAGATAAATGATGTGAACTGGTTGCCCTGATCCGTGCTCATGATCTTAGGCGGGCCGAAGCGGTGCATGGCCTCATTCAGCGCGTCAACGCAAAATCCGGCCTCCAGCGTGTTCGATATCCGCCAAGTCAGAACCTTTCGGGTGTGCCGGTCCAAAGTCGTCACTAGATTCAGGAGCCCACGTCGCTTGGGCAGATAGGTGATGTCTGCGGCCCAGACCTGAATGGGTCGAGCCACCCGCAAACCGCGCAGCAGATAGGGATAGGTCTTGTGCCCTTTCGCCGCCTTACTGGTGTTGGGCTATCTGATAGATGGGCATCAAGCCCATCAGCCGCATCAGGCGACGGATGCGCTTCTCGTTCACCAGATGGCCTTCGTTGCGAAGATGCTGGGTCATCTGCCGAACGCCAAAGAAGGGCGTTCCCAGAAACTGCTCGTCGATCTGGCGCATCAACATCAGGTTCATCGCCGTCTCGCTCTTGGGCGTGTAGTAAAACGACGGCCGCGAGGTCGACAGCCACTTACGCTGCTTGACACTCGACAGGTTGGTATTGGCAGGCTCAACCATCTTGCGCCTCACTTGCCGATCCATGGCTTGAGCTTTTGTGACAAAAAAGTTGGCGACAGCCAACTCCCCGATCTTCGCGTGCAGTTCTTTGACCTGCTCTTCGTCGATCTCTGGGGACTTCTTTCCGCCTGGTTCAAACACGCCGAACGCGCTTTCCAGCATAGCGCGTTTGCAACAGTGGATCATCGTGGGATGGACGCCAAATTGGCTGGCAAGCTCAGCCACAGTTCACTCACCCTTCAAACCCTCAAGCGCGACTTTCGCCTTGAACTAGGGCGAGTGGTTCTTCCGTTTCGACATCTCTGATCTCCTCTTCGTCGAAGATCAGCAGACAACAAATCGCAGCTTACGTCAGTGTCCGAAATTCAGGGGGGTAGCTCAGGGCACTCCAGAGTTCCGGGCCAAACACAGGGAACATTCCGGTTATGTTTATGCCTCCAACCAATTGTTGCCATTGTGTGCGCGTCGTCCCGAAGCTAACGTTAAGCAACTATCGCAGCATTGGGCAGGTTATGGAACCAGAAGTGATCATCTACGATGTGAGTGAACTCGCTGCTGCTTATGAGACGCTCTCTCAGTCGACTGGCGGAACGATCTTTGTTTCGTCTGGCTCTAATCTAGGCTCGATCAACCTGTCCAATGGCGGAGATCAGGCGGTCACGATTGTGTCGGAGGACGCGCTCAATCCTGCCGTGATAGAGTCGATTGATCTCGAGAACGTGAGCAATCTGGAGATTGACGGCGTCTTGGTTTCACGAGATGCGGGCCGCATGCTCAACATTGAAGCCAGCACGAACATCGCTATTCGAAACACTGAATTTGCGTCAGATTCCACTCAAACACTGACCGAAGGTTTGGTGGGCACATCGACTCAGGGCGCTGACATCGGGATCGTCCGCGATACTTCTGGCCTGACTCTCGAGAACAATGAGTTTCACGGTTTCTTCCAGGGTATCACCATGTATGAAACAAGTGATGTGCAGATCAACAACAACGAGTGGTACGAATTTCAGGGCGATGGAATCCGGATGGAAGGGGTTCAGCGCGTAGATATCATGAACAACAACTTCTATGATTACTACGGATCTCCCCAATCTGTGAACCACTCTGATTTCATTCAGGTCTGGTCTGTCAACTCGACAGAGACGATAACCAGCGATCTCCGTATCATCTCTAACACGATGCATACGGGCGACGGGACGGCGGCGCAGGGAATTTTCATCAATAATGAAGCATTTTCCAAGCGCGGAATTGGTGATTACTATCAGAACATTGAAGTAGCTGATAACGTGATTTATTCCGCGATGTGGAATGGTATACGAGTCAACGGAACCGATGGTGCTGTGATATCGAACAATACCTTGCTTTGGAACCAGGACGCCTTCGTAGAGTTCGAGGATGGTCGCGTTCTCTCCCAAACCCCCACCATCCGAGCCGACAACTCCATAAATGTCGAGACGTTCGACAATATTGCGAGAACCGTAAGGATCAACGATGTTGATCAAGAGCAGAACGTGATGCTGGAATATCGGCAAGAAAGCTCAAGCACCTACGCCTATGACTTGTTCCCGGGGCTGAATCTGGGGGCAGACGCCACGCTCGCCGACCTCGCTCTGGTTGAAGGTAGTGGCGTGGAGGGAGCTGGCTCTTCGCTCTCGCAACCGGGTCAGGTCGAAGATGCGCCGAGCGAGAGCGAGTAACGACTATGCTCTGGCATACACGATTTTGCTTTTCGGTCTGACATTCATCCGATATTGGGCATCGCTCAGCCATTCTCAGTACATCATTTAAGCCAAGCGCGGACTTCCTCTGATTTTTGACGAAAGTCGCTGGGTGCGTTCTGGCTTCATGCCAACCTTTCACCACGATCCGTGCTGGTTTGATTTGGATGGCGGCAATGCATTCAGTACGCGTCTACCAATTTCAGTGAACCTCTCAATGGCGCACAAGACCAAAAGTCCAGAACCAATAATCCTTACTATGGTATCAAGGTGGGAAATAACGACCACAGAGAACGACATTAATTTCGGATATTGTCGCCAGTGGCAAACAAGGATCTCTATCCCCGGGCGGAAGCAGCGCAAGACAACGGTGAAGCACGACAAGCGCCGATACAAACCCCGCAACCGGATCGAGATCATGTTTGGCAGGCTCAAGGATTGGCGCCGCGTGGCAACCCGGTACGACAGGTGCCCGAAGGTCTTCCTCGCAGCAATCGCCCTCGCAGCTCTCGTCATCTATTGGCGATCAGTCCTGACCCTAGGATTAATCGCTTTCCATTCCATAAGCTGAAATGTGCCTTCTGGCAACGACTTCAGGGTCCAGGAATGAAAGGTCCAAGGCTGACAAAGGATGTCCATTTGAATACCGACGCGCGGCCTCGACAAAGTCCGCCGATGTCAAAGCGTCGCGAACCTGAAGCGTATAGTCATTTCCAATTCGTTCAGCTATTTCAGCACCAGCCTCGAATTTGGGAAAAATCGCCGGAGTTCCAATGGACAAAGATGTTATCAGACTTCCTGAGTTGAATTGGCCGCAAAAATTAAAAACGCATGCATTACTAGACTTTATTAGTGATGCCAGTTCCTGATCTCCCAATGCATAATCCAAAATCACTACGCGCTCATCGCTACCTCGTGCCGCTTCGACATCGCGTCGATACGAGCTTTCGATCCGTCCCGCTACCACCAAACGCGAAGCCTTCAGTTTCGCCGAGCGGAACTCGCGGATCATTTCCGATACTCGCTTATATCTCTTGATATATCCGAAAGTGAGAAAAACCGTATCTTGCGGATGAAAGCCAAGACGGCTTCTAGTATCCTCAAGCTGAAAACCACCAAAATAGTTTATGAAGTTTTGGTGCATGACCGTGTGAAACCTTGCGCTCGACAGTTCTGGGAATGAACGCAATAGGGTGATGCGCGCTCCTGAGGACAGCATGGCTACATCTGTTACCTTGCGGAAAAACTCCTGTCGAAGAAGATTCCACACCTCCTTTTGACGAGGACCCCATGCATCGTGCGGTTCAAGGTTGTGGGCAGTCCAAACCACTTTTCCACCGGCATCCCGAATACGTTCCATCGTTCGTAACATATTTCGCGCATAGAAGTCGGCCACCGCTGAAAACCGGCTTCCTAATCTATTGTGAAAAACTCTCTCCGGCCAATGGACATGCATTACTGGGGCGGATCTGAAAGCGAAACTCGGATTATAACTTGATAGTTGAACGCCCTGCATTATCAGAGCCTCAGATAACGTCTTAATGAAAGGGTTATCGTTCCTAACCGTATGGGCAGGGTACATAAGGACGTGGCGCCGGCTCAAAGCGAGGTGCCCTCCTCATGAAAATGCTGCATTCGGTCCGCTCCTTCAGCCAAGCAAACTCAACATGGATGAAATTGAGTGCCTAATCAACAGGTGTTGATTTGCTCCCCTGAAAAGTCCTTGATTTGAGGTTAGCCTGTTCTCCAACCAAGGAGACAAGCGGTGAAGAGAAGCCGTTTCAGCGAGGGGCAAGTTATTGGTGTCCTGAAGGAGCAACAGGCTGGGCTTGGTGCGAAGGAGCTTTGCCGCAAGCTGGGATTAGCGACGCGACCTTCTACAAATAGCGGTCGAAGTATAGCGGCATGGAGGCTTCAGACGCGCGTCGGCTAAAGACTCTGGAATCTTAGAACGCCAAACTAAAGAATATGCTGGCCGAGCAGATGACGAATGTGGCGACGCTGGAAGAGATGCTCGGAAAAACTTTTGAAGCCCAATTCGAGGAGGAATGCTTTGGATCGGGCGATGAAGACCAAAGGCCACAATCAGCGACGCGCTTGTGCGTTGGCCGGGATCGATCCACGTGAATATCGGCGTCGGCCTAAGCACCCTGCCGACACGGAACTGCGGGCAATGATGAAGGAACTGGCGTCCGAGCGGCGCTGGCTCGCCTATCGTCGTCTGCACATCCTGCTGAAGCGCGAAGTCTGGGAGGTGAACTGGAAGAAGCTGAATCGGCTCTACCGCGAAGAAGCGTTAACCGTTCGTAAACGGGGGGGGGTCGCAAGCGCGCAGCCGGGACGCGGGCGCCTATCGCGATCCCGCGCGGCCCGAACAAGTGTTGGTCGCTCGAATTCACGTCCGATGCGTTGGAAGATTGTCATCGGTTCCGCGTACTGAATGTCATCGACGACTTCAGCCGTGAACGCCTCGCCGCCTTCTTTGACACATCAATTTGAGGAGTGCGTGTTGCCCCAAGTGCATTGCGTTAAGTGGGCCTCCCCGAAAAATCGAACAGGCTTTGAAGGTAAGCGGTCTGGAGAGTTATTTTGGCTCAAACCTAAACAGTCCCTACATAGTCAACAGTTGGAAACCTGAACCTGACCTTTTCCTCCACGCCGCCCGATGCATGGGATATGCACCAAACTCCTGCATTGTTGTGGAAGACAGCGCGGTTGGAGTTCAAGCCGAAAACGCAGCCGGAATGACCGCGCTGCTCTACGCGCCACATTCCACTGAAAGTTCAGAAAAAACTGCCACTGTTTTCAATGATATGTCTCGACTACCAGAGCTCATTAAAGCCGTGGAAGTCGAGAAAACGGAACCAGGCAAGGTGGGCTGAAACCACCGGTTACGGCCTTATCGCCCGCGTTGTATTCCTTGATCATCCCAATGATCTGCTCGTCACTAAATCTGTGTTTCATAATCCATCTTTCATTTGGACGAATACTATCACCTCAATAACCTGATTTCAGAGAGCTAGGTCAATATCTTTGATATAGCGCTCTAAGTGTAGTTGTAGGTTGGAAGGCGTTCAAAACGAAGAGCGCGTTTATCCGGTGCAATCGTTAGGCATGCACCGATGAGCATTTCGCGGATGACCGGTACGCCTGACAGCACCCGATTGGCTACTCCAGCTGAAGTGCGACCCCAAGTAAATGCTGCAACCGCTCCGGTAATAAATGATGAGTACTCAAGTGCGTCCCCGACGTGTGCGAGAGCAGGTGTGTCAACAATGACCACATCATATCCGATTCCGCCTGTGTTCGGTTTCCCGATAAGTTCGGACAAGCCTAGATAATCACTGGTCGATCTTTCATCTGGAGCACGAGTTCGAAGGAATGACAGTCCGTCATTTATTCGATAGATATCATTCCCTTGGAATGCGGAATCCTCAGAGTTCCCTGGATGCAAGCTTAGAATGGGCGCGAACGCGTTGGACAGGGATCTCTGATGTCGATCGCCATCCACAAGAAGGACGGATTTTCCCATCGACGCCATGTAGAACGCAATATTGGAAGCGAGTACTGACTTACCTTCATTCTGAAGAGGGGAAACCACCGCAATTGCGCAATTACCGCTTGGTCCGCGTTCGATTTCATAAACTACGCGACGAATGGACTCGGCGAAACGAGTGCGAGGTGCATTTATTGCGTAGCTAAGTAGAGCGAGATTCATGCGTTCAGAACGCGAAACCTTCCTCTCGAGATGCAAATTCTGGAGATCAAGACTGCGCAATTCTCTATGAGAAATTCGCGGAATGGTGCCCAGATATGGAACTCCCAGCGATCGCGTTACATCGTCTGACCGGCGCATTCCGTCGTAGACCTGCTCCAAGGCAAACACCAATGCCATGCCAATGATTAGCCCTCCAATGACGGTTCCTACAGCCACCACCGCAAGGCTTGGATTCGAGGACTTGCTTGGCGGTTGTCCATGTTCAATAATTCTTGCCGGACCTACGACGTATCGAGACGATCTAAGACTATCCTGCTGGCGATCAAGCAACACAGCTTCTTCGCTGCGTAACGCATCAAGTGCTCTCTCCTGACGCAACAACTCGTTTCCGACCTTGCTCGAGTTTGCCAAGCCTACGGCCAACTTGGTGCCATAGTCCTCCAATGATTTCAGGATCATCAAGTCACTTTCAATCGAGCTGAGATTTGATCTTCTCAACCAGTTCAACTCGGATCGGTATCTTCTATGTAGATCCTCCTCCGCTTCCAGCAAACCCGCGTTACTGTCTGACGATGACGCCCTTCGTGAACGAAGATCACCAATTAAGTTGGCCAAGGATTGCAACTCAGAAGACTCCAGTTCTGAGGCAATGTACAAGTAGTCTAGGTGCTCTTGATTAGTGATCTTTTCAGAGGCCAGATCAATCACGTCAATCGCAATGGAGTAATCCGCTATCTCTCGACGCTTTTCCGCAATTCGACTGTTGTTTTCCTCTATCTCTCGCTCAATCTGCGTGACTGAGCCCTCGTCGGGCAAAGAAATATTCAGTCTCAGCTCGGAGATTCTATTTTCCGCTTCACGCATCTCCAACGTAAGCTGGGAGAGTTCAGATTCTACCCAAGCGGCTGCGTGCGCGGCTTGATCGACGCGAGCCCTCTCAAAGCTGGATATGTATGCTTCGGCGACATCATTCACAACATTAGCAGACAAGATCGGATCTAACGATTCATACCGAATAGAGATAATGAATGTCTCACCCTCGCGTTCAACAGACAGTCCTTCCCGTAACTGCTCAATAGCTGCTGCTAGGATGCTTTGCTCGTCTATTGAATCTCCCGCCTCTTCTAGGAGTTGCTTGGCCAAAGTGAGATAGGGTTCCTGGCTAGCAACATCCCTGAGAACGATCTCCGAATAGATCTTGTTAATTTCGGAATCCACCACAAGTCGCTCGGCAAAGAAGACGTTTGGGAGCGTCGGCGAGTTGATTCCGTCCAGGTTTCGAGGGTCAATAGAAATCAAGGACTGGCTGACATACTTCTGGGGTGTGGTGAAGTGGTAGTAAAGCCCAGGAATCAGTAGAAGAAAAACGGGGAGAATTACATATGCAATTCTTTGCCGTAGGATCTCGATTGCGTGACGTGCAAAATCAGATAAATCGAAGTTACGCGCGTGTCTGGCTGCGCCCTCATTGCGATGGCCCTCGACTTGATAATCCTTCCGGAAGCTTTTGCTCTCCGAGTTCATCGCTGTGCCCCTACTTAACAATCAATAACTGTCTTCAACGTATAGATTGACGCTTACATAATCCCCTGGCAAGAGTTGACTATCTGGCTGGGACTCTGTGGAACCGAGGAGTTCTCCGTTTCTCCAGATCGATGTGATCAGCTCCAGATCCTGGGAGGATTCAGGTTCGGCAAGCGCCAGGGTTCTAGTTAGATTCGAAATTCGTTCTTCGACTTCCAAAAGAGACGCAACTATTTCCGCCCGCTCGTTAATCGCAGCGATTGCAATCTCGGCCCTTTGCGTTCGCGTGTCGCGATCAGCACGAAGTATCGATACGTTTGCGCTAATCAATGTCCCCTGTGCGGATAGCATGAGCGTTTGTGCATCAGAAAGTTGAGTTTGTAATCTGCTCAAACGATCTGCGGTCAACAGTCCGCGCTCTGAAAGGCTATTGAGCTCTTCATAGGTTTGTTCAAGTTTCGATGCATGCGCAGAGGCGAGCTCCAGTTGGTCTTCCATCAGGTGTACTCTATCTGCGAGCGCATCCGAGGACGCTTGGTTGAATGATACTTCATCTTCAAGAGTCGCAATTATTCTCTTAATTCGATCTCGATGGGCTAGAACGAGTTGATTGAATTTCTCCTCAGAGAGGTCCAATGGACGTTGGATCGGTGCCATATTCGGGTCGTTCTCGGCAAGCGCCAGCGTTGCCCAATGTTCAACCAAAAGTATCGAGCGGCGCGTTTTGGCAGACTTGAGGTCAGATGCCAACTGAATGATCTGAGCTTGTGACATTTCCTCATCCAGAACACTTCGGATCCCACCAGCGAGTGCTATGGCATGGCGCACTGTCATGCCGGTGTGGAATTGTACTGCTCCCGGTGTTGTCACCGATCCTCCAACGAAAACCGGCGCCCTTTGAGCCACCCTCAGATAGACTTCCACACCGGCAAGAGAAATTTGTCGGATTTCTCCGTTTGGCTGCATAATAGAGGTGGTCGTCCCGGCCAGTGAAAGCTGAATTTCGGATTTCAGTTCCTCGATCGTCTTGCCCGACGCTTGGAGGCTTCCAACAAAAGGAAACAAAATTCTTCCGTTTATTTCAACTTTAGACATCTCCCGAACACTGGGGAAGCCAACCAAAGAAAACTCGATCTGGTCTCCGACCAGTATGGTCGCGTCCAATAGTGGCGCCTTTTCGGTTTGTGCATGTACTTTCTCGTTGGGAGCAATCAAAAGTACTAAAAAGAGTGCTATGGAAAGAAGAGATTGAAGTACACGCAAATTGTTCGAGGCGTGTATAGTACGGTCTGCAAGGATGCTGAGACCTGTATTGGAAATGAACTCGTCAACGAAACATTTCATTCGCATACTCCCAAAGTTCTAACTCTGGCTCCATAATCGTCATTAGCTTTTCCATTTGGGCGCTTGATGGCCTAAAATCGTCGCGCCCTCTTTCGTTATAGCTATAGATTCCCAAGTTGGATCCGAAAACGCGACGATACTCTCGCTTGAACTTTTCCAAGTCGTCCAGGAACCCAATAATTGAGAATGCTTTCATGTTTTCCTTCGCTTGATCCAAAGCTTTCTTTTCGGCACCAGAGGGTATCACCGGCGTACCGGAAAAGAACCTTAGGAACGTTAGGCCGTGGGCCCTCGCGACAGGTCCTTCAAGGTAGTTGTCAAAGTCTCTCGGGATGAACCCATCCCTAGATGTGTGGAGGAAGTTCGAAATCGTCCGCGTTACCGGGTCGCGGAGAAGCGTAACAAATCTGTACGAACTCCCAAAATGGCGACGATACAACTCGTCGAACAATACATGGCCAAATACCAGCTGTACACCATGGCACATGTATGTAACCACGAGCTTACGCCGCAACTCATACACGTTTTTGCTGTTCTCGAAGTCATCGAATTGCAAGTCATTTCTGTCCTGTCCATCGATAAGAATTGCGGATGCTCGACGTGTTGCGTTTGCATCCACCACTCCAATTTTTCGACCGAGAGGCACGGTCGCGCTTAGCGCCTCCGAAATTGACGTCCCCCCGCACTTCGGAATATGCATGTAAAAGCAACAACTTGCGGGTCGGCCAGATACTGTAGCGACAGTTCTTCGTGAATACGTTCGGAAGCGCCTTAAGGCTGTGGTCGCCCTTGTCTTCACTTTAATCTCAGCCCTTTCGAACGTAGAACCACTAACTTACTGAGGGTAACATACGTATCTTTGGTGAGCATTGAAAGGCAATCTCCGAAAACTTTCTCGTATGGACCGGTAATTGTGTGGCGTCATGCTGTCGTCTTCAGCGCCTTCTGACAATTGCTGTTTGATCCGAAGCGGCATTCGCGTGCCCTTCGACGGCGCGATGCCGATCCAATGCACCCGACACAGCTCTTGTCCTTCCCCCTTGCAGCCGGGCCGTTAGACATCAGGAACCGCCCTCACACAATCCAACTCACTGAAGATTAGACTGAATGTTGCAAAAACCCGAGCCGAAACCTCAGATCACTTGGGAATTCCGGGTTGGGAACAGTTTTTCCAATAGGTACGGATTGTCTTGGGCTTGTAACCAGATACGTTAGCGGACTTGTAACCAGATACGTTAGGAGTGGCGCGATCTCGGATGATAAGCTAACCTTTCCTTTATGTCTCTGCGCTGGGGCGAGGGAAGTGTTATTGGAAGTGTTATTGCTAGTGTTATTGAGTGAGGGTTCATTATGCTTGAGACGGTCGCAAAGTTAGATACACCTAGCGCTGCGTCAGCGATTTTTGTTGGTGACGGAAGTCTATTGGTGACATGTGCCGAACTTTTCTTGTCTTCAGGCCATTCTATTGCAGGTGTTTCGTCTTCGTCTGAGGAGAACCAAAGCTGGGCGATCAACAGGGGCATCTCGTTGCTCGGGCCGGCGAAGGATCTAGACCTTTCTGGTTTGGAGTTTGATTTCCTATTTAGCGTTGCGAATTTGGAGATTTTGCCTGATCAAGCGATCGGGGCAGCAAAATCTATGGCGATCAATTTCCATGATGGCCCGCTTCCCCAATATGGTGGATTGAATACACCTTCTTGGGCGCTACTGAACGGGGAAAAGCGATACGGCGTGACGTGGCACGAAATGGTCGCTGATGTTGATGCGGGCCGCATCGTTAAGTCCCTGGAGTTTGAAGTTTCACCAAAGGAAACGGCCTACAGTCTGAACACAAAGTGTTACGCGGCTGCAACAGAGGCATTCCAGTCGATCATCGATGAAATATCTGCGAGTAGTCTTGAACTCTCTCAACAAGCGAAGGCACCCACGATCTACAAGAAGTCTCTTCGACCCAGCCAGTACGGGTTCATTGATTTTTCTCAACCTTCATTTGACATAGAACGTCTCGTACGTGCGCTCGACTACGGCGCCTATGATCACCCGCTCGGCCGTGCTAAAATCTGGTTGGAGGAGGGACCCGTTGTTGTGTCCAGGGCAAGTTCGGCGGCGTCGGACGACAATACTGCGGATGCTGGGCGCGTACAGACTATTGAGCCAGATAGCATTACCGTCGCAACTGGACACGGGGTCATAACGTTGTCCGGGATCCTTAGTTGCGACGGAAAGCCTGTCAATCTGAGCACCACATTGCAAAGGGGCCAAAAGCTCCCCCTCATTGGTCGCGATCTCCGGGAACAGATCGATGGTCAGCTGCCGGACTTGGCAAATGCACATGCATCATGGATTGAGGACTTTAGGGCTTCGAGCCCAGTTGATGTAGTTTATCCGCGGACTTTAGGAGATGGTTCGAGTACGCACGAAGCCAGCAATCAATTGCCATTGGGGGCTATTGAGACTGATGTACCGACATTAATTGCCGGCTTCTCATCTTGGCTGGCGATGCTCTCTAACAAGCTACACGTTTCCATTGCTTTAGAAGGTTCGCAATTCCTTCAGAAAGAACGCATGGCGCAAGGATTAGTCCGCGAAGACGTGTTACTCAATTTGGAGATTGATCAGAGCGCCAAGATTTCAGGCTTGGTTTCCGAGGTTAGACGAGCGTCCGAAAAAATTGTGGCAAGGGCCCCAATACTATGTGATGCAATTGCTTGCCTCGCTGACGAGGGCGAGCGTGACCGGGCGGTCGGTGCATTGAATGTGGGCGTTTACGTTGGCAACGGTCGTCCCAAGCCAAGATCTATCACGTTACACGTCGACGAAAATAGCCAAGAGCTATCTCTTGTCGTTGATCCGAGGGTTCACGATCGGACGGTTGCCGAAGTCATGGCGAAACATCTTTCGTTCTTCCTCGAGAAGTTTGTGGACGCACCAGGCAGCCAGATTCAGCAATTGCCCTTAGTCCCTGACAATGAAAAGGAGGTTTTTGATCGACTAAATCTAACGAACCAAGATTTTAGTGACGCCTGCGGCATTGATGAAGTCATATCCGCGATGGCCCGTGAGTTGCCCGATCAACCGGCCGTCGAGTGGAACGACGTCGTCCTATCCTATTCTGACCTAGAGGAACGTGCGGAGAGTTTTTCTAGGTTGCTTCTCCAAAAGGGGGTTGGAGCGCGCAGTATCGTTGGGCTTTGTATGGCGCGTACACCGGACCTTATTGTCGCGTTACTGGGTATTCTTAAGTGTGGCGCTGCCTACCTGCCTCTCGATCCGAGCTACCCGAGAGATCGTCTGCTGTTTATGTTGGAGGATTCCGGGGCGGAATTGGTTGTAACAGATCCAAGTAGCGCTGAACGAATCCAACATTGCGGTGCCGATACGGTCATGGTCGCGGACACACCGAGCATAGGCGGCATCAAGGCGCTTGAGCGAAGTTCTGGCGATCTTGCGTATCTGATCTATACTTCGGGATCCACGGGGAAGCCTAAGGGCGTGATGGTCACTCATCGCAATGTCCTTAACTTTTTTGCGGCAATGGATGCCCGTGTGCCAAGTGAGTCTGGTGGACGCCTGTTGGCCGTTACCAGTCCATCCTTTGATATCTCCGTACTGGAACTCTGCTGGACCCTGTCTCGTGGCCTCACAGTGATTTTTCAATCACAAGACGCAATTGCCCACAGCAATGGCCCAGGTTTCAGCCTATTTTACTTTTCCTCCGACGCGGCGTCGAGGGGCCGTGAGGCGTATAGGCTTTTGCTGGAAGGAGCTAAGTTCGCTGACGAGAATGGCTTTGAGGCGGTGTGGACGCCAGAGCGGCATTTTCATTCATTTGGAGGATTGTTTCCCAATCCGGCAGTAGCAGGTGCCGCGGTTGCTGCAATCACAAATCACATACATGTCCGAGCCGGAAGCTGCGTGTTTCCGCTACATCACCCAATTAGGGCTGCCGAGGATTGGGCTTTAGTAGACAATTTGAGCGATGGCCGTGCAGGCATCGCGCTTGCTTCTGGTTGGCAGCCGAATGACTTCGTAATTCGCCCTGAGGCATTTGAAGAGCGCAAGCAGCATATGATCGATGGGATTGGCCAGTTGCGCGATCTTTGGCGCGGAGAGAAAGTGGCATTTCCTGGTCATGCAGGGACTCCAGTCGAAGTTTCGACGCTGCCAAGACCTGTCAAAGATGACATTCCAATCTGGATCACAGCAGCCGGAAATCCGGAAACGTTCGAGGTTGCGGGGAAAAACGGCTGCAATGTACTGACCCATTTATTGGGTCAAACCTTCGAAGAGGTGGCTGAGAAGGTTGCAGTCTATCGAAAGGCTTGGGTTGAAGCCGGGCACGCTGGGCAAGGCAAAGTGACTCTCATGCTCCACACTTTCGTCGGGGATGATCACGACTCCGTACAGGATGTGGTTCGTGAGCCAATGATGAACTATCTGCGCGGCGCAATGGACCTTGTAAAAAAGGCTTCGTGGTCGTTCCCGACGTTTGTACAACGCGGCCAGGAAACTGGTCGGACACCGGCGCAACTGTTCGAAGAGGAGGAACTCACAGAAGATGAGACCCAAGCTTTGCTGGAGCATGCATTCCAAAGATACTACAAGACCAGCGGGCTCTTTGGTGCACCAGAAAACTGCGTCGACATAGTTCGGAAGTCGGCGCAGATCGGCGTTGACGAAATTGCTTGCCTGATCGACTTCGGGATTGAGAAGAGCTTAGTCCTCGATCATCTCCCCTATATAAAGAAAGTGATGGATTTGGTCCGCGCGGAAGTCCCGGTCGACGCGAAGGCGTCGGTTGCGAATGATATTCTGAGCAAAAAAGTCACTCATTTACAATGCACTCCGTCGATGGCTTCGATGTTAGTAGTCGACAGCATTGGGAGGGCGGCTCTAAGTGAGTTAGACGTAATGATGGTAGGGGGAGAAGCTTTGCCATTGTCGCTCGCAACCGAGCTACGATCGAACCTTTCGGGAGAGTTTCTAAATATGTACGGACCGACTGAAACCACGATATGGTCCGCAACTCAAACCTTAGACAAAATTGGCGACTTTGTTCCTCTTGGTACACCTGTGGCAAACACTTCAATAAAAGTCGTCAATGAACACGGCGCGGAGTGTCCAAGCCTTGTGCCGGGTGAGATTGTCATTGGCGGGTCAGGTGTAACGAATGGCTATTGGAAGCGACCTGATCTGACTTCAGAACGCTTTATCTCAGACAGATTGGCAGATCATCAAGGAAAGCGCCTCTACCGAACCGGAGACTTAGCACGCAGACATAGCACAGGGGCTATAGAGTTTCTTGGACGCATTGATCACCAAGTAAAGATTCGGGGCCATCGGATCGAACTAGGGGAGATCGAAGCTGCGCTAAGCTCTCATTCGTCGGTGAGAGATGCTGTCGTGCGGCTTTGGGCCGAGCCTTCAGGTTCGCAGCTTGTTGGGTATGTCGTTCCAGTTGACGGTCAGACTGTGGTGGACACTGCAGCACTTCTTGAGGAAATTAGCGAGCGCTTGCCGGAAGTGATGCTTCCAACGTCCATTGTGAGTTTGTCGAAGCTGCCGCAAACACCAAATGGCAAGATTGATAGGAATGCCTTGCCTCCATTGGCTTCCGTCGCCAGACAAAGTGAAGAGGTAGCATCCGCAAACGATCTGGAAGCTTCGATCGCGTCGATCTGGTGCGAAATGCTGGGGATTCAGTCGGTTGGAATGACGGATAACTTCTTTGACCTCGGGGGGCACTCTTTGCTCGTGGTGCAGGTCCAGCGCTGCATAAAGCAAGAGCTGAAGCGTGAGGTCCCAATTACGGATATGTTCCGTTTCACTACAATTCGCGCTTTGGCGGAGCACCTTCAGGATGGAGAAACTCAAGAGACCAAAGGCGCTATGCGTGGTGTGGACCGTGCATCAATCAGGCGCAGCCGGATGACCCGTGGACGCTCGAGAGCATAGTGAGTCAGTGATTTTAGTGTTGTGTAGGGGGCAATCGAATGGTTCAGTCGTATGAAGGTGACAATGGCGACGCCATCGCAATAGTGGGCATGGCGGCGCGTTTGCCTGGTGCCCGAAACCCAGACGAGTACTGGCAAATGCTAAAAGCCGGCCGCCTCGGCACCCGTTGGCTTACCGATGATGAACTCCTCGCAGAGGGCGTGTCACCCGAGGAATTAAGGGATCCAAACTACGTCCGGGCGGCTAACCTTTTGTCAGACATGGAAATGTTTGATGCGGGATTCTTCGGCTTTAGCCCTCGTGAGGCCGATATTCTTGATCCTCAACATCGGCACTTCCTAGAGCTGTGTTGGGAGGTGCTCGAAGACGCCGCGCATATACCGGAGAATTTCGACGGTGCTATTGGTGTGTACGCCGGTTCGGGCATGCAGGCGTATATGCCCTATAACCTTCTATCGAACCCGGAACTTGTAAACGATGTGGGCCTGTTTCTTCTCCGGCACACCGGAAACGACAAGGATTTCCTGACGACGCGAGCTTCTTATCTTTTGGATCTGCAGGGGCCAAGTATCAATATACAAACTGCATGCTCAACGTCTCTGGTCGCGATCCACGAGGCGTGTCAGAGCCTGCTGAGCGGCGAATGCGACATGGCCCTTGCTGGAGGCGTGACGATTGAGTTGCCGCACCGCCGAGGATACCATTATGCCGAGGGTGAAATCCTTTCGCCCGATGGGTTGTGCCGAGCGTTTGACGATGCGGGCACAGGAACCGTATTCGGCAGCGGCGGTGGATTAGTAGCGCTGCGCAGACTAGAAGACGCATTGGCAGATGGCGACAATGTGCGCGCAATCATAGTAAGTAGTGCAATAAATAATGATGGATCGCAGAAGGCAGGTTACCTTGCGCCCAGCGTAGACGGACAGGCTGGTGCTGTCGCTGAGGCTCTTGCGGTCGGAGGCATATCTCCTGATACGGTGTCATACATTGAAGCTCACGGTACAGGAACAGCGGTCGGTGATCCCATAGAGCTCACCGCTCTCAGAGAGGCCTATGGCACAAATCTTCCGTCTGAAAGCTGCGGTATCGGGTCAGTAAAGACGAACATCGGGCATCTTGACACTGCGGCGGGGGTTGCGAGCCTAATTAAAGTGGTTCTGTCACTTGAGAATGAGGCTTTGCCACCAACATTGAATTTTGAGAAACCAAACAGCCGGTTCAACTTCTCAGAAAGCCCATTTTACGTACAGGATACCCTGCAAACTTGGCCAAGAGCATCCGCACCCCGGCGCGCTGGGGTAAATTCCCTCGGAGTAGGGGGGACGAACGCGCATGCCATTCTTGAGGAGGCACCGAAGCGGACCCAAAAACCTAGTAGCGAAGGGTTTAAAATTTTCCCGTTCTCGGCGCGGACCGAGAAATCCGCTGATGCATTACTGAACAAGTGGAGTCTATGGCTTTCGAACGAGAATAAGGGTGTCATAGCAGATGACGCTGCGTTTACGTTGCAAACCGGTCGGCGCCAATTCGACCACCGCCGCGCCGCTATCGCAACTGACCTAAGTGAACTGAAAGACGTTCTGCGTGATCGAACCGCTAGCAAGCGCTTTACGAAGGGCAAAGCAAATTCGAACAAGCCGGGTGTCGTGTTTATGTTTCCGGGTGGCGGGGCGCAGTTTCCTGGGGTCGGGCGCGAGCTCTATGAATCACTACCAGTATTCCGAAGCGCAATTGATGACTGCATCGCTTCACTCCCAGGGGAAGCACCTGCTGATCTGAAAGAAGCAATGTTTGCAAAGCAATCTGACCTAGAGCGCATTGGCCCGATATTGGCACGCCCCACCTATGCATTGCCCACACTGTTCGCGCTTGAATATGCTTACGCCCGGCTATGGATGTCCTGGGGCATCAAGCCGACAGCAATGATTGGTCACAGCGCAGGCGAGTATGTAGCGGCATGTATCGCCGGTGCGCTCACGCTGAAGGACGCCTTGGCAATCATCTTTATCCGCGCCCAACTTTTCGAAGTCGTTCCAGAAGGCAGAATGGTTTCTATCGGTTTGCCAGAACGGGAAGTAAGAGACCTTATTGGTGAAAATCTCGATATCGCTGCCGTGAATGGAGAGTCGGCATGCGTTGTTTCGGGCTCCGAGGCTGCAGTAGAGGAACTGGCGCATAAGCTTTCAGAGCGGGACATTCCGCTAAATAAGTTAAGGATAAATGTGGCGGCGCACTCGCGTATGCTGGACTCACAGTTGGAGGGCTTTCGCCGTAAACTGGAATCGATTAGGTTTTCCGATCTATCAGTCCCATGTATCAGCAACTTGAACGGGGATTGGGCATCTGGCAACGACATGACTACTGTCGATTATTGGGTGCGTCATTTAAGGAACACGGTTCGTTACGGTGACGGCATCTCGAAGGTTTTGGAAAAGCCGAATCAGATTCTCCTTGAGGTTGGTCCGGGGCAGAGCCTTGGAGCACTCGCACAGCTGGCACAATCCGATCACGAGCCCATCAGTGTGCTTTCTTCTACTCGCGCGCCTAACGAAGTAGATTCCGATCTTGCTTTCGCAATGACGACAGCAGCATCTCTTTGGTGTTGCGGAGCTGACATTGACTGGGCGGTGCTCCGAGAAGAAAGAGATCACAAGAAAGTTGCTCTGCCGACTTATGCGTTTGAGAAGGAATATCACTGGATTGAGCCAGGAAGCGGAGGGTATTTACCCGTCGCCGACTCGGAGCAAAGCGAGGTATCCCTCTCACGGATTGAGAACATTTCAAATTGGTTCTCGACGCACGAAATGATCAAGATCCCGTCATCAATCGGGACGGAAGATTGTACTGGTCGTTGGCTGATCTTCGGTGATGATTGCGATTTACATCGAGAACTTGTGGAGCGGATCGGGATTGGTGGCGGAGTAGTTACTTCTGTTTATCGCGGTGACGAGTTTAAAGCGGGGGATCGGGGCTATTGGGTTGCGCCCGGAGACTGGGAGTCTTTCGAGGCGCTCGTGGATGCATTAGAGCAAACTGGAGGCGTCCCTACGAAGATCGTTTACATGTGGCCCTTGGTTGAATTGGAGCAGACTGACTCCTTCATGGGAGCAATTGGTTTTTGTCGGTCCCTTCAGCTGAGCGGCGCGGGAGGCGAACATCGAATTGCTTTCACGACGGGCCTTTCTCCTTCGAATCCTGATCAGTTGCGTGCGCGCCCTCCCCAATCCGCGTATTTGGGGCTTAGCAGAGTACTGCCCAGGGAGTGTCCGGGCCTATTTGCACAACAGATAGATCTCGTCGACGTCGGGGATGCCGCGAGCGCAATTCTTGAAACCATTCTGGAGCCGGCACAGCATGAACTTGTAGTTTATGAGGCAGCCAAAAGGTTAACGCAGCGACTTGTTCCAACCGAAACCCAGATCGCGGACGGATTACCGGATCGATTGCGGGAAAACGGAGTCTATTGTATCACAGGCGGGCTTGGTGGCATTGGGTTGAAGCTGGCAAATTATTTGTTCGAGACAGCGCAAGCGAAACTGGCTCTGATTGGACGGTCAGAATTGCCTCCTCGAGAAAAGTGGTCGAGTGAGATTAGTGCTGCACCATTTTCCCAAAAGACAGAAGTTCTCCAGGCGCTTATTGACTTGGAGTCCAGAGGAGCAGAGCTGTGCATTGTAAAAGCGGATGTAACTTCAGAAGCAGAAGTAGTTAAGGCACTCGAAAAAATCGTAGAAAAGTTCGGACCGATTAACGGGATCATACACGCAGCTGGCACTATAGATGATGGGCCGCTTGCTTCTAAAACTGCAGATTCAGTGAAGAAAGTCCTAGCCCCGAAGTGGACAGGGACTCGAGTTCTCGACAAATTGATCCCGGATGGTTCTGTGGACTTCTTCGCAGTGTTTTCTTCTACGAGCCTACTGATCGGTCCACCGGGACAGGCTGACTATGCCTCGGCAAATGCGGTAATTTGCGCACACGCCTTAGCTCGAAAAGACGGTCTCTGCATCGATTGGGGCGTTTGGTCCGGCGTTGGTCTTGCACAAAAAACATATGGTGCGGTGTTGCCCGATGGCTGCGTTGAGGATCATCCATTTCTCGGCATCAGAAGTTCGCAAGAATCGAGTGTTTGTTACTCTGCGCTCTATCGACCTCATGATCTTTGGGTACTAAACGAGCACCGGCTCGGCGGCGTTCCAGTGTTTCCTGGCACGGGCTATGTCGAGATTGCAGCTGCGGCGGCTCGTGTTGAGCTTGACCAAAGCACGCTTGAGATCCAAAATCTCTCCTTTGAGGCACCTATGCGATTTGCGGGTGATGTGCCGCGGCTGGTTTTGACTTCTCTGAAGCCATCTGCACTCGGCTACGAACTGGAGATTGCGAGCAAGTCTGTTTTCGGAGATACGACTACAAGGCATGCAGTTGCTGAAGTGCATTCGCCGTCAGAGCACGAAATCCCTACTTGGGCGGACACGTTGCTCGGGGTTCGCGCTGAAGACTGCGAACAGATTGGTATTCGGCACCCCGATCCGGAAGTTCTGGAGTTTGGGGAAAGATGGCGTTCAATCAAGTTCGTCGGCACAGCGCCGGAAGAAATCACACTTGGACTCATCGAGTTGCCGTCTCGGTTTGATGCAGATTTCAATACTTTTGAGACACATCCTTCTCTACTGGATATCGCCGCAACAATCGGGTTGCAATCGATTGAGGATGGATATGGGAATGATGGTCTCTACGTGCCGATTTCCGTGAAGAGCGTGAAGCTTTACGCACCGATCTCGGGAAGCCTCAAAGCGATTGCCCGTTTGGTCGATGCTGAAGTTGGGCGTTTTGCAGTATTTAATGTTGCCGTGACCGACGCTCAGGGCCGGTTGCTGGCGGTGCTTGAGCAGTTTGCCTTGCGACGAGTCTCTTTGTCGACGATCAACGCTAATATTGAGGAAGAAGGGTCGTCACTGATCGAAGAAATGATGACAAAGGGTATCCGGGCGGAAGACGCGGACGAGGTTTTTGGTCGCGTCTTTAACAGTAAATTGAGCCGCCTCACCGTGAGTTCGATTGAGTTACCGCAGTTGCGGCATGCTTTGTCTGTCTCTCTTGCGCCGACCCAGCAGAGAGAGCCCAATCGTTCAGAAGGTCCTTCCGGCGATTACGCAGACAAAGTTGAAGGAACGATTGCAGAAATCTGGAGCAATCTACTTGGAGTGGAGCGTATTGGTGTTGACGATGACTTCTTTGATCTCGGCGGTCACTCTCTTGCGGCGGTTCGCTTGTTCGCACAAATTCGAAAGGCATATGGCGTTTCACTTCCGTTGTCTTCTCTATTTGAGGCACCGACAATCAGCAAGCTTGCGCTCTTGGTGAAAGAAGAAGCAGATATTCCAGAAGAGCAAGCCGCGGACTCGGTGAAACAAGACGTGACGGAACCTGTAGCAATAGCGTCGGTTCAAGCGCCGGAGGCCAAGCGCGCATGGTCGCCGCTTGTACGCATTTGCGCAGGCGAAACTGGCCGGCAGCCATTGTTCGGCATCCATGGTGCGGGTGGAAATGTGTTGTACTTCAACGCTTTATCTCGGCATCTCGGCGGCGATCAACCGTTCTATGCTCTCGAAGCGCTCGGTGCAGACGGCAGGAATGTGGAGCCGCACCAGACAATCGAAGAGATGGCGGCTTGTTATCTCGATGCAATCCGGACGATCCAGCCACATGGGCCCTACCATCTAACCGGCTATTCTGGTGGTGGTGTTATTGCCTATGAGATTGCCCAAATGCTTCGCAAAGTGAATGACAGGGCAGAATTGGTGATAATGCTCGATACCATTTGCCCTGCGGCGGTTAGTAGGAGTGCTACTCCAATTCAACACTTTAAAAATGCACTAAAAAATCCAAGGTATCCGATCGCTTTGCTCAGGGCGTTAAAAAAGCAAAAAGACACCATGCGGGCTCAGGCCGATATGCTGCTTAGAACGGTGGATCATGCGATGCGTGGAGATGATCTTCCCTTGGATGCTATAGAGTTTAAAATTAGCCGACACTTTGCCAATGTTCAGCGCAAATACGAGGTGACTGGCTATCCCGGTGATATTGTCATAATGCGTGCCATGGAGGCGGGCCTCTTTTTCACGCGAGGTGGTAAGCAGCTTGGTTGGCAGGACTATGTATCCGGCTCGATTGAAGTGATTGAGTTTGATTGTTCGCATGCAACAATGGTGAGCGAACCCACAATCGGAGAAGTTGCAAAGACGATACGCCGCCATCTCGACGCAAAGAACGTAACGGATTTGGGTGGCGCGGATGAAAGACTAGTGTCGTAGCAGTGGCTGAAAAAAGACTCATATACGTATCCTATTTGCCGCTTGGAGGTATTCGAGGAGTCTTTTCGGACACATCGTTTCCAGCGAACATTCTGGAAAAAGCTTCGCGCTACCGATGCGAGGCTGACCGAGTCTCATTCCTTGCGTCTCACCATCTTCAGAGATTGGTCGCCGCCAGTTTTATTGGTGTTGAACCACGCGATGTGAATATTCGGCACTCCAGTACCGGGCGACCGGAGATTCGCGTCCCGGGTGTCCATGGCCCGCAAATACCGCAGATAACTGCCTCAAGACGCAGAGGATTGATTGCGGTTGCTGTCTCCGATGTCCCGACCATAGGAATTGATGTGGAGCTAGATTGCCAGATCGAAGAAGCTATGGATCTCCTTAGTCCATTCTTGGCACAGGAATCCTTGGCGAGAATCTCGCTAAGTGTTGGCAATGAATGCAATCTGGACTTTTTGACTTCATGGACATTGATTGAGGCATGTGGAAAGGCGGTTGGGGACGGTCTGCTTGCTTTCGATGGAGATTTGACGATCAGGCAAGTTGCAAAGAGGAGGTATTCTTTGACTTCGTCAAAGGGAAGTTGGCAAGGTTTGAGCCGAAGAGTCCACAATGAGTATGTTATCGCTGTTGCCTGGACGGCTTCTGAAGCGCGTCCCGAAATAAGATGGCTATGTGGCGAAGACCTGTTCCGATGACTAGGTTTTGACCTAAAGACCTGCCCCTGAAATGTCCAGTGTTTAGGTTTAGTCTGTTCACCAAGGAAGGATACAGACTTGAAAAGAAGAAACCGTTCCGGAGTTTAACAGATCATTCGAGTTCAGGAAAGGTATGAAACTTGGCATAGTTCGAATGTCGATGGCGCACCGACTGTCAAAGGATGTTAGAATCTGACAGGTGTTGTTTGGATGCAGCTAAGGGTCAGACCTCAACAGAGAAACTAAAAAGTGCGGTCACTAAGGAGAGCAGGCCGAAATCTGTCAATTGTGTCCTTCCCTCGGGGAACTGGGCCACTACACTGGCTCCGGAAGGGGATTAGTCATGGCGAGGAAGCGACATTCGAACCAAGATATCTTGAAGCTGCTGCGTGGACGGTACTGATTGCCGACGCCTGAGAAATAATGTAGATTACACACGTAAATGGTTGAGTAAGTATATGGCTAAAGGTAATAAAATCCTTGTTGCAGTGCTCACTATGTCCAAGGCTGCAGCTGATCTTGAAGGGCTGCTAAATGGTCTTCGATCGTTATTGATGCCTAAAGGTTCAGAAGTCTATTTTGTTCTCATTCAAAACGGTGTCTCATCACCGACTATAGGCTCGAGCGAATTAGGCCTTACCGATTATAGAAACCCAAATGTCATTTCTGTGGAGAGGTTGGGCATTCCGCAGGCTAGGAATGCTGCATTGAAGTATGCGCAGGAAATGGGTTTCGATTGGTTGGCTTTCTTCGACGACGATGCAATCCCAGATCCCTATTGGATTATCGAGTTATTGGCTCCAACGAGTCGCGGCGGAGTAGATGCTGTTGCCGGGCCTCAGGTGCCTGTGTTCGCCGGAGATACCAAGACGAGGATAAATAGTTCCAAAGTCTATCAGGAGATGAAATGCGCATATGGCACTCAAAGGACATGGGCTGCGACCAACAATGTTATGTTCTCGGTCCAATTTACTGAGGAAATGGGTCTCGAGTTCAACGAGGAAATGCAGTCGGGCGGCAGCGACAAAGAGTTCTTCCTTAGATTCCATTCCTCTGGAGGTAATATTTTTTGGACGGATCGAGCAATTGTTGCGGAGAATATACCGACAAGCCGCTTAACACTCTCATGGATACGTCGCAGAGAGTGGCGCAAGGGAGCTACGGAATTCACAATTCAGAGTGGGGTTCATCGGAGTTTCCGTGCAGCTTCGCTGTGTGCACTTAAATCCATTTACTACTTTCTATCTGCAGCTATCAATCTGCTTCAGACCCTCGACAGCCGAAAATCAGGCTACGTAGATGCGATCGCAGACATAAGTCACGCAGCGGGGCTGGTTTTTGGTATTTCACCTTACTTTCGGCCTCGGAAATATACCTAATGCTTCCGGCGGAATATGGACCAAACCAGATCGGTTCGACGGACGTATTTTCCAAAGTGGTAACTGTCGCATATGCGCTATTTGTGTATTTAATTGCTACTGGATTGTTTGCGCCACTTGGACTTCATCCGACACTTTGGCTGATGGCGTATGCAATATTTATTTTACTAGTTGTTTCAAACTTTGTTGAGTTTCTTGGCGAGGTTATTGACAATCTCGTTTATGTACTTTTTGGGCTTCTTTGCTTGGTGTCCGCGTTATGGTCAGCTGCCCCGGAAGACACGGCCCGCTTTGGAATTCAAGCAACATTCTCGATTCTGATTGCATTGTTTATTGGTATGCGACTCAAGCCTACTGAGCTGTTTTATACTTTTTTGATAGTCTCGGTTCTCGGAGTTGCTATGTCTTGGATCAATCAGGGAGGGTTACTTTTCTCGCCGGTGAATGATAATGGTCTCTTTAGAGGTGCATTCGGTGGAAAGAACTCGTACGGAGAGGCCGCAATGGCGTTGGCTCTGGCATGCCCGATGGCCCTGTTCCTGCTGAGTTCGCGACACGTCTTCATAAAGCTTGCATTGACTGCCGTTCTTGTGGGGGGCTTCCAATTATTATTGAAAAGCCAATCCGCTTCGGGACTGCTGTTGTCAATCGGCGGGGTCATTCTCGTCGTATCAACGCAGATTTTCTTCCGGAGCAAGCTGGCCAGAGCCTTGATGGCGCTATTTTTCTCCATTGTAGTTTCACTTGCTTTAATTACAGCAATAGTGTTTGGCATTGACCTCTGGGGCGCACTACTCGATTCAGTCAACAAAGAAAGTACCCTGACGGGAAGAACTGTTCTATGGGGCCATGCAATGGCGCTTATTCAGGAGCACCCAATTTTGGGAATCGGCGCAAATGGGTTCTGGAATGGGGCCGAGTATAGGAATGAAGTAAGCGCGCTACAGAACATTTATGGTGATCAGGTTCTATCTTTTCATAACCTGGCTTTTGAACTCGCGGTATCCCTTGGAGTATTCGGGCCAATAGTTCATGCCTTAATGGGCTTGAAGACCTTCAAGCTTGGCCTCCTCTATGCCTTTCGGAATGGAGAACCACTGGGTATTTGGGTCTGCGTTTTAGTACTGTGCCTTTACGTTCAGGCTCTTTTTGGCACGACCCTCTATAAGCCACATGAAGCATCTCTGATGCTACTGGTTAGCTTTGGCGTTTCATTGGGCAGAGCCGTCTATCGCGTTGGGGCACCGTATGATTCCTAAGGTGATTTCAAGGGTGGGGAGGTGTGATGTCGACGCTCGCCGTCGGCGCCAATTGTTCGCATCCGGTAGGGAAATCCTTGTGGTTATCCCGACGCTCAACGAAGAAAGGAAGATAGAAGAGTGCTTGCAAAGCCTATATTCTGGTTCGGTGCGCATGGAAGACGCAAGCGTGTTTGTAGCCGATGGCGGCAGTGAGGACAGAACACTAGAGATTTTGACCAAACTATGTGAACAGTATCCGAATCTTCACATAATAAAGAATGAGCAGCGCTTGCAGTCAGCTGCCGTAAACTTGGTTTGCTTCGATCATGCAACGGAGGATCATAAATATCTTGTTCGTTGTGATGCTCATAGCATTTACCCACCAGATTTTGTGGGCCAAGTGGCGGACGGTCTTGCAGGCGACCGGATTGCTTCGTTGGTGGTTTCGATGGATGCTAAAGGAGACTCTGGATTCGGAGAGGCCTTGGCATGGGTGGTTGATACCCGCCTAGGATCCGGCGGCGCTCCCCACAGAGGTAAGAGTATTTCTCGAGAGGTTTCCCATGGGCACCATGCTGGCTTTAATATTCGCTGGTTTCGTGAGATTGGGGGATACGATGAGACTTTTAGCCACAATGAGGATGCGGAATTTGATCTGCGATTGACGAAAGCGGGTGGCGTAATCTGGTTAGAAAGTAGTCTCGGAATTACTTACATAGTTCGTAGGACGCCTTTCCTGCTTGCCAAACAATACTATAATTATGGTTTGGGGAGGGCCAAGACCCTACGGAAGCATTCAATGATGCCGCAACCTCGACAACTCATTCCTGTCGTAAATTTCTTGCTTCTGGTCTCGTCCTTTCTAGGATCTTTTATTGATCCTTTTTTCTTGGTTTGGCCCCTGACTTATTTCGCGATATTGATCGCAGTATCGGTGTGCTGCAGTGTTTCCCTGGGAAAGCTTCATGGAGCTTCAGCTGGAGTGGCATTGGCCATTATTCACAATTGCTGGGCAATTGGTTTTTTAAAAGGTGTGTTCCGGAGAAATCAATTTTAACGGAATGTCCTATTTGACTTGGTCCATTGTTATGTTTTGGAATGTGAGGACAGTGAAGGCGAACATGCGGCACAAGCCGGAGGAAATAGTTCAGAAGCAGCGTCAGTTGGAGCGCCTCATCTGCCAGACATGCCACACCAGAACAGGGGTGGGAGTCGTATGTTAGGCGGGAAACACGATATGCCTGTCCTACTGACTCATAAATTGGGCCCTAATGTCTCAAGGTCGCGTTCAATGGACACTCAATCAATTACTGAGCTTTCAGAACAATCAACTTACGCTATCACAGGTACCAATTCCCCTCTATCGTGAAACTATGAAACTTTTAGGATACATACCAAAGCCGCTTAAAACTTCGTTTGGTGGCTTAGCGCTAGAGATTGGTGCACATGCCCGACTTGCTGTGAGTAACACTATTTCTAGTAGAACTCGACCGACCAAGAAGTTTGTTATCTTTGGGCGTGGGCGATCTGGCTCAACACTACTTGTTGATATGCTCGATAGTCACCCTGACATCAGATGTCTCGGTGAGATCATGAGGTACCCTCCTATCCGACCAGTACAATACGCGGAAGCCGCTTTGGGTTGCGCAGGTGGAAATGTTGTCGGATTCAAGTTGCTAAGCTACCAGGTAAGGAATCTCTGGCGTGACTCTCATAGGAGCAACTTGCGCCAATGGATAGTCGATAACAGGGTCATAGTATTTAGAGTGCAGCGCAGTGACTTGCTCCGCCACGCGGTTTCCAACCTATACGCCAGACATCGAAGGGCATTTCACTCTACAGACGCGAAGTCGAGTTTTCACCGCCCGTTTCATATTGATCCAAACGAACTGATTAAGTGGATGGAAGGCAGCGAGGGCCATTTAGAATTCGAAAATTCTTGGTTGGAAGATATTGAATTCGAGAATATCACCTACGAATGCGATCTTGCAGATGGCGTTCAGCAAGAAGCAACGAGAAACCGACTATTGGACATACTTGAGCTGGATAGAAGCGAGTATGCTACCAAGTATAAGCGCGTAACTCCAAGGTGCCTTCAAACTCTGATCGAGAATTATGACGAGGTTCACAGGCACTTGAAGGGCACGAAGTACGAGGTGTTTCTTCCGACGGGTGCTAAAGATTGAGCATGCTTAACCTGCTCCCCTGAGAGTTCGAGTTTATAGGTTAGCTCTGTTCAGGTTTTGGCCTTCCTTTGACCGGTTAGCATATTCGTATGGCGTCAGGCCGGCGAGGTTCGAATGAGGCCGGTTGTGATTCGCGCCATGCCGCAATCATGCCGCAATCATGCGGCAGGCATGGCGCAGAGATGGGAATTGGCGTTCGTTCAGGCATTTTGTGATTCTAGTCGGCGCGCCATGCCGTAATCATGCAGCAGGCATGGCACACAGATGGGAATAGGCGTTCGTTCAGGCATTCCTCTCGCATCCGCCCGCTGGAGATTTCGACCACGCCGTGCTGCGCTGGCTTTCCCGGCGCGCCGCCCGATCTGTTAGTTCCAATTTGATTGTAAGTGCATGATTGGACTGGTTTCCATTAAGATGATGCATCCGGGACCCGGTGGTCGGTCGTCCAATGCACTGCGGCAGATTCCCGCCAACAATTGGTCGCATCAAGTGGGATCTCGCCGATCGCATCGCCTCGCTAATGACAATACTCAGAGCGCTAAACTATATACCGCTTAGATCTTCATTGTGGACTGGATCTGGACGGTATGTTTCTCGGACAGGGACAATGATCCACATAAAAGACACAATAGCATGGCTGATTTAAGCCCAAACGGAAACATTGGCTTCAATTTAGCCACTTTAACTTGGCCTAGCGAACGGTCGCTGCCAGCGTCCCGAAGTTAGCATCGAAGCAGAAAGAGAAGGAAAACAGGTCATGGAACCAGAAGTGATCATCTATGATGCGAGCGAACTCGCTGCTGCTTATGAGACGCTCTCTCAGTCGACTGGCGGCACAATCATTGTTGCATCTGGCGCTAATCTAGGCTCGATCAACCTGTCCAATGGCGGAGATCAGGCGGTCACGATTGTGTCGGAAGACCCGGCCAATCCTGCCGTGATAGAGTCGATTGACCTCGAGAACGTGAGCAATCTGGAGATTGACGGCGTCTTGGTTTCACGAGATGCGGGCCGCATGCTCAACATTGAAGCCAGCACGAACATCACTATTCGAAACTCTGAATTTGCGTCAGATGCCACTCAAACACTGACCGAAGATTTGGTGGGCACATCGGCTCAGGGCGCTGACATCGGGATCGTCCGCGATACTTCTGGCCTGACTCTCGAGAACAATGAGTTTCACGGTTTCTTTCAGGGCATCACCATGTATGAAACAAGTGATGTGCAGATCAACAACAACGAGTGGTACGAATTTCAGGGCGATGGAATCCGGATGGAAGGGGTTCAGCGCGTAGATATCATGAACAACAACTTCTATGATTACTACGGATCTCCCCATTCTGTGAACCACTCTGATTTCATTCAGGTCTGGTCTGTCAACTCGACGGAGACAATAACCAGCGATCTCCGTATCATATCTAACACGATGCATACGGGCGACGGGACGGCGGCGCAGGGAATTTTCATCAATAATGAAGCATTTTCCAAGCGCGGAATTGGTGATTATTATCAGAACATTGAAGTATCTGATAACGTGATTTATTCCGGGATGTGGAATGGTATACGGGTCAACGGAACCGATGGTGCTGTGATATCGAACAATACCTTGCTTTGGAACCAGGACGCCTTCGTAGAGTTCGAGGATGGTCGCGTTCTCTCCCAAACCCCCACCATCCGAGCCGACAACTCCATAAATGTCGAGACGTTCGACAATATTGCGAGAACCGTAAGGGTCAACGATGTTGATCAAGAGCAGAACGTGATGCTGGAATATCGGCAAGAAAGCTCAAGCACCTACGCCTATGACTTGTTCCCGGGGCTGAATCTGGGGGCAGACGCCACGCTCGCCGACCTCGCTCTGGTTGAAGGTAGTGGCGTGGAGGGAGCTGGAGCTTCGCTCTCGCAACCGGGTCAGGTCGAAGATGCGCCGAGCGAACCTGTGTCGCCGCCGCCCGAGAGCGAACCAGTGTCGCCGCCGTCCGAGAGCGAAACCGTGTCGCCGCCGTCCGAGGGCGAGACCGTGTCGCCGCCACCTGAGGACGAGACCGTTGTACCACCCGCAGAAGAAGAAGTTGAAGACAATCCCGACCCGGTGACCGAGCCGAGCGGCGAAGCAGGAATGACCATTCACGGCACCTCAAGCGCCGAGACCATTTCTGGAACAATCGGCGACGATAACATTTTTGGCTATGATCGTGCCGATGTCATTTTTGGCGGAGACGGCAATGACCTGATAGAAGGCGGCGGGGGGTTCGACGACCTCAACGGCGGGCGCGGAGATGATGACCTTCGTGGCGGATCAGGCCACGATGTCCTTAACGGTGGAGAAGGCGCCGACACTCTTTCGGGCGATGCTGGCAATGACACGCTCAACGGTGGCGAAGGTTCAGACGTGATTCAAGGGGGCCGTGGAGGAGATCTGCTGCACGGAGATGCTGGCAACGATTTCTTGTTCGGCGGGATGGGGTCTGACGAGCTATGGGGTGGTGAAGGAGACGACACAATGTCCGGTGGAGGAGGGCGTGACGTATTCCACATAGGCCCTGCGAGCGGAAACGATATAATAACCGATTTCCGAATCGGGAAGGACCTCCTCGCGCTGGAATCTGATCCAACGAG
This sequence comes from Ruegeria sp. CE8, assembly GCF_056537465.1. Taxonomy (NCBI): domain Bacteria; kingdom Pseudomonadati; phylum Pseudomonadota; class Alphaproteobacteria; order Rhodobacterales; family Roseobacteraceae; genus Ruegeria; species Ruegeria sp. CE8. The sequence goes on from NZ_JBQFRP010000007.1 coordinate 39,014, forward strand.
CGCTATCCAGACGGACAATGGGTTGCTATTGAGATTTGTTGACGATAGCAGTCTGCATTTGGACGGTGTTACTCTTGAAGAGTACCAGACTGAGTCGGAATTTTTCCTACTCTAACTGTCTTCAAGGGTTTAAGTAACATAATGTATTGATAGTCCAGACACACTGAGGTTTGATTGGCCTCAGGTGTCTGGACCACCGCGCGCCGGTCCTATTTTCCTAAATCCAATACGAATGAGTGCTGAACTCTCCCTTCAAATTCCCTCGTTGCATTGACGTTGCACACTGAAATCAGGCCACTGATTTTTTGGTTATCCGTCCGAATATCGACGGATCCTGTGTAACGGCAGTTTCATTCGATCCGGGGGCAGTTAGAACTACTCCATATAGTATGCATGGCCTCTATTTCTAATCCTATTGGTCAAAGCGTCAGCACGATCCTCGTTGGACGAGAACAACATGAACTGTTTTGAAAACCAGCCAAATGTCGCGCATAAATGTCCAGTTTCCAACATACTCAGAGTCCATTTGAACCCGTTCTTCGTATCCGATTCCACTTCTGCCATGCGTTTGCCAAACTCCAGTTATTCCGGGGCAAGCGCGCAGGTAGCTATGCAACTGTCTTCCATAGTATGACATTTCGCCACTCTGTATCGGACGAGGTCCTACGATACTCATGTCGCCCCGGAGCACATTGATAAATTGCGGCAGTTCGTCGAGGCTGGACTTTCGGAGAAAACTTCCAATGAACGGAATGATTCTTGGATCATTCTTGATTTTTCGGCTGCGGTTATACTCTTTTCGGATTTCCGGGTCAGACTTGAGAAGCTCTTCTAGCGCTCTCTCCGCATCGACCACCATTGTTCTAAATTTGATGCATTGAAACTTTTCCCCATTAAAACCAATGCGCTCCTGCTTGAAGAATACGGGGCCAGGCGCGAAAAGCTTCACGAGTACAATCACCAAGAGAAACAGGGGTAAGAACGCAATGATGGCCATTGTCGAAAAGACGACATCAAAGGCGCGCTTCGATGAGCCCCCAATCGGTGATGTGTATGTGGCAGAGTTGACGACGTCTTCCATTCGTTCCCCCAGTTACTAGTTACCGAAATTTCTTCCAATCGCCGCAGCAGAATACGACCACTGAAAGTAAGCCCGGAGGGAACACCTATCGGAGACTGTTGAAAAGGATCCTCGGGCAAAGCCCGGTTAAAAACTATCCCACCATTACAATCCAAAGCGAAATGCACCACAAATCTCGTCGCCGCGTACCAATACGCACAAATATTTATGATGCCCCACTCCGAGCACACTAATAGGAAGACAGTACTACAAGGCTAGAGTTGAACGCAACCATTTCTGTCCTTCCCCGTAGAACTGGGCCACTACACTGGCTGCAGCAGGGGGTCTGTCATGGCGAGGAAGCGACACTCGGACGAAGACATCTTGAAGTTGCTGCATGAAATCGAGTTGAAGCTGAGTGCTGGATCGGATGTGGCCTCAGCGTGCCGCAGCGTTGGGATCAGCGATGCGACTTACAACAACTGGCGCAAACGGTTCGGCGGGATGGGGCGCGCGCAGTGTCGGAGCTGAAGAGCCCGGAGAAAGAGAACGCGCGGTTGAAGAAGATCTTCGCCGAGCTCGAACTGGACAAGCTCATTTTCAAGGAAAGCTTTAACCACCTTAAGCCCGGGGCCTGACCACGGAGAAACTCCGTCAGGCCGTCACCCATACACGCCAGAAGCTCGCGACGTCCGAGCGGCGGACGTGCCAGGTGCTCGGCTTGGGTATATTAGGTGTGGCCTTCATTATGGGGCCAAGCGCATTGACTGAGTTTAATCCGAGTAATCTGGCACAACTGGCAATCCTTGGGGCGGCGCTGTCCTATGCTTTTGCCGGTGTCTGGGGCAGCACTGCCCTTTCAAGCCAACGACCACTTGTGAACGCACTTGGTATGCTGATCGGCAGCACAGTGCTTATGTTTCCGATTGTTCTGTTGCAAAGTATTGCTGGCCGATCACCTATTTGTAGATATCCATTGCAAGCACGTTGAACTGCCCGCCAATGACTTTGGGCAGGTTCTGTCGCAAACTCTGCCTCACCTGTCAGACCGAACGCAATTCTGTCAACGCGTGCTGGGACATAACCGGAACAAACCGCGGCGATCTCATTTAAGGGCACGCATTTTCTGAAAGACGTGATCTTGCACGCGGTTTTTTTCTACCTGCGCTATGGCGTGTCATACCGGGATCTGGAAGAAATCATGGCGGAACGTGGGCGTTGATCTGGATCATGCAACGCTAAACCGCTGGGTCAGCCGAAATGCAGGCCTCATTGCTGAAGCAGCGCGGTATAGAATGCGCCCCGCAGACTGTTCTTGGCGCATGGATGAGACATATGTGAAAGTGAAGGGCGAGTGGGTTTATCTTTACCGAGCGATCGACAAACACGGCAAGACACTTGAACTCATGTTATCCGAGCGCCGGAATAAAGCCGCCGCGACGAAGTTCTTCGCTCGCGCATTTGACGTGAACGGTCTACCGCGCAAGATCGTCATCGACAAAAGTGGAGCCAATACAGCTGGCATCAAGGCGATCAACAAGATGCTCATATGCTACGGCCGTCCGATCCCAATCGAAATGGTCATGCGGAAATACCTCAATAACATCATTGAACAATGATCACCGGTTCATCAAACGAAGGATCAGACCCATGCCGGGATTCAAATCTTTCACTTAAGCCGCATCTAACCTGGCGGACATAGAACTGGTCAACATGATCCGCAAAGGTCAATTCACGCTCGAACTCCATCCGTTTCAGCAGTTCGCCCAACTGGCGGGGTAAACCGCTCACCAATTCCACTGATGCTCTGCCATCTAATAAGTTTGCAACAGAACCAAATGGTCTGCCGTTGCTTCGGGAAACAGACAGCGCTCAACGTTCCAAGCGGCAACTGTGAACTCTGCAGGCAAAAGTGCAGACTGTGCCACGCCACCCAGCTGCACTGCGTTCATAGCAGGTAGGGCGGACAACAATGCCCTATGAGCTCCGGCCGTGCGAGGGGCCGAGAGGATACTCGCTCTCTGTTCGTCCGTGACCGCTGGATGGTCCGCAAATGTCTGGGTAATCACAGTCTTTGCCCCGTCGCCTTATCAAAAAGCCGCAGCGCGTTTGGCTTCAGGCTGATGCGTGTTTCGCCGATTTTCGCTGCGTGGTCCTTACCCACCAAAACAGTGAAGGGTTGATCAGAAATCACCCCGTGCAACAGGCGGTGGGCACCAAGTTCTTCAAGGATGTCAACGCGGAATGTGACACTGCCGTGATCGTCCAGCACAACATCCTCAGGGCGAATACCCATCGTGACCGCCCCAGAGTAAGCCTCTTGCACAGACAACGGCCCGCCATAGCCGTTGATCCGGACCTGCCCCTGACCCATTTCCGTCTCGATCAGGTTCATCGGCGGGGCACCCATAAACGAGGCAACGAAGGTTGAGGCCGGGTTGTGATAAATTTCGGAGGGGGTGCCGACCTGTTCGATGCGGCCAGCGTTTAGAACGAAGATGCGGTCCTGGAGGCGTTGTCAACTGTGCGGTTCGACGACATTAACATCGCGGGATGGCCGACCTTTGATCTGTCGACCGTTTGCAATCCGATCGATGACGCGGTCAAGCGTGTCATCTGGCTGTTGGAACGACGGTTGGCAAACCCCGCGAAACCAAGCGAGACGATTCTGATCGACCCGTATTTCGTGCCCCGCGGGACTCACTGACTGCTTTTTAGTAGTCGGATACCAGCAGGAAGTCCGGCTCTGCGTCTTCTTCTATGGTTGCAAAGCGCGGGATGGGGTCCTCGAACACGTTGTCGGTTCGGTCGTCGTTCACGGTTGAGACCTCGCCAATCAGGCAATCGCCTTTTTCCGCCCAGAACGCGTGCCAAATGCCGGGCATCAACGTTACGCTTTGGCCGGGCTTCAAACGCAGCAATTCGCCGGGCTGAATTGTGACTGGACAGCTATCGCTGGGAACCACCACCGGGTTGTCACGGTCGATCCCGCCATCGGGGTCCGAGGCATAAATTTCCATCACCAGATCGCCGCCACCCCGGTTGATGATGTCTTCAGCTTTGACGATGTGGCGATGCATAGGAGACAGTTGCTTTTCCCGCGAAGCCAGTAGCTTTTCTGCGTAGAGCATCCCCCGGCCTTTGTTCAGGTCCTGAACGTCGCCATTGCGAAGCGTAAAGAGAAACAAACCTAGCTCATCAAAACGGCCCTGACCGTAGTCGGTGATGTCCCAACCAAGACCGCGACTACGGATGTCCTGTGCCTGAGAGCTGCGCATCTGTTCGGGTGACCAGGTCGCAAAGGGCGGCAGAACCGCCCCGAATGAGTGGATGAAAGCCTGTGCTTCAGACTTAATTTCGTTGATTTCTGATCTTTTCATCTGCGTCTCTCGTGGGGTCAAAGTTCATGCGCCCAGGGCGGGTTCGCCCCGGCGCGGGAGACGGTGATGGCAGCCACTTTTGCACCTTTCAAAAGGGCGGCCCGCAAGTCGTCTGTGCTCAGTGCTCTTAGTTCGGTTTTGGACAGCCGGCCCAACCGGTCCAGCTCGGCCAGAACTCCGGCGTTGAAAGTGTCCCCGGCACCGACCGTGTCAGCCACTTCGACTGCCTGAACTGATACCGAGGTTTCTGAACCGTCCGCCAGATAGCCGACAGCCCCCTCGCGGCCACGGGTGACGATTACCACTGCAGGTCCTGCCTGCAGCAGCAAAGGAACCTTTTCTGCCAGAGTTTCAGGCCCTGGGATGATCCAGTCCAGATCCTCATCTGAAACCTTCACGATATCGGACTGTGCAATCATACTATTCAGCCGGGTACGATATCGGGTCTGATCCTTGATGAAACCGGGTCGGATATTCGGGTCCAACATAACTGCCCGATCCGATCCGTGGCGACTCAGCAGCGCGGCGTAGGCGTCTGCACAGGGTTCGCAGGCGAGGCTGATACCGCCGAAATACAAGGCCGAAGCGGCGGGCAATTGCGTCGGCATGTCCTCGGGCAATAGCATTCGGCCAGCCGAGTTTTCGTCTACAAAGCTGTATGTTGCGTGCCCATCTTGAAGTTGGACAAAGGCTAGCGTCGTGGGGCGGTCCGAATGGATTACATGGCTTGTGTCCACATGGCTGTCTTTCAGCGCTTCCGCCAATTGCTGGCCAAACATGTCGGAGGACAAGCCGGTCAATAGTCCGACCGGTGCACCCAGACGCCCAAGCGCAATAGCGGTATTGAAAATCGCGCCTCCCGAATGGGGCACGAACCCTTGCGCACCTGAGGCGGTCGGTTCGGCGATCATGTCGATCAGGGCTTCACCGCAGCACAGGATCATGCCGAGGTCCTTTCTGTAATGGGGTCAGGCGGCCAGTTTACCGCGCGAGCGCACTTTTGCAGAAATTGTTAGCGCCAACAATGCCAAATTCATCCTGTTCGGACACATACAGGTTCATTGAGCGGCGCAATTCACTGAACCGCCCGCCAGCATTGAAGGCATCCCGGAACGCATCCTTAAACAGCCATCGGTTCTTTTCGGCCACTCCGCCTACAAGAAAGACACCGCCTGTGGGCATGAATGCAACGGCTAAATCGCCCATCAATGCCCCAAGATGGGTTGTGAACATGTGGGCTGCTTTGACGGCGACCGGGTTAGTTTTTGATTGCGCGTCCTGTAAAATATCCTTGGCGGTGCGCAGTGGGGCGTCAGATTGGCCAGCGGCCAAGCTGGCCGCCTTGTAAAGAATTGGCAAGCCGGTACCGCTTAGGAACATTTCCGCTTCCAAAACGAGGCTGTCGTCGAAGAAACAGTCCGGGGCGACGTGGCGAGCGGCTTTGAAGATTTCCACTTCATCCTCGTGGCGAGGTGAAAGACCAACATGCCCGCCTTCACCGGACGCAGTGTGGTATCGCCCTTCCGAATACAACAGAGCACCAACGCCAAGCCCTGTACCCGGGCCCACCACTAGACGCGTTCCAGCGGGTGGGGTTGCTGCCCCCTGCAGAACTTCGACATCGTCGCCAGTGATTTCGGCGACGGACCATGCAGCGGCAGTAAAGTCGTTGATAACAAACGTATGCTGCGCGCCGGTTGCCTTGCCTATGTCGCGCTCTGACAGATCTAGATGCGCATTCGTCAACCGGATCGTCCCGTCCTTGACCGGGCCAGCTCCGGCCGCAACGACAGCGCGGGGATCGGTGCCAAGCTCGTCGCGCAGGCTGTGAAAGGCGTCCAGCAACTCGGACAGCGAGCCGGTCGGGTATTTGCGAAGGTCCGTCAGTTCTCCGTTTGAAATAACACCCAGACGGGTATTGGTTCCGCCAATATCCGCAACAAGGTTCCAATGTTCGTGCATGGCGCCTGCAGGTTGGGCCATCGGCAGAGAAACGGAACTTCCGGCCAGAGCGGTTTTCAACGCGTTGTACGACGCCTTGGGTGTGCGCTCCAGCGTATCAAAGTCGACGTCGACCAGCCCGAACCGCTTTTCATAGCCAAAGGACCATTCGTAATTGTCCAGCAACGACCAAATGAAATAGCCCTTGACCGGTACGCCTTGCTCAATTGCGTTTTGGACTGCGGCCAGATGTCCGTTCAGGTAGTCGATGCGGTCGTCATCCTGCTGACGCTCGGGGCTGGCCATGCCGTTTTCGGTGACAAAGATCGGCAGATCGCCAGTGTGATCGCGCATGGTGCGTGTCAGGAAGCGTGTCAGGGCGTCAGGCTCAATCTCCCACCCCATCTGGGTCTTGGGCAGCGGGCCGGGGATTTCCTTCAGGCTGGGCCACGCAGTTTCATCGGGCGCAATCAGTTTGCGGGTGTAGTAGTTCAATCCGCACCAGTCGACGGGTGTGCCGATGGTGTCGAAATCGTCTTGCCAGCCAGAGGGTAGGTGAGGTTCCAGCCCGTCCAGCACGTTTTGCGGATAGGCTTTACTGAACACCCCGCTCAGGAAAAAGCGGTTATAAATTCCGTCATAAAGATCAGCAGCCTTGCGTGCGCCGGGGCTGTCATCGGCGGGTTCAGCCCATTCCAGATTAAACACAGCGCCCAAGTTGGACATTCCCAAACCGCGCATCGCCTCAATGGCACGACCATGAGCAAGCAGGACATGATGCATCGCACGGGCTGTGGCGCGGATGTCGCGCAGGCCCGGTGCGTGATGGCCTTCAAAATGGCTCAGCCAGCTGACGCACCAGGGTTCATTGATTGGGGCTACACTGTACATGCGGTCCCCGACCCGGCCCATTATAATCTCGGTGAAATCTGCGAACCAATGTGCGATATCGCGATTTCGCCATCCGCCAAGATCGGCGAGGGGCGAGGGCAGCTCCCAGTGGTACAGGGTCGCACAGGGGCGAATGCCGCGTTCCAGAAGTGCGTCGGCCAGGCGATCGTAATAGTCCAAGCCAGCTTGGTTCACCGTACCACGCCCTTCGGGCAACACGCGCGCCCAACTGGTTGAGAAGCGATAGCAGTCGAAACCGGCATCACGCACCAGATCGAAATCCTGCGGATAGCGATGTAGATGGTCACAAGCCAGATCGCCATTCTCATTGCGCACCACATTGCCGGGTGATGCTGCAAATGTATCCCAATGGGTCTGCCCAGCGCCGCCCTGAGCGTGTCCTTCGATCTGGTAGGCAGAAGTTGCAACGCCAAAGAGGAAGTCTTTGGGGAAATCCGAACGCGTGTATTTCATTTTCAGAACCTGTTTGGGGCGGGGCCGGTCGAGCCGCCAACTACCAGTTCGGCCTCCAGCAATCTAGTTTTTACGGGATCTTCCGGGGATTTGATGCGCTCGATCAACATCTCTGCCGCCATTTCACCGGCCTGACGAACCGAGGATCGGGTGGCCGTGAAAATCGGCACATCCTGACCGTTCTTGAGGTATGAGAGGTCGTCATCATGGGCAATGACCGAGACATCTTTTCCCATTTCCAACCCCGCCTCGTTTAGCGCGCGCCGCACGCCAATGGCAGAAATCATCGATGACGTCAGAATGGCGGTTGGCGGTTCATCCAGACGCAGCATGTCGCGCGTTTCGTGATGCCCATAGACCTCGGTCATCTCGGCGCTGCGCATCAGATCGGGGTCGGGGGACAGGCCGGCATCATCTAGCGCCTCAAGATACCCTGCACGTCGGCGTTGGGCGAAATCCATATCCTCAAGCCCGTTGATCAGCGCGATGCGGCGATGTCCAAGATCGATCAGAAACCGGGTCGCGCGCAGGAATGAGCTTTTATTGTTCACGTCAATCCAATCATAGGGCACGTCCACGCCAGTTGATCTGCCGTGTACGATGAACGGCACACCCATCCGGTTCAAGACCTCGATTCTGTGTTCGTTGACCTTTGGGCCTTGCAGAACCACCCCATCGACCGCGCCGCGTTGAAACAGGCTGCGATATGCCTCCTCGATCGAGGTGTCGTCGGCGTTGGTGAACATCATGTCATAGCCATGATCTCCATACTTGCGGGCGGCACCGGCGACGAAATCCCCGAAGATCGGGTTCACCATTTCATGCTGTGACGAACTTGGGATCACGTGACCAATTACCATGGATCGTCCAGTCGCCAAGCCCTTGGCTCGGCTGTTCGGACGGTATCCGTGTTTGGCTGCGGCGGCCTGAACACGAATGCGCGTGTCCTCATTTACCTCGGGATAGCCATTCAGCGCGCGGCTGACCGTGGTCTGGGACAGGCCGAGAATTTCTGAGAGCTGCTTTAGGTTCATCGTCGATTCAAAGCGCCTTCAATTTTTTCTGTTTCGTGTATTGCGGGCGGTTTTCACCCTTAGACACGTTTTTCCCTGATTGGGTTTCAATATTAATATTTTGGGGCGCAGTAAACAGATTATTGACATATTTTGAATGTTAGCGGATAAAGCTCAACATCCAAAGCGCTTTGAAAATGAGTCTTGCAGGCGCTTAGTAATGTTGGGAGGAAGCTTCATGAAACACTCGCTTTATGCAGGAGCGGCGACGTTCGCCCTGATGGCGGGCGCGGCGCAGGCCGACAAGGTTACCGTGTTCGGCCCATGGCTGGGGCCTGATCAGGAGAATGTCGAAAAGGTGCTGGATGGCTTTGCCGCCGCAACCGGGCACGAATACGCCTATGTCGGATCGGATAGCTTCGAACAGCAAATCAGAATCGATGCCGAGGCAGGGTCGGCGCCCAATGTAGCAGTGTTCCCCCAGCCCGGCTTGGCTTCGGATATGGCCAAGGCGGGGTTTCTGACACCGCTTGGCGATGGGACTGCAGACTGGATTCGTGACAACTATGCCGCCGGGCAGTCGTGGGTTGATCTGGGGACCTATGCGGGTCCTGGCGGCCAGGATCATCTGTATGGCTTTTTCTACAAGGTCGACGTGAAGTCGCTTGTCTGGTTTGTGCCCGAGAACTTTGAAGATGCCGGGTACGAAGTCCCCACCACGATGGAGGAACTGAAGGCGCTGACAGACCAGATCGTGGCCGATGGCGAAACGCCGTGGTGCATCGGTTTGGGCTCCGGTGGCGCGACTGGCTGGCCGGCGACCGACTGGGTCGAGGACATGATGCTGCGCACACAATCGCCTGAGGATTATGATGCCTGGGTCGCAAACGAGCTGAAGTTCAACGATCCGAAGGTTGTTGCTGCGATCGAAGAATTCGGCGCGTTTGCCCGCAATGATGACTATGTGGCCGGTGGTGCCGGTGCAGTTGCCACAACAGATTTCCGCGACAGCCCGAAGGGCATGTTCAGCTCGCCTCCGCAGTGTTACATGCACCGCCAGGCCTCGTTCATTCCGGCCTTCTTCCCGGAAGGCACGGTTGTAGGTGAGGATGCTGATTTCTTCTATTTCCCGGCGTACGAAAGCAAGGACCTTGGCAGCCCTGTACTGGGTGCCGGTACGGTTTGGGCGATCACAAACGACAGCCCCGGCGCGCATGCGTTGATCGAATACCTGCAAACGCCAGAGGCGCACGAAACATGGATGGCGCTGACCGGCTTCCTGACACCGCATAAGGGCGTCGATACTTCGGTGTTCTCAGACCCGACTTTGAAGAAGATGAACGACATTCTTCTGGGGGCGACAACCTTCCGGTTTGACGGGTCCGACCTGATGCCAGGTGGTGTGGGCGCGGGCACGTTCTGGACGGGAATGGTCGACTATACCGGGGGTACTCCGGCGCAAGAGGTTGCCGATGAAATCCAGTCTTCCTGGGACGCATTGGACTAATCGATTGAAACCGGGCGACCCGCAAAAGCGGGCCGCCTGACCCCTCCGTCGCAAGGGAGAGCGGCATGCATCCGGCATTTCAGGGCCTGCTGACCATCGCCATCGGCGTGTCAGGTTGCGTGGGCTATTTCTACCTATCCAATCAGTTTCTGGACAAAGTTCTGTTCCCGCCTCGCGGGCCGAACGCTGGCCGTAACATCAACCGCGCGAACATGATCCGGCCTTGGTTGTTCCTGTTTCCGGCGTTGGCTGCGTTGGGGCTGTATCTGGCCTATCCGGTCGTCGAAACGCTGCGCCTTTCGCTGACGGATCGGGTCCCGGGCGGTGGGTACGAATGGGTTGGCTTGGACAACTATGTCCAGATGGCCAACGAACCCAAGTTTTGGGAAGCGATGCGCAACAATATGTTCTGGCTGATCGTCGTGCCCGCCATGTCGACAGCCTTTGGCCTGCTTGTAGCGCAACTGACTGACCGCATCCGTTGGGGGAACATCGCCAAGTCTCTGATCTTTATGCCCATGGCGATCTCGTTCGTGGGGGCCTCGGTCATCTGGAAACTGGTCTACGACACCCGCCCGGCCGAGCAGGATCAGATCGGCATGCTCAACGCGCTGTACCTGTTTTTCGGCGGGACCGAGCCGCAGACCTGGCTGACGATCCCTTTCTGGAACAGTTTCTTCCTGATGGTTGTCCTGATCTGGATTCAAACCGGGTTTGCCATGGTCATTCTGTCAGCTGCCCTGCGTGGCATCCCCGAGGAGACCGTCGAAGCGGCCATTCTGGATGGCGCCAACCCGTTTCAGATCTTTTTCCGGATCAAAGTGCCTCAGATCAAGACAACAATACTGGTCGTATGGACCACGATCACGATTACCGTTCTGAAGGTCTTCGACATCGTCTTCGCCATGACCAACGGCCAGTGGGAGACGCAGGTTTTGGCCAACTACATGTATGACAAGCTGTTTCGGGCCAATGACTGGGGCGTGGGCTCAGCCTCGGCCATGGTGATCATGTTGCTGGTCGCTCCGATCCTCGTTTGGAACGTGCGCAATGCGCGCAAAGAGATGGAGTAGGCCGTGAACGATATTGCTGGAACCAAACCTGCCCTCAGATGGGTTGTTCACGCCTCGGTCATCTTCCTGGTGGTACTGTGGGTCGTGCCAACTCTTGGGCTGCTGATCTCATCCTTCCGCACGGCTGACCAGATTGCGACCAGCGGTTGGTGGCGGTCGCTGTTTCCGTCCGAGCAGAACCTGACTCTGCGCAGCGCGGCACCTGACACGCAGGTGCTGGAAAACGGAATGTACGTGATCGAGGGCAACCTATTTGGCGACGAAACCAAAGCCGCGATTTCAAAATGGGGTGTCAGCTCCAGGGCCGTTGATGCATTCGCCCCCGGAGATACCGCAGAATTGCGCAATGGTGGGACAATCACGGTCGATGCCAAAGGCAACTACCGGATGCAGAACCCGGAAGAGTTCACCGGCAGCCGCGGGTCGCGTGTCTTCGTAACGGCCGAATTGCCCCCTGAGTTCACCTTGGACAATTACCATAAGGTCTTGCTGGCCGAGGACAGCACCGACAGCATGGGGCGGGCGTTCTTCAATACGCTGACCGTAACAATTCCGGCCACCATTATCCCGATCCTCGTTGCAGCTTTTGCGGCATATGCCTTGGCGTGGATGGATTTCCCCGGACGAGCGCTGCTTATTGCCGCCGTCGTGGGTTTGCTGGTCGTCCCACTGCAGTTGGCCTTGATCCCGCTTTTGAAATTCCACCTCAATATTGGCATTGGCAAAGGTTATCTGGGGGTCTGGCTGGCCCATACTGGTTTCGGCATGCCTCTGGCGATCTACCTGTTGCGCAACTACATGGCCGGGCTGCCCCGAGACCTGATCGAAAACGCTCGGGTTGATGGCGCGACCGAATTCCAAATCTTTACCAAGCTGATCCTGCCGCTCAGCTTCCCGGCGCTGGCGTCATTCGCGATCTTCCAGTTCCTCTGGACGTGGAATGACTTACTGGTCGCTAAGGTCTTCCTGATCGACGCGTCGGGCCAAACTACCGTTATGACCAACCGCATCGTCGAGCTATTGGGCACACGCGGCGGTAACTGGGAAATCCTCGCCACGGCGGCATTTGTTTCAATCGCCGTACCGCTGGCTGTCTTCTTCGCAATGCAAAAATACCTGGTCCGTGGCCTGTTGGCCGGGTCCGTCAAATAGAGGCGTCTGATGAACGTGCAGAACACCGTGGAACTCAACAAAGCAACCAAAGCATCGTCCGACTGGTGGCGTGGCGGGGTCATCTATCAGATCTATCCGCGCAGCTTTCAGGACAGCAATGGTGATGGAATCGGAGACTTGAAAGGTATCACCCAGCGCTTGGAATACATCGCTTCGCTGGGCGTTGACGCCATCTGGATTTCTCCGTTCTTTAAGTCGCCGATGAAGGATTTCGGGTATGATGTCAGCGACTATCGCGATGTCGATCCGATGTTCGGGACCATGAAGGACTTTAAAGAACTTCTGGATCGCGCGCATGTGCACGGTCTGAAGGTGATGATCGATCTGGTGCTGTCGCACACATCGGATCAGCACCCATGGTTCAAAGAAAGCCGGTCCAATCGCGAGAATGACAAGTCCGACTGGTACGTCTGGGCTGATCCCAAGCCCGACGGCACGCCGCCGAACAACTGGCTGTCGATCTTTGGCGGTTCGGCTTGGCAGTGGGATTCTCGCCGCCTGCAGTATTACCTGCACAACTTCCTCACGTCGCAACCGGACCTGAATTTTCATTGCGCGGATGTGCAGGATGCCTTGTTGGATGTGGCGCGGTTCTGGTTAGATCTCGGCGTCGATGGGTTCCGATTGGATACCATCAACTTCTATTTCCACGACAAGCAACTGCGTGACAATCCTGGCCTGCCCATGGATCAGCGCAATGCTTCAATCGCGCCGATGGTGAACCCGTATAATCATCAGGATCACCTCTATTCCAAGAGCCAGCCTGAGAACATTGCCTTCCTTGAGCGGTTACGCGCGCTGACCGACGAGTATGAGGGCCGCGCCTGTTTGGGCGAGGTCGGTGACGCACAGCGCGGGCTCGAGATCATGGGCGAATACACCAGCGGCGATAAGCGCATGCACATGTGTTATGCGTTTGAGTTCCTGGAAAAGCGCGCTTTGACAGCAACTTACGCCAAGCAAGTGTTCGACCAACTGGAAGAGAAGGCGGGCGACGCGTGGCCATGCTGGGCATTCTCGAACCACGACGTTCAGCGTCACGCGTCCCGGTGGGAGTTGGACGACGCGGCGCTCCGTCAGCACGCCGTTCTGATGATGTGCCTACGCGGATCAGCTTGCCTGTATCAGGGCGAGGAACTGGGCTTGCCCGAAGCGGATGTTCCCTTTGAGCTCCTGCAAGACCCCTATGGCATTGAATTCTGGCCGGAATTCAAAGGGCGCGATGGCTGCCGCACGCCGATGGTCTGGGCCGCGCAGGACGAACAATCCGGTTTCACTTCAGGAACCCCCTGGCTACCGGTTAGCCAGACTCAGGCTGACCAAGCTGTTGACCGATTGGAACAGGAGGCCAACTCGATGTTGCACCACTATCGCCGCGCCATCGCGCTGCGTCATGCGCATTCTGCGCTGATGTCCGGTCGGCAGATCGATATGAAACAGTCGGGCCCAATCCTGTCGTTCCTGCGCGAGAATGGCACCGAACAGGTGTTCTGCGCGTTCAATCTGGAGACAGAATCAGCAAGGGTCACTCTGCCGGACGGCGAATGGCAGGTTATCGGGGAGGAATTGGGCAGCGTCGTAGGGGCGGGGACAGTGACCCTCGGCGCGGCCCAATTCTGTCTGATGCAGCGGGTGCGGGGATAAGCTATGTCGGAACTCAATCTCACGGATGTGGCGAAGACCTATGGCAATGTCGATGTTCTCAAGAACATCAATCTGGATATTGAACGCGGTGAGTTGATCGTGTTTGTCGGTCCCTCCGGCTGCGGTAAATCCACTTTGTTGCGCATGATTGCGGGGCTCGAAAAGATCACCGGCGGGACGCTGGAGATCGAGGGGCAGGTCATGAATGACGTTCCCCCGGCACAAAGGGGCATCGCAATGGTGTTCCAGAGTTACGCGCTATACCCGCACATGACGGTGCGCGAGAATATGGCCTTTGCTCTGAAGATCGCCAAAATGCCGTCGGACGAAGTGGACGCAGCCGTCGAGCGCGCTGCTCGTATTCTGCAGCTTGAACCGTTTCTGGACCGCCTGCCCAAGGCTCTGTCCGGTGGTCAGCGCCAGCGGGTCGCCATTGGTCGGGCCATCGTGCGTGATCCGAAGGTATACTTGTTTGATGAACCTCTTTCTAACCTTGACGCCGCTTTGCGGGTCGCTACGCGGATCGAGATCGCACGTTTGAAAGAGGCGATGCCGGACAGCACGATGATCTATGTCACTCACGATCAGGTCGAGGCGATGACGTTGGCCAGTCGGATCGTGGTCCTTGCCAACAAGGGAATTGCGCAGGTGGGTACACCGCTTGAGTTGTACGAAACGCCTGACAACGAGTTTGTCGCCCAGTTCATTGGCTCCCCGGCAATGAACCTGTTGCCGGGCGTCATCACGCAGACTGGAGAGCAAACCGTCGTAAAGCTTGATGGCGGCGGGACCGCGGTTTCCGACATCGCCACAACAGAGGCAGACGCGGGAAAGCAAGTGAACATTGGGGTCCGTCCCGAGGATTTTCACCCAGTCGACGCCAATCCGATTTTGGAAGGTGTCGTGGATTTCACTGAAGCTCTGGGTGAGGTCACGCTGCTCTACTTCGCAGCCAAGGACGGCGAAGACGCCACTATCGCCAAACTGCCGGGTGTTCAGAAAAATATGCGGGGACAAAGTGTCGCCGTATCAGCAGAACCGGAAAAGGTTCACCTGTTTCATCAGGGGCTTTCCATGCGGCATTAACCCAGGCGGCAGCCAAGCTTGACAAGAGCAGCGTCCCTGTTTCAAGCTAATTGAAACGTTTCAATTGGCTATGGCACCTGTCTATGCGAATTTCGGCGCAGCTTTATACCGTGCGGAAAGTTGGGGATCTAAAGACCCAGCTTGAATTGGTTGCGGGCTGCGGATTTACCGACATTGAAACCATCGGGTTCCACGGCAGCACGCCAATTCAGGTCGCGCAGCTGGCTCAACAGGCGGGGCTTACCGTTCGGTCCGCACATTTTGATTGGATCGAGTTCGAAACCCGCTTTGACGAAATAGTGGACTTTCTAGGGCTGGTGGATTGCCCAGTGGCCGTCATGCCTTGGTTGGCGCCCGGAGAAAGACCCCAATCAACTGACAGCTGGGTCGCGATGGCGCAGCAACTGACCGTATGGGCCGACCAGTTGTCGCATCATGGGGTTCGCCTGGCCTATCACAACCATGATTTTGACCTGCTGGGGCGAATTGGTGAAACACCGTTGGACATCATCCTGTCGCATCACAACCTGCACTGGCAGCCAGATCTGGGATGGCTGGTTCTAACTGATCCAAACCCGATCGAGTTGCTGCGCAGGTATTCCGACAAGATCGTTTCCGTTCATGCCAAGGACGTCAACCCGTCAGGCGGGCAGGGCGATGAACGTTGGCGCGACTTAGGCCACGGAGTGGTTGATTGGGCTACGGTTTTGGGTGTTTTGGCCAACAGCAATTGCGCCGATCTGTTTGTCGAACATGACGAAACGCCAAATGCGCCCAAGACATTGCGAACAGGGCGCAAGTATCTGTCCCTGCATCTGTTGGCTGGGGCAGGGTAATGGCCCGCGCGACCATCAAATCGATCTCCAAGGAAACCGGTTATTCGGTCGGGACGGTTTCGAATGCGTTGCGAGGGTCAGAGACAGTCAGGGAAGAAACGCGAACGGAAATTCAAGCCGCTGCTGCCCGACTTGGCTATCGCGTGAACATGGATGGGTTGAAACTGCGCACCAATAAATCCTACCGCGTTGCGGTTTTGGTCAGTGTGTCCGCCGATGCAGAGGAAGAGTGGGAAGGCGTGGAATTCACCCGTATTCTGGCTGGGATTTCGACCGCTCTGAAAGGGTCTCGGTATGAGCTGAGCGTTTTCAATGTGGCCAACCTGGAAGACGCGATGGGGGCATTGAGGAAGATCGTTCAGGACGGGCTTGCCGATGGCGTCATCTTTTCTGGAACGCTGCATCACGATCCGCGCATCGCTTTTCTTCAGCAAAACGCATTCCCTTTTGTCACACTGGGGATGAGCGACGGCGAAACCCCTCATGCCTATGTAGATATCGACAGTCAGGCAGCAGCTTACGATGCGACCGAGCGACTGGTGCGATTGGGGCATCGGCGCATTTCCTTGGTGAACCCTCCATCTGATCTGATTTATGCGACGCAACGCCAACAGGGGTACGCGCAGGCATTGTCAGCCGAAGGTTTACCTTTCGATTCCTCATTGATTTTCAACGGACCGACGACGGCGCGGACCGGGCGGCAAGCCTTTGAGGCAATGATGCAACTAACCGATCGTCCCACGGCATGCATTTGCGCCAACGAAGCGATGACCCTGGGTGTTTTGTCCGCTGCTCACAAGGCAGGCGTCTGCATTGGGCAGGACCTGGTCGTTATCTCGACGGATGACCTGCAACTCAGCCGATACTTCGTGCCGCCGCCCAGCACCTATTATGTCCCCATTGAGGAAACCAGCCGCGTGCTGGGAGAGTTTATCCTGAAAGCTCTGGACGGGGCGAAGCCATCGGAGACCCAAAAAAAGATCAGGGCCAACCTAATCGAGCGGCAACCTGACACCCATGCGCAGAAAAGTGCGCACAACGTGAACCAACAGAGGAGTACTGAAGATGATTAAGAGACTATTGGCTGCAGCAGCAGTGACTGCCATCTTCGCGCCAACGGCGTTTGCTGCTGATCTTGAGGGTCGTGTGCTGAAGATCGGCACCGACGCAACCTATCCCCCGATGGAAACCGTAGACGAGACGACCGGGCAAATCGTGGGCTTTGATGTCGACGTTTTGAAAGCAATCTGCGAGCAGGTTAACTGCGTCCCGAATTTCGTGAACACTGCGTGGGACGGTATTTTTGCGGCACTTCAGCAGGGTGAATTTGATCTGGTGATTTCAGGCGTTTCTATCACGCCAGAACGCGAGGAAAGCATGGACTTTTCCGAGCCGTACATCGTCGTCAGCCAGGCAATCCTGTTGCAGGTCGATAATGCCGACATGACGCTGGACGATTTCAAAGCGGGCGGGCAGAAACTGGCCGCGCAAACGGGAACCACCAACGCGCAACTGGCCGAAGAACTGGTCGGGCGTGAGAATGTCAGCCTGTACGACAACTTTTCGGCCGCGATTCTGGCGCTGCAGAATGCGGATGTGCAGGGCGTCATCATCGACGGCACCTCGGCCGCAGCATATGAACAGGAATTTGCGGGCGAGCTGACCGTAGGGATCACCGGTCTGCAGTCGGATCCGTTGGGCATCGTGTTTCAGGAAGGCGACGCCACAGTTGATGCCATCAATGAAGGACTGGCGGCTATCAAAGCCGACGGCACGCTGGACAAGCTTGTCGCAAAATATTGGGGCACGGAATAACCGCCCACAGCTCAAGTGACCCGACGGCGCGCACGTCGGGTCAAATCTCAGCAGAGAGGTTTCATGACCCGTCTAAGCTCGATCCGCCCGAGCAATCTTGTTCTGCTCGCCGCCGCTCCGTTCATTGTCTATCTGTTTGCATCATCCTCGAAATACCTCAGATCGCTGACGGCGATCCTTGGGATCGGTGATAATGCGGGCCCGATTTTCATCGGGTTCCTGTTGGTGCTTTCCGTGGCCGTTCTGGGGTACCTCAGCGCGCGTGTGGCCAGGTTTCGTGATGCCGCTCCGCGCTGGTCGCGTGTCGTTGCAATTGGCGCACTGCCGGCGGCTGCCGCGCTTTCTGTCCTGAGTTTCGTGGCGCCCCACGCCCTCATGCCATTTGCTGAATCCGTGTTCTTTCACGCGCTAAGTGAGAACACTTCAACCTTGATCGACCGTTCCTCGCAACCGTGGGCGCTGTTCCCAGACGCCGTTTTGCGAGTTCAGGCGGGGCTTCAGGCGGTTTTGATTGTCTACGCGCTCCTCATTGCGGCGATCGCGGTAAGTGGACACCTTCCCTCAAAGGTTCAGGGGATCACTCAGCCCGGGTTTGAGATCCTGACCGGCGCGACGCTGTTCTATCTACTCTTCATGGCGCATTGGCAGTTTGCGACAGGCGTCGCGATCACGTTCAGGGCGGCTATTTTCGCTTATATATTTGCCGCCATTCTGGGCTTGATTTGGGTCGGGCTGCAGTCGTTTAAGCCCAAGGCACGTACGACGGTTGTATACGGGTCGATCAGTCTAACGCTGCTGGCTGTGTCGGCTTTCTTTTTCATGCAACCACAGGTCAACTACGTGCTTGTTGGCAGCACCGAAGCCCGTATCGCAATCGTGCGTGGCACGCCGCAGGCGCAAGCGGACAATATCCGTTTTGGCGAGTTTGAGGGCGGCGGTGAGCAACAATACCGCATCCGCAGCGCCACCGACCCGGCCAGCGCACTTGAGCAGATCGAAACCGTCGACAGTGTGTCCGGTGCATTTGTTCCGATTGAGACCCACACGCAGGGCCATCCAGTGATTTGGCAGACCAGCTTTCTGCCGGACAAGTACCGAAATCCGGCGCTGACCTTCGCCGTTCTTGGCTTTCTGCTTCTGACCCTGACCATTGGTGGTGCGCAGCACAAGCTGCATCCGTTGGCAGTCGGATCCGAGTTCTTCGTGGATACCATCCGGGGCATTCCGATGCTGGTGATCATCCTTTACATCGGTCTGCCATTGGCGGGGGCAGTCAAAGATGCGACGGGCGGTGGTATCGACATGACCAACATGACGCGCGGTGTGATTGCCATTTCCGTCGGATACTCTGCCTATATGGCCGAGATTTTTCGCTCGGGTATCGAAGCGATCCCGCGCGGGCAAATCGAGGCGGGAGGATCACTTGGCCTGTCGCGCTGGCAGACCGCACGGTTGATTATCCTGCCGCAGGCTTTGCGTATCGTGACGCCGCCCCTGGGCAATGAGTTCATCGCCATGATCAAGGACACATCGCTGTTGTCCATCTTGTCGGTGCGCGACATGACACAGCGTATGCGAGAGTTTCAGGCGGCCAGTTTCCTTCCTTTTGCGCCATTTAACACTGCGGCCATCCTTTATGTCGTAATCACCTTGGGTTGCGCCAGTTTCCTAAAGTGGATTGAACGCCGCACAGCGAGGGAAGGCAGATGAGTAAGCTTGAGCTTGGCGTTTGTTATTACCCTGAACAATGGGACAGATCACTGTGGCGCGACGATGCTGAACGGATGGTCGAAATGGGTCTCGACTGGGTGCGTATCGCGGAATTCACCTGGGGGCTGGTTGAACCCGTGCGAGGCCAGTTCAACTGGGATTGGTTGGACGATGTGATCGGCATTCTGGGCGAGGCCGGTCTGCGTGTCATGATGTCGACGCCCACGGCCTCGCCCCCGAAATGGCTGATTGATGAGTACCCTGAGATATTGCCGGTTGGTCCTGATGGTCGAACCAGAGGGTTCGGTTCTCGCAGACATTACTGCTTTTCCAGCGATGTCTACCTTGCCGAGGCTCAACGGATCGCGACCGAATACGCCCGCCGATACGGGCAAAACCAGTTTGTACACGCCTGGCAGATCGACAATGAATACAACGATCATGATACGGTGCTCAGCTATTCGGTAGCCGCGCGGGACGGGTTTAGAAAATGGTTGTCAGACCGGTACGGTACTATCGAAACCCTGAACCGAACTTGGGGCGCAGTGTTCTGGGGATCGGTCTATTCCGATTTCGATCAGATCGAGTTGCCCAACGGATTGGTTGCAAATCCAAACCCGACCCATGCGTTGGACTTCATGCGCTATTCTTCCGACCGAGTTCGCCTGTTTAACCGGGCACAGGTGGACATTCTGCGCGAGTTTTCTACGGGCCGGGACATTACCCACAACTTCATGGCGGGCAGTTTCGAATTTGACCACCACGCCGTAGCCAAGGATTTGGATATCGTTGGCTTCGACAGCTATCCGCTGGGCAACCTAATAGGTTCCACGCTGTCAGATGATGACAAGCGCAGATACCTTCGAACCGGTGCACCGGATTATCAGGGTTTTCACTGCGATCTCTATCGCAGTCAGGGCAATGGGCGGATGTGGGTCCTGGAGCAGCAACCTGGCCCGGTCGATTGGGCATCCAAAAATCCGTCGCCTGCTGACGGAATGATCCGGCTGTGGACATGGGCTGCCTATGCGCATGGTGCCCAAGCTGTGATGTTCTTTCGATGGCGTCAGGCCAAATACGCGCAAGAGCAGTTTCACACCGCGCTGTTGCGATCAGATGGTAGCATCGATCAGGCTGCAATCGAAATGGCGCAAGTTGCGGCGGAACGCGCCGCGCTTCCAGCGGCAGAACGAGACCGGACACAAGTGGCAATGGTGCTAGATTACCCATCAATCTGGGCCGCAAATATACTGCCCCACGACGAAGACTTTCCTAACACTCATATAGCGCGAGAATGGTACGCGGCACTGCGGTCCCTTGGGGTCGATCTGGACTTTTTGGGTCAGGACGACGATATCTCGGGATACGCTCTGATCGTTATTCCGCAATGTATGATTGTCTCGGCCGAGTTGGCCACAAAGCTGAAGGGATGCGGTGCGCGCCTTCTGATTGGTGCCCGCTCTGGTAGCAAGACGGAAGACATGCACACGCCGCGAAATCTGGCCCCCGGAGTATTGGGGGATCTGACAGGCGTGAAGGTCCTGCGGGTCGAATCACTGCCCGACCTTGCGGAGGAATCGGTGCATCTGGTGGATGGCGCAACGCACGGTTTTTCCGGCTGGCGCGAGATTCTGGAATCAGATGCCACTGTAATAGCACGTTTTTCCAGCAAATACCGGGACAACAGCCCAGCGATTGTCCGTTCAGATAAGGCAACCTATCTGGCAATGGTTCCCCGCGGTTCGTTGTTGAAGTCTGTCCTGCAAGAGGTTCTGAAATGGGCGGAAATTCCCGTTTTGGATTGCGGTTCTGATCTTAGAGTCACACGTCGTGGGGCACTGAGTTTCGCCTTTAACTTTGGGGATACAGAGCGCCGCCTGCCTGCGAGCGAAACGCGCTATTTTCTTGTGGGCTCGTCTTTGATCCCGTCCTGTGGGGTTTCAATCTGGGCTGATGACCCTGAGAATTGAATTTGGCTGGATGCAAAGTGAAAGCGCCAACTGGATATATGAAATTTTTCAACTGTCACTTTTGGCCTGACAATACCGCCGCAAAGTTCTAGCGTGACAACCATAACAACAAAACAACACAGTCCAATAACGGGAGATCCAAAAATGGCTGAACGGAAAAACCTTTCCAGACGCTCTGTTCTGAAAGGCGCGGGGGCGGCTGCTCTGGCTGCGCCTCTTTACAGCAAGAGCGCGCTGGCATCTTCGGGTGAAATCAACATTCTGATGTGGTCGGATTACCTGCCGCCTGCGTTCCTGCAAGAGTTTGAAACTCTGACAGGAATCAAAGTGAACTACACCGGCATTGGGTCGAACGAAGAAATCATCAACAAGATGAAGGCCACCAAGGGCCAAGGCTTTGACATCGTCTCGCCGACCAACAACCGCTCTCTCCAGTGGGAGCCGCTGGAACTGCTGCAGCCCTTCGACATGAGCAAGGTTCCGATCGATCTGGTGAACCCTGCCATGGCGCAGATCGGCACCGATGCGTGGAACTTTGGCGACAGCGGCGTGCACTGGTTGCCACACATCTGGGGCACCGAAGGCATCGCCTATCGCACCGACCTCTGGCTGCCCGAAGGCGATGCGCCGTCCTATGGCGACGTCTGGTCGGAAGAGAACGCAGGCAAGACCATGGGTCGCGCGCATTCGATGATGCTGGGCGCAGGTCTGTATATGGAGCGCTCAGGCGAGATGGAGCCGGGCTCTGTTTGGGCCGCATACGGCGACGAAGAAACCATGCGCAAGGTCTGGGGCCAGATCACCGACTGGTGCATCGAGCGGAAGAACCGGATCAAACTGATCTGGAACGATGCCGACACCCAAAAGAACGGCCTGCTGAATGAAGGCGTTGTTGTTGGTCAGACCTGGGATGGTCCGCCGCTCGCACTGAAATCGGCGGGTGAGCCGGTCCACTATCAGGCTCCCATCGAAGGTGCGATGGCATGGGTCGACGGTATGTCGATGCCGACCGGCGCGCAGAACATCGATCAGGTGTATGCCTTTATCGACTTCGCGTATCAGGCCAAGCCTGCGGGTGTTGCCATTGACAGCCACGGCTATAACTCGCCGGTTCTGGGTGCGGACCAATATGCCGGCGACACCTACAAAAAGAACTTTGCCGAGGCCTATCCAGGCGACTCCCTGGCGAACCTGAACCCATGGCCTGCTGAGGCTCCGTGGTACGCCGAAACCCGGACCGAGTTCGTCAACAAGTTCAAAAGCGCTTAATCGCTATGCAAACCTGCCCTCCGCCAATGTGCGGAGGGCTATGAACCCGCGCGTCGTGACGGCGTGACGGATCCATTTTCGGTGCGAAGGGGAATCGCGCCAGACGGAGATACCAAAAATGAGTGCAGGGGTCGGTGTAGATCTTGAAAACCTGTGGATCCGCTTCGGAGACTTTGTCGCCGTGCGGGACGCCAATGTGAATATCAACGGGGGCGACTTCTTTTCGTTCCTCGGCCCCTCGGGCTGTGGTAAGACGACGATCCTCCGAGCGGTCTCGGGCTTTTTGGACCCCAGTGAGGGCAAAGTCCTGATCGGCGGAAAGGATATGCGCGGTATTGGGCCGAATAAACGTCCGACAGCACTGATTTTTCAGAACCTTGCGCTGTTTCCGCTGATGAAAGTCTGGGAGAACATCACCTTCTCGCTTGAGATCAAGGGAGCCAGCACCGCTGAGCGCCGAAAGCGCGCCGATGAGCTTTTGGACATGATCGCATTGCCGGGGCAGGGCGACAAACTGCCGAGTGAGCTATCTGGTGGTCAGCGTCAGCGCGTCGCGATTGCCCGCGCCCTGTGCGCCGAACCTGATGTGCTGTTGCTTGACGAGCCGCTGTCGGCGCTTGACCTCAAGCTGCGTCAACACATGCGCACCGAATTGCGCGAGATCCAGCAACGCGTCGGCATCACTTTCATCTACATCACCCACGACCAGGGGGAAGCTCTGACCATGTCGGACAATATCGCCGTTATGCGGGCGGGGGTGATAGACCAGATCGCTGATGGCAAGACGATTTACAATGATCCGAACACCGCATTTGCAGCGTCATTTGTTGGGGAAAACAACGTGTTCCGCGGCAAAATTAAACAAGTCATGGGGAATGAGGCGCTAATCGCGACGAACCGCTCCGGTGATTTGGTGGCTCGCATTTCGACTGCCAATCAAGGGAAAATGAAAGAAGGCGACGACGCCATGATGTTCATTCGCCCCGAAGCATTTGCGATTGCCCCGGATGGTGCCACAGGCGATCACTTTGTGACCGCTCGGGTGAACCATGAGGAATTTGAAGGTAACGTCTTCAATATCTTCACCGAAGGCGACGGCGGCAAAGAGATCAAGGTGTCTCTGCCGAACCTCGGCCAGTCCTTCGAGGACCACACCGGCCAGAACATCACGCTGGAATACGAGACCCGCAATGCGGTTTTGGTTCCGGCTGGTGAACTGGCCGCAGAATAAGGAGGCCAGACAATGCCCGGCTTCCTGAAAGAATTCTTCAACCGTAACGGCACCGGCATGGGGCTCGCGATCTTGGGGCTCGTCCTGTTCTGGACCATCGGCCTGATCATCCTGCCCCAGCTGTCGATGCTAGACTTTTCCTTCCGTCCGAACCTGCCACCGCCAGAGATTGGTGGGCCCAAGGACGTCTATACGCTGGAGAACTACAAATACCTGATCTACGGACCCGAAGGGGGCAGCCAGTCTTATAATGCTGTCGACCTGCGGGTGTTCTTCCGGACGCTGATTGCGGCGGTCTGTGTAACGATCTTCAACCTGATCATCTGTTATCCGATCGCCTATTACCTCGGTCAGTCCAAGGGCAGCCATATCCGCATCTTTGCGATCATGCTGATCATCCCTTACTGGATCAACGAGATCCTGCGGGCCTTTGCGTTGCGGATCATCTTTGGCGAAACCGGTGTTCTGAATACCCTGTTCATGGGGTTGGGTATCTTTGATACGCCATTCGACTTCATTCGCAACGACATCGCGCTCTATGCTGGTCTGGGCTATGCCTACATCCTGCTAATGATCTTCCCGATGTATAACGTCATTGAAAGTCTGGACGGGAACCAGATCGAGGCCGCGCGTGACCTTGGTGCGCCCTGGTGGCGGATTCACTGGCGGGTGGTCATTCCCTATGCCAAGCCGGGCATCAGTTCTGGCTGTACGATGGTCTTCATGTTGAGCGCCGGTGCGCTGGCTGCACCGCAGATTCTGGGCGGGCCCTCGTCCTTGTGGTTCACACAGCTGATCTATCAGCAGTTCAACGACAACAATGACTGGCCGCAAGGTGCAGCTTACGCCATCGTTCTTCTGGTGACCTGTATCCTGTTCGTTCTGGCGATGATGCGCCTGTTCAAGGTGAACATGGGGGACATCGGGAAATGAACAATTCCTTCCTTCGTGTAAGCATCTGGGTCTATCTGGTCATCTTCTTCCTGTACCTGCTTGGTCCGTTGGTGATCATGTCGGTCACGGCGTTCAACTCTTCGGCTTTCCCGAGGATGACGCCGTGGGAATGCCTGACCTTCCAGTGGTTTGGCGAGCTGTTTCAGGATCAACGTATCCTGAACGGCATCAAGAACTCGCTGATCATTGGCGCTGGCACAGTTGTTCTGTCTGTGGCAATGGGTCTGGCCGGTGCGCTGATGCTGACCCAGATCTGGCCTAAGCTACGCGCGACCTACTACACCATCATAATCGCGCCGATCCTGATCCCGGGTGTTGTTCTGGGTATCTCGACACTGGTGTTCTGGGATCGGATCAACCGGATGCTGGGGCTGGGTGCTGACAGCTTTCTGTCGAACGGTATTTTCCTGACAGTGATCGGCCAGTCCACCTTTATCGCCAGCTATTGCATGTTGGTGCTGGTGGCGCGTTTGCAAAGGTACGACATCGCGTTGACCGAGGCAGCTTTGGACCTTGGCGCGACACATGCGCAGGCATTCCGCAAGATCTTGCTGCCTTTCATGCGTCCCGCGATTGCGTCGGCGGCGGTACTGGCGTTCCTCGCCTCGTTCGAGAACTACAACACCACCACATTCACCTTTGGTGAGTACCCGACGCTGACGATCGAATTGGCACAGAAAGTCCGCTATGGCATCACGCCTGCGATCTCGGCACTAGCCTTCCTCATCGTGGCGTTGACGGTGTTCTTTGCGCTGCTGAATGAAGCCAAGCTGAAACGTCAGGAATTGGTGGCAGCGGCTCGTAAGAAGGCAACGGTTGAAGAACTGGCAGGCAAGATCAAACTGCCGAGCTTCTTTTCAGGTAACATGGCTGCCGTTTTGCTCGTCGTGTTCGCAGTTGCCACAATCACCGTGGTTGGCACCGCGACGGCCTATAACCCCGGCCAGTGTATCGCCAACGTCAAAGAACAAAAACGCCTAGAAGCCGAACAGCGTATTCAAGAATTGCGCAAGCAGCGCGAGGAACAACGCAAAAAGCGTGAGGCTGAAGAGGCTGAACAGGGTGGCGCACAGCAATCCACGCCTAAGCCATCTAACAATAGCGGCTTTGGCAACGTGTTCGCCCCAAACTCTTTGGGCGGTGATGCAGAAGAAGAGGGCTCAGATTCCGAAACTCCGCCGTCTAACAACGGCGGGTTTGGAGGGGCGTTCGACCCCAACAGCCTTCAAACTGACCAATAGGTGCAGTGTCTAAACAATGAAATGCGCCCGAGGAGGTTTACCCCTCTTCGGGCGTTTCGTTTTTCAAAATTGCAACATCGCAGGCGTCAATGACCTGACCATTCCACGCAACCGGTTGGGCGTTGTAGTTGATAAGGAAAGTGTGGGCAGCGGTATCGCGGCGTCGCAGTCCCTCAGGCATCGGGTTCAGGGCCACTCCGGTCTCGCGCGCCGCCATTTCGATCACCCGGTCCCACAGTGCCTCATCCGGAAAACCCGCCAGATACCAGAGGCCCTTTTCGCCTATCAGCGCAGGTGTTCTGTCCGCAAATCTCAACAATTTGGAAGCTGATCCGGACAGCCGATCAATCCAATGCTGCGCTGCGCCGCCGCCGTTGACCGGCCGCTGCACGTTGGGTGGTAGCGTCTCGACCAGATCGACCTCGCAATTCAGGCTGGTCAGATCCGGGCGACCTTTTGCCGGGATCTGGAAATCATGTGTGATTGCACCGCTGCGCGGTCCAAGGATGACCAGATCGCCCCCTTCGGTGAGCCGACGCTCCAGATCACTGTCCAATGTCGCAAGCCCGGGGGCAAGAATGATTGCATAGCCATTGTTCGGGATGTCGGTTGGCGAAACGAAATCAACAGAAAGACCAGCCCGTCGCAGAGCCCGATAAGCCGAGAAGACCAATCTGAAATAGTCAAATCCGGCGCCCTGCGGCTGTGTTGTCCATGCCCAGTCGGATGCATAGTCGAACAGGATGGCGACCTGTGCCGGTGTCTGAACCACGTCGCCGAGGTCTCTCAGAGTATCCGCGGTCTGTTTCGCCTCGGTCAATCCGGGGGCAGGGCGGTTGTCCGGTGTCAGCAAACCGGCATGCATTTGCTCTTGCGCAAAAGGTGCTTGCCTCCAGCGAAAATAACTGACGACCTCGGCCCCATGCGCCACGGCCTCAAGCGACCAAAGCCGTACCATGCCGGGCAGGGGGGCTGGATTGTAAGGCGCCCAGTTCACCGGTCCGGGTTGCTGTTCCATCACCCACCAACGCCCACTGCCGACTGCCCGATATAGGTCATGGTGAAAGGCTTGCATGTCCGGGTCGCCCTGTTGGAGGAATGCAGTTTTATGAGCCTCGTCAGCTTCCAGCCGGTCGGAAAGGAACCCGATCGGATAGCTGTCCCATGTGGCGATATCCAGATCCTCACCGACTTTGAAATGGTCGAAATCCAGAATCCGCCCCATGTAGTTGTGCAACAGCGGTGCATCTGTCAAAGGACGCAGCACATCAACTTGAGCCTTGTTGAATACGGCCACCTGATCCGAGCTGAAGCGTCGGAACGCCAGCACGTGCGCTGGATTGGGTTCGGTCACTGTCAGGTTGGGTAAATCGATCTGGTCGAAATCGCCGTACTCCATTGACCAGAATATGTTGCCCCATGCCTCATTCAGCGCATCACTGCTGGTGTATTGGTCCTTCAGCCAAAGCTGAAAGGCGTGCAGAGCAGATGGGCTGTAGCTGACCGTGGTGTCGTGACATCCATATTCGTTGTCGATCTGCCAGGCGGCGATATGAGGGTTACGTCCATAGCGTTCACCCATAGTCCGGGCAATGCGGACGGATTCCTCAATATAGCCCAGATGGCTAAAGCAGTAATGCCTGCGCGACCCGAACTTGCGGGCATTTCCCTGCGCGTCCACTGCTAACATGTCTGGATGTTTTTCGATCATCCATCGCGGAGGCGTCGCGGTCGGGGTTCCTAAGACAACTTTAAGCCCGGCATCTCCCAACGTTTCAATCGCACGGTCCAGCCAGTCAAAATGCAGCTCGCCGGGCTTGGGCTCCATCCGGCTCCATGCGAACTCGCCGATCCGAACCCAGGCCAGCCCCGTTTCGACCATAAGGGCTGCGTCTTCGGCCCATTTGGCTTCGGGCCAATGTTCCGGGTAATAGCAAACGCCAAGTTCTGCTTTCATAGAAGGACTCTGTGTTCCGATTGACCCTTGCTGACGCCCATGGCGGCAAAGGTCATGCCATTGGTTGGTTGGGTTCTTAGCGCGTCGGCATCCAGACCATCGCGCGCCGTGGTGCAGAACAGAGTTGTCAGATCTTTTCCGCCGAACGCAGGGCATGAGGTGTGCGCGGCCTGAAAGGGCACTGCCCGCAGAAACCGACCAGTCGAATCGTACGCGGCAACACGGCTGGCACCCCATTGGGCGATCCAGACATTGCCGTCAGCATCAACAACCGCGCCGTCGGGATAGAGGCCATCGTCTCTCAAATCCAGAAACACAACGCTTTTGCCGTCAGGCCAGCCAGAGTCCGGGTCAAGGGACCTGCGCATAACCTGTTGCGTGACCGTATCCGCGTAATATGCGCAGGATCGATCCGGTGCAAAACAGATCGTATTCGAAATTGTGACACCCGGCACCAGCTGGCGAAGCTCTCCTTGCCAGAACCGATAGATCGCGCCTGCCCTGTCTTCCGCGTTCTTCCCCATGGTTCCGATCCAGAACCCGCCCCAAGGATCCGCGCGCCCGTCGTTGGAACGCGTGACTGGGTTGTCCGCCTCGAGCGGTACGATCAGATCTTTTTGGCCACTGAGCAGCTCAAACCGCCACAGCCCGGTTTCAGAGGCCAGCAGCAATACATCATGGTCCACCCATCCAGCGGCCGAGACGTGTTCGGAAAACTGCCAACTGTGTTGTTCGCCTGCGTCTTGCGTCATCAATCGCTTGTTGACGATATCGAACCAGAACAACTGTTGCCGTTCCGGA
Source organism: Ruegeria sp. CE8 (assembly GCF_056537465.1). Lineage (NCBI taxonomy): Bacteria > Pseudomonadati > Pseudomonadota > Alphaproteobacteria > Rhodobacterales > Roseobacteraceae > Ruegeria > Ruegeria sp. CE8. The sequence continues at coordinate 68,040 of NZ_JBQFRP010000007.1, forward strand.
TGCCATAATGGACCTTCGCCAAGCTCGCATGGGCGGTCGTCAAAAATAGAACTCATCCAGCGGCCTCATCGTATGCTGCGATGATCCGGTTTGCCCGATCCGCAACGTCAGGAACCGCCATGCCAGGTTTGAACAGGGCCGATCCGATGCCGAATCCATCGGCGCCAGCCTCGATCCACTCGGCGAAGTTTTCCGGACCCGCGCCACCGACCGCATAAACCAGAGTGCCGGTTGGCAACACAGGCCGTAAAGCGGCTAAACCGGTCAGACCGGCCATGACGCCGGGAAACAACTTCAACCCGGTGGCGCCAGCCTTGAGCGCGGCAAACGCCTCGGTTGGGGTATAGACGCCAGGCCAGCTCTGCATATTCATTGCGACAGATCGGGTGATCACATCGGTGTCGCAATTCGGCGAAACGATCAGTTTGCCACCGACGCCCGCAACCGCCTCTACTTGTTCGGGGCTCAGCACAGTTCCAGCACCGATGAGGGCTTGGTCGCCAAACTCTGTGGCCAACAAAGCAATGCTGTCCAGCGGATCGGGCGAATTCAGGGGTACTTCGATCTTATCAATGCCTGCGTTGATCAGGGCGCGGCCCACTTCCACGGCCTCGGAAGGGTTTAGGCCGCGCAAAATTGCGATGATAGGGCGGTTCATGCGGTTTGCCTCGTTAGTTTTCGGGCCTGCGAAAGACCAGCCAAGGTACATTGCGTGGCATTTGCAGTCTCCACGAAAGCCCCCTGAAGTTGCAGCGCACTGGCATAGATTTGAGAGATACCGTCGGCCCCGATAATCGCCAGTTGCTGCCCCAGCCAATAGGGGCGCGTTGCGGCCAGTTCCGCACCGATCAAAAGCCCGGACAATCGGGACCGGGCGGTCGCCTTGTCCTGATTATGCAGCAAATCCGCAGCGCGAAGGCCAAACAGGCGCGCGGCCAGTTGCTCGGGCTTCGACAGTGTGTCAGCGGCGGCTTCGGCAAAAGCGACCTCGTCCCAACCGTCTCCGACCGAGTGTTTCAATACCGATTGCTTGCTCAAAAGCTCAAACATCTCGCCAGTCATGAAGGTTCGAAAGCTCACGATTTCTCCGGCGCTGACCTGAACCCATTTTGTGTGTGTCCCGGGAAGGCAGATGACACCGTCCCAGTTCTGATGGTTTGCCAAAAACCCGGCGATTTGGGTTTCCTCACCGCGCATGACATCCGGCGGCGTGTTCTGTTTCAGGCCGGGCACAACAAATGCCCGTATCCGAGCATCGGTATTCGGCACGCGAATTGGTGCCACCGGAACCGGGGCTGAGGGAACAGCCGAGTACGGCGCCTCAACCCAACCTTGCCGCGCGCCGACCATGCCACAGGCCACAACGTCGACGGGATCGGCATCCAACCAGTCTTCGATCAGGTCCAGCAGTGACGATTCAAACTCATCTTTACCGAGCCGCGCCATACCAAGGTCAGACTGCGCCTGAGCCACGACTGTTTCCCCCTGCATCGCCCAGGCTCGCAGATGAGATGTTCCCCAGTCGACTGCAATCCACTCTGCTCTCATGGCGTTACCCCGTAACTACGACACCGCCATCCACTGCCATGCACTGGCCGGTCATCGCGCGGCTGGCATCGGAGGCAAGGAACAATGTCGGTGCGATCATGTCTTCGGGAGTCAGGTGTTCTTTCAGGCATTGCCGGTCCATATGGGCAGCCAGATCCTCGGGTGTGGCCCACATGTCCAACTGCTTTTGCGTCAGGACCCATCCGGGGGCCAACGCATTCACGCGGATTTTTTGCGGCCCCAACTCGCGCGCCAAAGACCGTGTCATCCCAGTGATCCCGGCATTCGAAGTCGTATAAATCGGGTAACCCGCATTCCCCATCATATAGCTGATCGAGCTGAAGTTGACGATTGATCCCCCTTTGCCGGCCATTTGGCGCGCAGCCTCCTGACAGGCGAAATAGTAGGCCTTGAGGTTCACCTCGATCATCCAGTCCCAGAACTCGGTAGTTGTTTCATCAAGCGAGTGGCGTTTGTCATTGGCTGCGTTGTTGATCAGTACGTCCATTGGACCATGGGCTTCTGCCGCTTTTTGCATCGTGACGTGCAGCAATTCCGTATCCGTCATGTCGCCTTGCATGAACAGGGGCGCACGTCCGTGCTTGTCCCGCATTTCCTCAACGAAAGCACTGGCGTCTGAACGGCCGATAAAGGCAACGTTTGCGCCTTGGGTTAAAAACCCATCCGTCAGGGCTGCCCCTACGCCAGAGCCGCCGCCGGTGATATAGACCGAAGCGCCGTTTAGATCGGGAAAAGTGGCTGGTTGATCCATCAGTGGCTCTCTCTGGTGACAAGGCGGGTGTCTTTGCCGACAAGGAAATCAAGATCCGCTCCCTGATCCGCCTGCAGCACGTGGTCGATATAGAGTTTTGCGTATCCGCGGGTGTAATGCGGATCGTCCGGTTGCCACGCGGCGCGGCGTGCGTCCAGTTCCTTTTGGTCGACCAGCAGCTCCAGTTCGCCCTTACTGGCGGAAACGCGGATACGGTCGCCGGTTTTGACCAGCGCAAGCGGACCGCCAGCCTGTGCTTCAGGGCTGACATGCAGGATAACGGTTCCAAAGGCGGTGCCGGACATGCGGGCATCCGAAATGCGGATCATGTCACGGACGCCTTCCTTGACCAACTTTGCCGGGATAGGCATGTTTCCAACCTCCGGCATTCCGGGATAACCTTTTGGGCCGCAACCTTTGAGTACAAGAATGGTTTCGGGCGTTACCGGAAGATCGTCCCGATCGATATTGGCCTTGAGGTCCTCGATGCTTTCGAAAACGTAAGCTTCGGCTTCGGTTTCCAGCAGGGCATCTGTTGCCGCCGAAGGCTTCACAATGGCTCTGTTCGGTGCGAGATTGCCGCGCAGGACTCGCAGACCAGCGGCGGGTTTCACCGGGTCGTTGAAGGGGCGGATGACGTCTGTGTTGAAGCACTCGGCACCTTCGTAGTGGGCTGAGATATCCTTATTCAAAACAGTTTTCGCAGGCCGCAAAAAGGATTTGAGCTCGGACAACACAACAGGAACGCCGCCAGCATAACAGAAGTCTTCCATCAGGTATTTGCCCGAGGGCATGCAGTTGACCAGCAGAGGGATGTCCGACCCAATTTCGAAGTCCTTGAGTGTCAGGTCCACTCCAACACGACCGGCCAGCGCCAGCAGATGGACTACGGCATTGGTCGATCCGCCCACGGCAGCGTTGGCCAGAATTGCGTTTTCAAATGCTTCTTTAGTCAGGATGTCCGAAGGCTTCAGGTCTTCATCCACCATCTCAACGATCCGTTTTCCGGTCAGATGCGCCAGCGCCATCCGGCGGGCGTCTACAGCGGGCAGGGCAGCGTTAGTGGGCAGGCTCATTCCCATCGCTTCGACCAAAGACGCCATCGTTGACGCCGTGCCCATGGTCATGCAGACACCCGCGCTGCGCGACATGCCGGACTCGGCGCTCATGAAGTCCTTCAGGGTCATCTCTCCGGCGCGCACAGCTTCGGAGAACTTCCACACATCCGTTCCCGACCCAATATCCTTGCCGCGGTACTTCCCGTTTAACATCGGTCCTGAACTAACGACGATCGAAGGCAGATCGACCGAAGCCGCCCCCATCAGCTGCCCCGGAGTGGTCTTGTCGCATCCACCCAGCAGAACGACTCCGTCAATCCCATAGGCGCGGATCGATTCCTCGACATCCATGGCCAGCAGATTGCGGAATAGCATGGCTGTGGGCTTCATTTGCGTCTCGCCCAGTGACATCACCGGGAACTCAACCGGGAAGCCGCCAGCCTCCCACACGCCGCGTTTGACGCCCTCGGCCAAGTCACGCAGGCCCGAATTGCAGGGTGTGAGCTCGGACCACGTATTGCAGATGCCGATGATGGGGCGGCCATCAAAGGCGTGATCGGGAAAGCCCTGGTTCTTCATCCAAGACCGGTGGATGAAACCATCCTTGTCCAGCTTGCCATACCAATGCTGTGAGCGGCGTTTTCTTATCATTGTTTTCAGCCTTCTAAAGTTCGGTTCAGGCGGCCTTGGCGGGTTTGCACCAATCGGGCAACCAATCGGCGTGCGCGACTAACAGATCATTTACCATGCTGCGGATCTGCCGCAGATCCAGCTCGGCAGCTGTATGAGGATCCATCATGGCCGCGTGATAGATATGTTCGGGGTTCTGCTCAACCAAAGCCCGCACTGTCAGCTCTTGCACGTTGATCTGCGTGCGCATCAGGGCGACCAGCTGCGGGGGAATGTCCGTGACGACCGATGGCTGAACGCCATTGGAATCCACAAGGCACGGTGTTTCGACCGCAGCGCCCAAAGGCAGTTGCGGAATTTGACCGGTGTTGGGCAGGTTGCCGTAAGCCACATAAGGGGTGTCAGTTGCGATCGCGTTCATAAGATCGGCCGCAAATTCGTGGCTGCGGACGACCTCGATATTACGCCCGTCGGTCAGGGTTTTGGCCTGTTCTTTCCAGTTTGCGACCTGTTCCTCGCATCGGGTTGGATATTCATCCAGAGGGATACTGAACTGCTCGATCAGATCTTGCCGTCCGTCTTTGATGAACCAGGGAACGTATTCGGCCAGATGCTCCGAACTTTCGGTGCAGAAATAACCCAGATGGTCCATCACCTCGTACCGCACTTTGTTGGGACAGCGCGGCATCAGTAGCGGTGGTTTGGGGATGCGCCCGTTGGCATAGCCCTGACGCAACGCCGGATAGAGATCACGGCCTTCGTGTTCCAGCCGCAAGAAGAAGGCGACGTGGTTCACACCGGCGACTTTGTACCGGAATTCGGACTTCGGCAGGTCCAGATCGTGGGCCAGTTCCTCAACCGTGTTTTGTACCGAATGACAAAGCCCCACATGTTTCAGCGCCGGGAACCGCTCGGCCAGGGCCCACGTATTGATGGCCATAGGATTGACGTATTGCAGCAGCGTCGCGTTCGGGCAGAGCTGCATCATGTCCTGTGCCACATCCCACAGTACCGGAACCGTACGCAGGCCGCGCATGATGCCGCCAACACCCAGTGTATCCGCAATGGTCTGGCGCAAGCCGTATTGCTTGGGGATTTCGAAATCCGTCACTGTGCAAGGCTCGTATCCCCCGACCTGAAAGGCCGTGATGACGAAATCTGCACCGTCCAACGCGGCACGGCGATCAGTGTGAGTGGACACGGTAGCACCGGTTCCGACAGAGCGTATCATTGCCTTGGCTACGGCTTCACTTTCGGCAAGACGTACCGTATCGATATCCATCAGCGCAAAGTGGCTGTTGGCAAGCGCTGGGGTCAGCAGAGCGTCGCCCACGATATTCTGCATGAAGATCGTGGAGCCCGCGCCGATGAAGGTAATTTTTGTCATTTTACAGCTCCGAGGGTCAGGCCCGCGATGAAGTGTTTCTGCATGAGGAAGAACATGGCCACCGGCGGCAGCGCCGCGACGATGGAGCCGGCACTCATTAACTGATAGGCTGCGCGAAATTGCGCGTTAAAGCTGGTGATCCCGGCGGTCACAGGTTGGCTTTCTGCGCCTTGGGTCAGGACAACAGCCCAGAAGTAGTCGTTCCAGATAAAGGTAAAGATCAGCACGCTGAGCGCCGCAATGGCGGGTTTCATCAAGGGAAGAACAACGTACCAGAAGATCCGCCATTCGCTGATACCTTCAACGCGCGCCGCTTCGATCAGTTCAAAGGGCAGGGCGCGGATGAAGTTGCGCATGAACAGCGTGCAGAACCCGGTTTGAAACGCGATGTGGAACAGGACCAGCCCGGTTTTGGTGTTGTAGAGGCCCAGTTGCAGGGTCAGATCGCGCACCGGAACCATCAGAATCTGGAACGGTACGAAGTTGCCCGCAACGAACATGAAGAAAATCCAGAGGTTCGATTTGAATTTGTAGATTCCCAGCGCAAAGCCGGTCATGCAACTCAGCGCGACGGCTCCGATCACCGTTGGGATGGTGATCAGGAACGAATTCATCAGATACCGTGGCATGTCCGAGTTGAAGAAGACCTGCCCATAGTTGAAAGCGCCTTCAAAACTGGATGGCATGCCCCAGTAATTGGCGTTGGTAAAATCGGCCGCGGGTTTGACCGAAAACAACGCGACTGCAAGCAGAGGCCCCAGCCAAAGCAACAGTGCCAAAGGCAGCATGGCCTGATAGGTGATTTGCGCCGCGCGGGGTTGTTTTTCGATAGGTTTGGGAAACATCTCAGTGCCCCTTTTCTTCGCGGTACATCGACCACAGGAAATAAGCGATGAAGCACAGCATGATGAGGAACAGGATCACCGCGATAGCAGCGCCATATCCCATGCGGAAGCCGTATTCGGACAAGGCGACCTCGAACATGTAATAGGCTAGTACGCGGGACGACCCGAACGGACCGCCCTGGGTCATGATCGAGATCAGGTCGAAGGAGCGCAGAGCGCCGATGATCGTCACGACAAAGGCGATGAAAGTCGCGGGGCGCAGTTGCGGAAGGATGATGTGCCAGAGCATCCGAAAGCCCTTTGCCCCGTCCAGGCGACCTGCCTCGATCTGCTCGGGGTCGACGGCGTTCAGGCCGGTCAGATACAGGATCATACAATAGGCCGTTTGTGGCCAAAGACCGGCGAAGATGATGCCGTACGTAACAAACCGTTCGTCGCCTAGAACGTTTAGCGGGCCGAGACCAAATAGGCTGAGGAACTCATTCAACAGACCAAAGGTCGGATCGTAGAACCACGTGAAAACAAGGCCGACGACGACCTGTGAAATAACAAACGGGAAGAAAAACAGCGACTTGTACAGGCGAATGCCCCAGACGGTCTGGTTCAGGAACAACGCGATGAACAAGCCTGCCGGGATTGCCAGAAGATACAGGATCAGCCAGATCAGGTTGTTCTTGAGCGAAGTATAGAACGCATCGCGGTCAACCCACTCCCAATAAAGGTCTTCGTAGTTTCGAAAGCCGACATATTCCGCCGCCCCAAGCCCGTCCCACTCATAGAGCGACAGGTTGAAGGATTGGAACACCGGAATGATCACGTAGACCATGAAGAAAAGCAGGCCCGGGGCCAGAAATAGCCAGGGCGCAATGCGCTGTTGGTTTCTGTGGAACCAGCTTTCCTGTTCGGGGATATCGACGGCAACGGTCATGAGAAATCTCTGGGGTCGAGGGGCAGGCGGGACGCAACCCGCCTGGAAATTGGTTCAAGTGCGGCCCAGCATGGTGCGGGGCCGCAGCTACTCATCAGTTTTCGTAGATGCGCTGACGTGCTCGTTCCAGCTTGGACAGGATGCGGTCGGCATTGTCCGGCTTGACCATGAACTCCTGGAAGCCTTCCATCGATACTTTGGCCATTTCGGCCGGTGCATCGCGGTCCCAGAATTGGGCAACGCCACCGGGGCTGTTCGACGACAGCATGGTGAAGCCTTGCTGCAGGAATTTGTCGTCGTCCACAGAAGATTGAGCGTTGACCGGCAGCTGGCCCAGGTTCGACCCATTGTTGATCTCGGTCTGTTCGTCGGGAGAGACAACAAACCGCAGGAATTCACGTGCTGCTTCTTTGTTCGACGCATTGGCAGGGATGTGGAACGTGTCGGTCGGGGCGTCTTCGGCCAGTTCAACATCTGGGTTGATCGCGACGAACTGGTAGAAGTCCAGTTGATCATCGGTCAGGCCAGCCTCGCGCAACGGTGCCACGGCAAAGTTGCCCATCAGATAAGCGGCGGCTTCTCCGTTGACCATGAAGGGCAGAGCCTCTTGCCAGCTATAGGTCTGGTGGTTGTCGATGAATGCGCCCATGTCGATCAACTGCTTCCAGTTGGCGAAGGTTTGCTTGACACGGTCATCCTCCCAGCTGACTTCGCCATTGGCCAGTTGTTGATGAAAATCAAAGCCATTTGTTCGCATGTTCAAGTAGTCAAACCAACCACCAGCGGTCCAAAGAAACTTGGTGCCGATGGTATAGCAGGCCCGGCCTGAGTCGACGATCTTCTGGCAGTTTGCCAGCTCTTCTTCCCATGTGGTCGGCTCACTCAGACCCAGTTCGTCAAAGATGTCTTTGCGATAATAGACACCCCACTGGTAGTAGGTGTAGGGCACGCCCCACTGCTTGCCGTCGATGGTCATCGCGCCTTTGGTCGACGCGAGGTTGTCGGCAATCGCCGGCTCGGCCCACAGGTCGGACACATCTTCGAACAGACCGGCATCAACGTATGGTTTCATCCGATTGGCGGCATACCACGTCGCAACGTCGGGCGTATCTGCAGTCAGGAAGTTCCGGATCTGGGTTTTGTACGCTTCACGGTCGATCACCGTGGTTTCGATTTCCAGACCAGGATGTTGTTCCGCAAAACGCTCGATCATCGCTTCCATCGTCGCACGCGGCGCGGGGTTCGATGTGTCGAGGAAGATTCTCAGTTCGCCGGTGAGTTCGGCAGCGACAGGTGCAGCGAGTGCGACACTGGCTGCCAGAGCCGCGGCAGTGCGCGTGAACATGGAATGCATGGTTTCCTCCCTTAGCTTCCATTTAGTTCCAAATAATGAAACTGTGTTTTATATATTGAAAACTACACATCGACTCGGTTAGTCTTGTCAAGACCCTTGCGCCGACGGCCTTGGGAAACGGGAGGAGAATGAACATCCGTGGCTGGTGACGGTACAATAGGAAAAGCATGTGATGTGCTGGATCAGGTCGCGGCTTTTGCCCGCCCGGTTCGATTTGCTGAATTGCTGGACAGCAGCGATTTCCCCAAGGCGACTCTTTATCGGTTTCTGCAAACCCTGACCAATCAGGGCATGTTGTCTTACGATCCCGAGCGGCAGACTTATGCGCCCGGAATGCGCTTGGTGAGGTTGGCCCACGCCGCGTGGACGCAAAGCTCTTTGGCGCCAATAGCACGGCCGTTTCTGGACGCTCTCAGCCGCGAGACGGGGGAAACCGTCCATTTGGCGCAGCTGGATGCCGGTCAGGTGTTGTATGTGGACAAACGCAACGCGGCCCAGCCGATTGAAATGTTTTCGCAGGCCGGTAAGGTCGGTCCGGCCTATTGCACCGGTGTTGGTAAAGCCATGATGGCGTTTCTGGATGAAGATGCGCAAAACAGGGCGCTTTCTCAGCAGAGTTACCACCAGTTTACGGAAAAAACGCTGACCTCAGAAAACGCGCTGCGCGCCGATCTGGAATTGATCCGAGACCGAGGCTACGCCGTCGACGATGAAGAACATGAGCCCGGCATCATTTGCATAGCCTGTCCGATCCTGACGTCGACCGGCCGCATGCTGGGCGCAATCTCGGTCACCGGGTCCACGGAACGAATGGATTTCGATCAACTGGAAACCTGGGTGCCGCGCGTCCGCCGCGTCGCCGAGCAGATTGGATCAGAAGCACAAGCCTGGCGGTTTCCCGAAACCCGCCCGAATGTAAAAAACGACAGGATGCAAGCAACATGACGGGTGTAACTCTGAATCAAGCGGTTAAACGCTACGGCCAGACTCAAGTCATTCACGGTATCGATCTTCAGATCGAGGATGGCGAGTTTTGCGTGTTTGTTGGTCCCTCGGGGTGCGGTAAGTCCACTCTCTTGCGGATGATTGCGGGCCTTGAAGAAACGTCGGAGGGCCAAATTCACATTGGTCCACGCGATGTGACGCATGTAGACCCAGCCAAACGCGGTGTTGCGATGGTTTTTCAGACCTATGCCCTCTATCCGCACATGACCGTAGCCGAAAACATGGGGTTTGGCCTGCGCATGAATGGCGTGGCCAAGTCTGATATAGACCAAAAGGTTCAGGAAGCGTCGAGTATCCTGAAGCTTGACCAGTACCTCAAGCGCAAGCCCAAGGCATTGTCTGGCGGTCAGCGACAGCGGGTTGCTATCGGTCGCGCAATTGTTCGTGGCCCTGAGGTGTTTTTGTTTGACGAACCCCTGTCCAACCTCGACGCGGAGCTACGCGTTGAGATGCGGGTCGAGATTGCACGGCTACACAATGAAATCGGTGCGACCATGATCTATGTGACCCATGATCAGGTCGAGGCAATGACCATGGCCGATAAAATTGTGGTGTTGCGCGACGGCAGGATTGAGCAAGTTGGTGCGCCGATGGACTTGTATCGCGATCCCGACAACCGATTTGTGGCCGGTTTCATAGGGTCTCCGGCGATGAACTTTCTAGATTGCGACTTTGTGGACGGAAAGGTTTCGCACCCGGCGCTTAGTGAGCCGTTGACAATCCCAGTCAATGTGCCTGCGGGATTGGACAAAGTAACCCTGGGCATCCGTCCGGAACATATCGAAGTTGATCGTTCGGGCGACACTTGCTCAGTCGATCTGACCGAGGCACTTGGCGGTGTAAGCTATTCATACCTGCTGACGCCGAACGGAGATAAACTGATTGTCGAGGAGCGGGACGACCAGCGCAGCAGGCAGGGTGACAAGATCGGCATCGTCGTTCGTCCTGAACGGGCTATGTTGTTTGATCCGGACACGGGCTACAGGCTCCGCTGACGTCTTCGCGAACTTTTTTTGGGCGCGTCTGGTCATCGATCAGGCGCGTTTTCCTTTTTTCTGGATTTTGTATCCAATATCCGTTATGGCGATTCCGAAGGGCTTGCCAAGCCGCCCCAAACGCCGATTGTTTTAAGGAAGCACCCCATGTCGACCAACGTTTTCACCGGCACGATGCCGGCGCTGATGACACCATGCAAACCTGACCGCACCCCTGACTTTGACGCATTGGTGCGCAAGGGAAAGCAGATGATTGAAGCGGGCATGTCGGCGGTGGTCTATTGCGGATCAATGGGGGATTGGCCCCTGTTGACCGATGCGCAGCGGATGGAAGGGGTCGAACGCTTGATCGATGCTGGATTGCCCGTCGTGGTCGGTACTGGCGCTATCAACACCAAGTCCGCTGTCGCCCATGCAGCCCATGCGCAAAAGGTGGGCGCAGTTGGCTTGATGGTCATTCCACGGGTTTTGTCGCGGGGTAGCTCTCCGACCGCGCAAAGGAACCACTTCAAGGCAATCTTGTCTGCCGCGCCGGAAGTTCCGGCAATCATCTACAACAGTCCATATTATGGCTTTGCCACCCGCGCGGACCTGTTCTTTGCCCTGCGCGTCGAACATCCGAACCTGATTGGCTTCAAGGAGTTCGGCGGCAAGGACGACCTGCGCTACGCCGCCGAGAACATCACCAGCCAGGACGATCAGGTCACTCTGATGGTGGGTGTGGACACCGAGGTCTACCACGGCTTTGTCAATTGCGGTGCGACTGGGTCGATCACCGGGATCGGTACAGCCCTGCCGCGCGAGGCTTTGTTGCTGGCGTCCTTGTCAAAAAAGGCGGCAGATGGAAACGCCGAAGCCCGGCAGCGGGCGCAAGAGCTGACCGAGGCGATTCAAGTGCTGTCCAGTTTTGACGAAGGGCCGGATCTGGTGCTGTACTACAAGCACCTGCTGGTGCTGAACGGTGAGCCGGAATATCGCCTGCATTTCAACGAAACCGATGAATTGACCGATGCGCAACGTAACTATTGCGAACAGCAATACGACCTGTTCCGCACCTGGTTTGCAGAATGGTCCAAGCAGGGTGGGGTGATCACTGAATGCGAGTGATCGACAGCCACACCGGGGGTGAGCCGACGCGTGTCATTCTGGACGGCGCCCCCGATCTAGGCTCCGGATCGTTGGCGGAGCGCGCCCGGCGATTGGCGACCCAGCATGAGGCGTTCTATCGATCTGTAATGTTGGAGCCGCGGGGTCAGCCCGCTATGGTTGGCGCCTTACTGGTCGAACCTGTTGATCCGACGTGTGTCACAGGCGTGATCTACTTCGACGTGGACGCCGTTCTGGGAATGTGCGGGCACGGGACCATTGGCCTGGCCGTAACGCTGGCGCATATGGACCGAATTGGCATCGGCAGTCATCGGATCGAAACCCCAGCCGGCGTGGTGACGGTTGAACTCCTTGATCGCAACACCGTCACCGTGACAAACATCGAAAGCCGCAGAGTTCGCCAAGGCATTGAGCTTGACGTCCCTGGTCACGGCAAAGTGACAGGAGATGTGGCTTACGGAGGAAACTGGTTCTTTATCGTCGATCCCAGCCCGATACCGGTGAATCCCGGCAATATCCCGAAGCTGACCGATATGACGGTCGCCATTCGCAAGGCGTCAATTGCGCAGGAGGTTGGCGGCGAAGAAGGCGAGCCGATTGACCACGTCATCTTTCAGGATGCGTCGCCGGACCCGTCTGTCCACAGTCGCAACTTCGTTCTTTGCCCTGACGACAATTACGACCGTTCGCCGTGTGGCACTGGGAGCTCGGCCCGGCTGGCCTGTCTGGCCGCAGATGGGCGCCTGGCACCCGGACAGGAGATCGTACAGGAAAGCGTTATCGGCAGCACATATCGATTGTCTTACCAGCCGGGTCGGGAAGGGGGCGTGATCCCGTCAATCACCGGGCAGGCGTTTGTCATGGCAGATTCGAAACTGCTGTTCGACGAAAATGATCCTTTCAGGGCAGGGATCGAGACATGACCCCACAGGTTGTTGTCATCGGTGCCGGTGTTATTGGCATTACGACAGCGCTCGAGCTTCAACGACGCGGGCACTCCGTTCTTGTAGTGGATAGGAAAGGTGTCGCCGCAGAAACCTCGGCGGGCAATGCGGGGGCTTTTGCGTTCTCTGAAGTGGAGCCGCTGGCGACACCTGGTATAATGCGCAAGGCCCCGATGTGGCTGCTGGACCCGTTGGGCCCTCTGTCTATTCCCCCAGCATACGCATTGCAAATCGCACCCTGGATGTACCGTTTTTGGCGCGCTAGCCGATCAGGTCGCTACAAGGACGCGCTGAGCGCACAAGCGGGCCTGATGGAACTGTCCCGCCAAGCGTTGGAACGGCTGGTTCCATTCGTGAAAGCAGAACCGTTGCTGCAACGCGATGGGCAGATGCAACTGTATGAAAGCGATGCAGAATTTCGTGCTAGCCTGCCGACTTGGGACCTGCGGCGCGAACATGGGGTCGAATTTGAGCTACTCAAAAGCCCTGCTGCAATAGCAGAAAAGCAACCCGGTCTCAGCGCGCGCTTTACCCATGCAGGTTTTACTCCGAACTGGCTGAATACTACTGACCCCAAGAAATGGGTGGATCATCTGGCGCAGGTCTTCTGCCACCGAGGTGGCCAGATTGAACGGCGGGACGTTCGTGCGCTGGCACCGTTGGAGAATGGTGTGCGGATCACATTTTCGAACGGTTCTCTGGAGGTTTCCAAAGCGGTGATTGCGGCAGGCGCATGGTCTCATCACATCGCTCGTACTTTGGGTGATAGCATCCCTCTGGAAACAGAGCGTGGATACAACACGACGTTGCCCGAAGGTGCATTTGACCTGCGAACGCACCTGACCTTTTCGCGCCACGGCTTTGTGGCTAGCAGGATCAATGGCGGTGTACGTGTCGGCGGGGCAGTGGAACTGGGCGGGCTGACCCTGCCACCCAATTTCAAGCGTGCCGACACTCTGCTGAAAAAGGCCACGGAATTCATGCCGGGCCTGAAAACTGAAGGTGGCACGCAGTGGATGGGGTTCCGCCCTTCAATGCCTGACAGCCTTCCGGTAATCGGCGCTTCACCCAATGCGCTCAGCGTTATTTACGCGTTTGGCCACGGGCATCTGGGCTTGACCCAATCTGCTGGAACCGCCGAACTTGTCGGAGCGATGATCGATGCGGTCGAGACTCCGATTTCCCTAGTGCCTTACTCGGCCACGCGGTTTTAAGGAGGGCATATGCGCAGCACCAAAGCCATCCACGTTGTTTCTGCCCACGCGGAAGGCGAGGTCGGCGACGTCATCGTAGGGGGTGTATCACCACCGCCGGGTAAAACCCTGTGGGAGCAACGCTCTTTCATTGCGCAAGACCAGACCCTACGAAATTTCGTGCTGAACGAGCCCCGCGGTGGCGTATTTCGTCATGTCAATCTGCTGGTTCCGCCCATTCATCCAGAGGCGGATGCCGCCTTTATCATTATGGAGCCTGAAGACACGCCGCCCATGTCCGGCTCGAATTCGATCTGTGTCGCAACGGTTTTGCTGGATGGCGGGATCATCCCGATGCACGAACCCGAGACGACTCTGACGCTCGAAGCGCCCGGAGGGCTGGTCCGCGTGCGAGCCGAATGCCGGGACGGCAAGGCAGAACGAGTATTCGTTCAGAACCTGCCGAGCTTTGTCGACAAACTCTCGGTCCCTTTGGAAGTTCCTGGCATTGGCACCTTGACTGTTGACACAGCCTATGGCGGTGACAGTTTTGTCGTGATCGACGCCAAATCCCTTGGGTTTGAGATAACTGAGGATGAGGCCCACGACATCGCGCGACTGGGCGTCGCGATCACCAATTCGGCCAATGAACAATTGGGGTTCACGCATCCAGACAATCCGGACTGGAACCACATTTCTTTTTGCGCCTTCTGCGGACCGCTCGGGCAAACCGCAACGGGGCTGCGCGGCAAATCCGCCGTTGCGATCCAACCCGGCAAGGTCGACCGTTCACCCACCGGAACAGCCGTCTCCGCGCGCATGGCTTTAATGGCGGCGAAAGGGCAGATGAGGGTTGACCAGACGTTCGAGGCAATATCGATCATTGGTTCGCGCTTTACCGGCAGGATTGTTCAGGAAACTCAGGTCGGCGGGCGCGCGGCCATTATCCCCGAGATTAGCGGCCGTGGTTGGATCACTGGCACGCATCAGCACATGCTGGACCCGGACGATCCCTGGCCGGGCGGATATCGCCTGAGCGATACCTGGGGAGTCTGATCAATCATCGCGATTGCTCCTGTGACTTTTTCGTATCACTTACAGATAGTTGGCTGCGCGCCTCTCTTGAGAATCTGTGTCTACCTACCACCTTAAGGTGAGTGGTATTCACCTGCGGAGCCCATATGCACATACGCCTTGCAGCATTAATTGTTGTGTTTGCCACCTTGCTGCTGTCGTTAAACTCCACCCCTTCCTACTCTCAGTTGTCCGCTTCATGTTTGGGGAACAAGGGCGGCTTGACCAAGGTGGTTGCGGCCTGCACGACGCTGATGAATGCGGAGGGACTAACCCCCGTGCAGCAAAACGCTCTCCTAAGGGCGCGTGGCTGGGCCTACTACTGCGGCAAAAGGTATGACAAAGCGATCGTGGACTATAACAGCGCTTTGAAATCGCTGCCGGGTGACTCAGTTTCGCTGCTTAGGCGGGCTTTCGTGCATGACGTTTTGGGCAATGTCGACGCTGCGGACTCGGATTATTCCGAAGTGCTGCAATCCGACCCCGACAGAATCTCAGGGCTTTTCTACAAGTCGAAATTTGACGAATGGCAGGGAAAGCATGCCGATGCCATGAAAGGATATGAGCGGGTTCTTGAAATCGATCCTGATTACAAGAACGTGGGCCAGTATTTGCACCGAATGCATCATGAACTCTATGGGATCGATGGTGCAAAAGAGTTTCTGAAAGAGGCGAAACGGCGATGGCCAAATCAAGTCTGGGTTTATGATACCCAGGTTCAATTCGATCTGATGTTTAGCCGCGATCATGAAAGTGCGATGAACGCCCTGACACAACTGGCACAACTCAAACCCGGAATAGAGTACGAAGCATTGCTGCCGGCGATTGTTCACCTGAAAATTGGAATAGAGGAAGAGGGGATCAAATACGTCAAGGATTATGCGGAACGACATCTGGAATACGACTTGGCCAATAGAAATCTGATCGGAAGATGGTACCAAAAGGCTCATAGCATGCTGGTTATTGGGCAAGACCGACAATGGATGTATCGGTATTTGCTTTTAGCAATGCTTGAACGGCCGGACCTGGCCAAGAAAGAGATCGCTGCTTTTCTCAAAAATTCAGGAAAAAACGGTCGACGCGCAATTCTTCGTATCATCCGCGGCGCGGGGATAGAGGTGTCGCAAGAAGCATGGGCGGGCTCTGTCCAGCAATTGAACAAAGCGATAGACGAGTATCTCGATCATCTCGGACGGACCAGCGGCTTTAGGAAATATGGGCCTCCGGAAAGAGGCTAATGCCGCGCCAATAGCGGTTGTTAGTACGCAATGAACGCTCAAATTCTGCGATTTCAGCAACCCCGTGTCAATTTGCGCGGCCTCTAGACGATTGATCCCGGGCCAAACGTCATTTATGGGAGGCCCTGTCAAAACAGAGTCACCGTTGGGCGGTAGGTTAAACGCGCCCATCCCTCGCCACGCATTTGTGGCACACTCTTGGATCGCACGCCCCGAAAGGCTTAAAAAAGGTAAAAGAATATGGCAGATAAATCGAACTTCGACATATTGTATACCATTGTAGACGAAGCGCCCGAGCTGGCCAGCGCCTCGTTCCTGCCCATCATTCGCAAGTTCGCTTCGGCGGCGGGCGTCAGCGTTGGTACCAAAGACATTTCCCTTGCGGGCCGTATTCTGGCGACCTTCCCGGAAAACCTGACCGACGCACAGCGTATCACCGATGATCTGGCCGCTTTGGGCGAGCTGGTAAAAACCCCCGATGCTAATGTGATCAAGCTGCCGAACATTTCGGCCTCGGTCCCGCAGCTGGTGGCGGCAATCGAAGAGCTGCAGTCGCAGGGTTACGATATCCCGAACTATCCTGAAGAGCCCTCGACAGATGACGAGAAAGCAATCCGCGCGCGTTACGACGCCATCAAGGGTTCGGCCGTGAACCCGGTTCTGCGTGAAGGTAACAGCGACCGTCGTGCCGCCCGGGCCGTGAAAAACTACGCGCAGAAAAACCCGCATTCGATGGGCGAATGGATGTCGGACAGCAAAACAAAAGTGTCCTCCATGTCCGGCAATGATTTCTATGCCAATGAAAAATCCGCCACCATCACCGCTGCGCAAGCCGGCGATGCCAAGATCGAATTTGTTGGCAAGGACGGGAGCGTGACTGTTCTGAAAGATGCCTGGCCTCTGGCGGAAGGCACTGTTGCCGATGCGACCTTCATGTCGGTCAACGCACTGTCTTCATTTCTGGCGGACGCGATTGAGGACACCAAAAAAGACGGCACCATGTTCTCGCTGCATATGAAGGCGACGATGATGAAGGTCTCCGACCCGATCATTTTCGGCTATGCGGTAAAGGTCTGGCTGGCGCCGGTGTTCGAGAAGTTCGGTGCAGAGCTGGACGCTTTGGGTGTGAACCCGAACTCGGGCCTTGGTGATCTGTTGGATCGCGTGAAAGACAATGCCGACATCATGGCGGCAATTGATGCGATCAAGGCAGACCGTCCTTCAATGTACATGGTGGACTCGGACAAGGGTATCACCAACCTGCACGTGCCTTCGGACGTGATCATCGACGCCTCGATGCCCGCTGTGATCCGGGCGGGCGGCAAGGGCTGGGATGAGACCGGCGCCAAGGGCGACACCAACTGCGTGATCCCAGATCGTTGCTATGCGCCCGTCTATGACGAGACCATCAACTTCTTCAAGGCCAACGGCGCACTGAACCCGGCCACTGCCGGTGCCGTGGCAAACGTGGGCCTGATGGCGCAAAAGGCCGAGGAATACGGCTCGCACCCGACGACCTTCGAAGCACCCGCCGACGGCACCATCCGTATCGTTCTGACCAATGGTGACGTGCTGCACTCGCATGACGTCGAAAAAGGCGACATCTGGCGTGCCTGCACCGTCAAGAAAGCGCCGATCGAAAACTGGATTCAACTGGCGATGGATCGTCAGCGCCTGACCGGTTCCGAGGCGATCTTCTGGCTGGATGCGAACCGCGCCCATGATGCAGAACTGATCAAGTACGTCAAACCAGCGCTTGAGGCCGCGGGCGTGGCTGACAAATTCCTGATCATGGCCCCGCGTGAGGCAACCCATCAGTCGCTGGAGACCATCACAGCGGGCAAGGACAGCATTGCCATTACCGGTAACGTGCTGCGCGATTATCTGACCGACCTGTTCCCGATTTTGGAACTGGGCACCTCGGCCAAAATGCTGTCGATCGTCAAACTGATGAATGGCGGTGGACTGTTCGAGACGGGCGCGGGCGGTTCGGCACCGAAACACGTGCAGCAGCTGGTCGAAGAAAACCACCTGCGCTGGGACTCGATGGGTGAGTTCTGCGCTTTGGGTGAATCGCTGAACTTCCTGGCCGACAGCAAAGGTAACGCCAAAGCAGGTGTTCTGGGTGCCGCAGCCGAAGCTGCTACGCAAGGCATTCTGGACAACAACAAGTCGCCCAGCCGCAAAGTCGGTCAGCCCGATAACCGCGACAGCCACTACTGGTTTGCACGTTACTGGGCCCAAGCTTTGGCCGCGCAGTCGGATGACCCAGAACTGGCAGCCGAGTTTGCTCCGGTCGCCAAGGAACTGGCAGACAAAGAAGGTCAGATTCTGTCCGAACTGGAGTCTGCACAGGGTGCGGCAGCGGACCTAGGTGGGTACTATCACACCGATCCGGCAAAAACTGCGGCGGTCATGCGTCCCAGCGCAACACTGAACGCGATCATCGACTGATAGACAGTACCCACGCCCTGCGGCGTGGGTGTTTTTGTTATTTGAGACAGTTGCACGAAAAAGGGCCGACCCCCAAAGTCGGCCCTTTTTGAGTGAGTGGTAAGGCCAGAGCCTCACCGGTACAGTTGAATCCATGTTAACCCGTCGACAATTTTTCGGTATTAGGGGTTTCCCGTAGTCATTCGGGTTCCACCAAAGAACAAAACGCTGATCCTCTGGATTTGAACGAAAAAGGGCTGGTCAGTAGACCAGCCCTCGGACACTCGGAATTCCGAATGATCAGTTTGAAGCTGCCATCAGCTTTTCGTTGTGCTCGCGCAGCGTGTCCGAAACGATTGCGTACCATTCGCCGGATTCACGCATCTCGTTTAGGCCTTTGTTCAGCATTGCCAGGTACTGCTTGCCGAACGGGTTGCTGCGGTGGCTGATGAAGCGCAGCGAGGACAGCGAGGTCACGAAGGGGTTTTCAACCAGATCGTTCTGGTTCAGGCCCATTTCCACCATGGTGTCCGAGAACAGCTGAACTTCGAAGGTCGCAACATCTGCGGTGCCGGTCAGAACGGCGTCAAGGCATTCGCGTGCGGTGATCGGCTGCATTAGTGTCATGGTTTCGCCGTTGTGCAGACCTTCCTGCTCCATATCGTGGATGAACCAGCCGTCCATACGGCAGACCGTGGCGCCTTGAAGCTGATCAAAGGTCGTAGCGCTTGCATACTGACTTTCCGGGAGCGTGTAGAAGCCAACCACGATGTCATAAACCGGAACGGACGAGTCGAACTGAGTGCAGCGCACTTCGGTTTCCCAGGACCATTCGTAGGTACGGTTGGTGCAGTCCGGCATGTTCCAGGCCATCGACACGTCGAATGCGCCGAGCGGCAGCAAGGTTTCCAGATGCGAGTTCCAGTCGTCGACGAAGCTAACCGAATAGTCGCGCGCGTTTCCGCCACGCTGCAACGCGGTGGTTCCCAGACGGGTGATCGCGCCGCCGCCGTTAAGCGATTCATCCGCGAATGGGGCCCAGCCGTTACCTGTAACCAGCTTGATCGGCGGCTGATAAACGCTCGAACGCTTGACGCTGGCTGCGCGGGCTTCTTCCGCCGCGATGATTTCCTGGGCGGTCTGACCGTTGGGCAGGCTACCGTCGGCACAGGGCAGGGCCAGAACCAGACCCGGCTCAAGTGCGTTCGGGTTGGTGATGATGTTGCGGTTTGCGTTGAAGATCGGCTGATAGTTCGAGGTGCCGTACGCTGCAATGGCGATGGTGGCCATCGTGTCGCCGTCTGCGACCGTGTAGTTTGTACAGGCTTCCTGTGCTGCGGCTGCGCCGGCGCTCAGGGCAGTGACGGCGGTGGCCGACATCACAACTTTCTTCAGATTTAATTCAAACATGTCCACTTCCTCCAGACTTTTTAGTCAGGCCAATTGGGGCCTTAGCCATTTTCCATTTGATGACGCAGAGCGGTTGAAACGATGTCTCGCCACTCTCCGGATTGCTGCATGATCGCCAGACCCTGATTGAGCGTCTCAAGGATCGCTTCCCCATCCGGATTATCTTTGTGGGTCATGACGTTAAGCGACTTGATTGCCGCCAGATTGGGGTTCTCGATGATACGGTGCTCATAGCCCAGCCGTCCGATCGCTTCGACAGCCAGGTGCGCTTCGATTGCTACGATATCGGTTGTGCCGTCCATAAGTGCATGAAAGCACTCATCCGGGGAAACCGGGCGCATAAGCGTGATAGCCGGTTCGTACAGCCCAACGGCATCCATATGTGACAGTGACCAGCCTTCGGGACGGCAAATGGTTGTGCCCGCAAAATCCGCATATGTCAGCGTTTGCTCATAGCCCGAACCTTCGCGGGCAAAGAACGTGTCCACAACTTCGTAGAACGGGTTCGAGAAGTTGTATGTTTCGCACCGCGCACGGTCCTTTTCCGACAGAGCCTCGGCCTCTTCGCAGTTCGGACGCGACCACGGGAAGGTTGCATCGAACGCCAGAGTCGGCATCAGCAGATCCAGATGTGACGACCAGTCGTTGACGAACTGGATCTTATAGGACTGCTCGGGCGCGGCGCGCAGCATCGCGGTTTCGACCAGATAGGTGTAGAGACCGCGATTTGGCAGCGCTTCGTCCGTGAAGGGCGCGTAGTTGCCACCTGTGATCAGCAGTAGTTGGCGGTCACGGATCTCCGGGCGTTCTCCGCCATCCGCGTTGCGGATCAGCGCAGCGGCCTCGGCCCGGGCCGCTTCGATTTCTTCCTTAGCTGCGGCTTTTGCTTCAACAACCGCGTCTTCGCTGGCTTTTTTGGCCTCAGCTTCCGCTTCGGCAACCCGGGCTTCTGCTTCGGCAATGGCTTTGGCGGCGCGATCTTCGGCAGCCTTAACCAGCTCTGCGGCCATCTCGGCGGCCATAGCCTCGGCTTCGGTTTGCGGAGCGGCCGGAGCACGCCCGATGTCTTCCAGACAAGGCATCGTCAGAACATCACCGACCCGAATGATGTTCGGATTATTACCGATCACATCCCGGTTCGCGTCATAGATGATGCGAAAATCTTCGGTCGAATACACTTCGATAGTTAGCTCACGAAGGCTATCGCCGCGTTGAATTTCATACGTTGAGCACGCCTGTTGCGCCGAAGCTGTGCCCGCTGCGGCAGCAAGTGCCAGGCTGGATATGATCAGATGGGGTCTCATGGGTCCTGTTGCTTTGCCTTGTTTAGTTTTTTGTGAGTTTCACGACGCCGATCGAAGCGTTGTCCTGATCCGGATCGCCTTTGGTCTTCAGCGCTTTCTGCAGCGTTCCGGCGATGTCTTGCGCAAGACCGTTCGCGTTGGCCTGAAGAATGGACTGAATTTCCGCGTTGCTGAGGTATTGCAGGCCATCGCTGCCCAAAACCAAAATATCCGAGGGCGTAAGATCGAGTGGGTCTTCGGGGCAATCGACCTTTGGGATTGCCGCCCCCATGATGACTGATGTCAGCTGATTGCGGTCGGGATGCGCAAGGGCCTCGGCCTCGGTCAGGGTGCCCTCGGCCCGCTGAGCATCGATCACCGGCGCCATTGAGTGGTCTTCGTTGATCTGAGACAACGTGCCGTCCCGGAACAGGTAAAGCGGACTGTCACCGATCGAGATCCAGAACAGCCGCCGCCCCAGCAAAAGGACGCCCAACAGGGTCGACCCCATGTTGAATCCGGCACCTTGCTCTTCGCAATGGTTGGCGATTGCCGCATTGGCCTGCATTGCGGCCAGGGGTAGGGCGTCGATCAGGGCGGATTCAGACGGTGTGCCAGCTTCAAGCTCCGCATCCAGCGAGTCACGCCAGGCCTGGATCACCAGTTCCGAGGCCACTTCACCTGCTGCGTGCCCGCCCATGCCGTCGGCGACGACGACATATCCAGCGTTCGCCGCGTCAAACATACGTGATGCAACCGCGTCTTCCTGCGTTTCGCGCTGGCCCTTGTCCAGGATCAGCGCAATATCATATGCCGGTGTCGCCAGCATCTATCAGGAATCCCGCCAGTCAAAGCCGTCATCACAGAAGGCGGCAAAACGGATCGAGGTTTCGCTGATCCGGATCAGGTCGCCGCTCGACAGGGCGACGGTGCTGAGAACCGGTTTACCATTCAGGCGCACCAGGTTGGCTTTGCCGCCGTGGCCCAGATAGCATTTGCGATCTTCCGGGTCATAGGCAATAACCGCGTGGTTGCTGCGGGAAATGCCGGTGTCGCCAAAGTCCAGCTGAATAGCCTGATCGTCATTGCGGCCAATCTGCATCAAACCTTCGGTGAGTGTGACGCTGGCACCGCGACCCGGACCGCCGGTTACAACCAGCCACCCGACCGGGAAGGATTGTTCGGCATTTTCGGTTTTCGCTACTGGTTCCGCTGTTTCAATCAGGTCCTGAACATGGGTGTCGGCGCGTTCGAAACCCAGGAATGTCGTCTTGACGCGGCCACGGCGATCCTCAGCCAGAGCGGGCTGCGGTTCCTGCGGCGCTTCGGTCACTGGTTCTTGGACGGAAGGCTCGTTTGCCACCACATCGACAACCTGTTCGGGCTCGGAAACCTCCACCTCAACGATGGTTTCCTCGACTGCTTCTTCAGGGGCGGCTTCGGCACTTTCCGCGGCTGCGGTGTGCAGCGTCACGACAGGCTCGGCTTCAGGTGTCTCGTCGGAAACGTCCTGCACCTCTGCAATGACTTCCGCCACAACGACGTCATCTTCCGCTTGAGCTACTTCGGCGTCTTCACCCTCGGAAAAATCGGGCATCTTTTCTTCGGGAACCAACTCTTCGGCTTCTTCGTAGCTGTCGGAAGACGACATGTTGCCACCAGCCAACGCTTCGCGCAGCGCGTTAAAGTCAGCAATCGGTTCGGCTTTTTCCGTCTCGGTCGCTGAAGTTTCTTCGGCTTCGGTCTCTTTGGGTTTGCCGGCACCTTCGAGAAGCCGGCTAAGAGGGCTTTTGTATTTAAACATGGTGTCGACACCTTTGATTTTGGCACAGGACAGGCGTCCTATGGAGCTGCTTCTAACCTCTGCGCGCACTTGCACAACGGCACGAATATTTCTGATAACAAACTCACTTTTGACTTCCGCGGCGGGCCGGTTCCCGCCAGGGGCGCCAACTCAGGCGCTGCCCTCAGCAAACACACGCTGGCAGATCACGTACGAACCGGTCAGATCACTCCTGCGCCAACGGCATGTTGGCATTTGTCTCGACCCCAATGCGCAAGACGTTGAACCTTGCCTGAGGTTGATTTTCGGAAACAAGCGCTGCCAGCAAGGCATCCAGGCTTTCCGCGGCATTAACCGTCGTGCCCGAATTCGCCTCAGAGACCAGAACATCGCCCTCCTGCAATGTGCCCTCCGCTTCAGGTGGTACAGAACTTATCACTGTCTTCCAGCCTTCGCCGTCTTTGTTCTGAATGGTAAAGACATAGCCGTTTTCCAGACCAAGAACGCGCATGGCCGGAAGCGCCAACAATCCGTTTTGGGGACGCGTTTCACCCAAAGGCCGATACCGGGCAGAGACGCGGATATAACCATCCTGATCCACCTTCAGATCATTCAGCACCTGAGCGGCAAAACTTGTGTCCGCTTGTACGGGTTTGCCATTCAGAGTGTAGATCGTTGCACCGCGTTGAACCCACTCACCGACAATCGCCGGGTCCATGTCTGCGTCAACTCCGGTGACGGCGATCACGTTCCCGGTCGAAGCACGTCGCCGGGATGTCTGAAACGGAATTTCCACGTCCCAATGCGAGAATGCGACCTGCTGCTCCGCCAGTTCAACTGGTTCCGCTGGAATGGCCGGAGCGGCCTCTGCAGGTGCTGCTTCCGCCACCTCAGCTTCAGCTACTTCCGTAGCTGCGGTTTCTACCTCGTCCGTGGCGACCGGGGTTTCCTGGGCCTGCTCGACAGGCTCTGGCTTGGCTTCCGCTTCCGACGGAGTGGGCTCAGCTTGTACTTGTGCTGGTTCAACCACGGCTTCGGAAACCTGCTCGACTGGTTCCTCTGCGGGTGTATCAACTGCTGCCGTTTCTTCGACGACGCCTGTCTCTGCCGGCGTTTGCACGGACGCGGTCTCTTGTGGAGGAGTTTTTTGCTCTCCGGACATCAGAAAAAACCCGCCCGCCGCCAAGGCCGCGACGACCGCCGCGCCGACCACAATTTTGCCCGCTCCGCTTGATCCGTTTTTGACAACGGTATCCACGGCAACTGCGGCTTCCTCTTTTGGCGTGAACTTGGCCAGTTCGTCGTCTTTTTTGTCCTCATTGCCCAATGCAATGTCGGTGTTTCCTGCCAGAAGAGCGGTGACGACTGCTTCGGCATTCTCGCTCTCGGCCTTAATTCTGGCCTTTTCCGCTTCTTCGTCTTTGTGGTCCATCGCAACAATCACGGAAACGGGCCGGTAATCGAAGCTGTCGAACATCACACTGGGACCGCGGAACATGCGCAACCAGTCCAGAGCGGTCTGCAGACGATCGGTTGCGTGAACTTCCATCGCCTTGTCAATGGCCTCCAGGAACCCTTCAGGGTATCCTTCAAAGCGCCCCGCCAGCGGCGAGTAAGGGTCATCCTGACCGTTGTTGAATGCGTTCAGACGGGTCTGACCATCGATCGGTCGCTCACCGCTGATCGCGTGATACAAAGTCGCCGCAAGAACATAGAGGTCACTGCTTGGCCCTTGTTCTGCGCCGCGAACGTAAAATTCGTGGGGCGAATACCCGTCCTTGATGACGCGCAGGGTCAACAGCGCAGCAGACTGGTTTGCAGCCTGTTCCCGGGCTGCGCCAAAGTCGATCAGAACCGGATCGCCGTTTTCATCGATCAGAATGTTGTCGGGCGAGATATCGCGGTGCAACATGCCACTTTGGTGGATGAACGAGACCGCGGACAGCATTTTCTCGGTCACCTGAATGATAAAATCTGGTCCCGCTTTGTTATCCTGGTTTTCCACGTAATCCAGCAGATCACAGCCGCGGATGTAGTCCATTGCTATGTACGCTGTGTCATTGTCTTCGAAAACCTGATGCACGTTGACGATGTTGGGATGCACCAGGCGCGCATGGTTGCGGGCTTCCTGAATGAACAGATCGATGATCGAACGCAGATCGTCCTTGTAACCCGGCTCAACGGGTTCAACCAAATCGCCATTACGGCGGCAAAGTGCACCCGGATAGCATTCCTTGATCACAACTTCGCGTTCCAGGCTGTCGCGAGCAAGGTAAGTGATCCCAAATCCGCCATTGCTGATAAAACGCAGGATTTCGTACTGCCCGCGCAACAGCTTGGCGCCGGGTTGAAGTCCTTCAATTTTCGGTTCGTCGCGCGTCGCGCCGACGGCCTGGTTGTGGCTCATTTCTTTCCGCCCGTTCTAATCGTTTTGCGGCTTCATACCTTGGGCAAACAGCCCGCGAACTCACAACCAAACACAACCGCAGGACACTGAAGAACGTTAGACGTTTCAAATTTGACTTTATTGGGGCCGCCTCATGGCTTCACTAAGAACCAAGCTTGTGAGAAATCAATATATGGGTTCATAAAACCCGGCCACATCTATATATAGGATTTACCTTGGCAAAATCTGCGGACTGAATG
Source organism: Ruegeria sp. CE8 (assembly GCF_056537465.1). Classification (NCBI taxonomy): domain Bacteria; kingdom Pseudomonadati; phylum Pseudomonadota; class Alphaproteobacteria; order Rhodobacterales; family Roseobacteraceae; genus Ruegeria; species Ruegeria sp. CE8. Next base: position 93,673 of record NZ_JBQFRP010000007.1, read on the forward strand.
CCCGTATTTTGGAGAATGGTCTCTGATTCCGAAACAATCGCCATGCGATTCTTCGGGTCTCGAATCGCTGCGCTGCGGCTCAATTATAGCGAGAAGGGGTCAGGTTCCGGTTTTCGGCTGCACTGAATCCACCCGGCTGCCGGCCCAGGCGAGATTGTCGCTGAGCTGCGCGAGGATGCTGATCGCATCCTTTAGTGGGGCATCACCGCTTTCGAATTGCAGCAACAACAGCAGGTCGGTGGCCTTTTCGAACTCACCGGGAATCCAGTCTGCCTCTGGGGCGATTTCGCCGCCCTGCTCCAAACGTTCGGCGAAATCTTCAACAATTTCCTGACAGCTGTTCAGGAAAGCGGCTGGTTCGATGTTGGACGTCTCGCGGAGATCATCGTAGATGCTTGCAATCGCCGCCAGCCAGTCCTCGAGGATCGGGTTCTCAAGCGGGGGAAGGGCGGATTCCAGCGTCGCGTGGATCGAGGGCGCTTCAGTTTTCGAGGGTTCCGCTTTTCCGATGTCCAGACTTTCCAGATAGGGCAGAAAATCCTGCTCGAGATCCTTCTGTGCGGCTTCCAGGTCTTTCAAACGCCGCGCTGACGCTATTTCCAGAACCTGCTCAGCCAGATTCTGGCCGCCGCAGGTTTCCCAAAGATCAAAATCTGGCTCAGGTTCTTGCGCCATAGCGCGGACAGCGACTGGGGTGCCGATGGGCACGACGGACCGGAACATGTCGCCCTTTTCCTTCTCCAGACGGGCCAAAACGCGATCCAAAGCGTCGCGCACCGGGGGAAGGTCTGTGTGGGTAACAGCAAGCAAACTGTTTGAGCGCAGCTCTTGCGGAACCTGTGCCCACAGGTGGCGCTCGGTCTCGCGCCAGGCGTTGGTTCCGTTCGTGCACCAAATCGCACAATCGACATAGGACAGCAGGTCCAACGTTGGTTTGTAGGTGTCATCAAGCGCACCCGTGCCCGGCAGATCGAACAGAGAAATTTCCTGCAGCGCGGGTGTGTTCAGCCCAACCGAGATGAAATCCGGGTTGTCGGCCGCAGCTTTCTCCAATGCGATTCCGGAATAGACTTTGGGTTCCTTGTCCCACCACCCAACAGTGGTTTCGGGGGCATCGGCATAAGCCACAATGACCAAAGGCAGTTTCAGGTGCTGAGGGCCGGTTGGCAGAATGTCGGCCCCGGCCAGCATGTTGGCAAGGCTGGATTTCCCGGCGCCGAATTCTCCGGCGAAACCGATATTGACCGCATTCGAAAGCCGTTCGGCATGGGCCAGAGCGCGCTCGCGCATCTTGTCCAAGGCCGAATCTGACGGCAGGGTTTCGGTAGCGGTCAGGAAGCGCTCGAGCTTGCGTACTTCCTGTTCGGTTCCGGGAAATTCAATCATTCCGCAGCCTCTGCTAATTTCTTGTCGGCACTATCGGTGCCGAACACTGCATCCAGATCATCTGCAACCCGTTGCGCTTGATCGAATGCCGCCTGCGCTTCTGCGCGTACATTGGTTTGGCCGGTTCCGACCCGTTGTTCAAGATGTCCGGCCAACAATGCCAGGTAATGGTCAAGCACGGTGTTCAGGCGTTCCAGCAGATCAGCCCTGGCCGTATCGACCAGATCGTCGCCAATCATCTCGAATTCCTGTACGATCATCCGTTCGGCCCTAGAGACCACGCTTTTGCGCGAGATCAATCGCGACAGCCAGCTTACGCGCAACTCGACGGTTATGCCCCGGGTCAGTGCGGTGGTATCCGGGCGGAACCAGCGAACCGCGCTGGTGTTCATCCGGTTGTCCGTGGGATCTTGCCAGCCGGGCAGGGCGCGCAAAGCCGCATTGCTGTTCATATCTATAGCATAAAGCTCGCTGAGCATGCGTTGCCGAACAACCTGCGTGGCACCCTGAACCAATTCGCGCATACGATCCCGCAAGGGCGAAAAGTTCAGTTCGGTTTCGCCCCCTTTGGCCAGCAAGGGCGAGTCGCCGTTCGGTCCGCGAACGACGCCTGAAACCGCCTCGGCCACGGTGTCATCCATAACGCCGCGCAAGTTGGCGAGAACGTCATCCATGTCGTCGATGATCTCTGACGTTTTCTGCGAGACCAGCGCGCGCAGTTCAGCCAGCGTCTTGTCGTTATCGTCCCCGTCGGTCACGTCGGCAGTACCGTCATCGTCGATCGCACGCAGATGCGCTTTGGACCGTTCCAGTTCACCTTGGGCAAAACTGTTTAGATGCTGCCATGCCATCTTGAGTTGTTCATCCCGAGGTCCCTGGGTCAACGCATTTGTGACATGGCGGCGCAGATCCGGCAGACCCGAGGCAATCATTGCGGCAAAGCGCAGTACACCTTCGCGGCTGATCGGGCCGGGGCCTTGTTTGATCTCTTCGACACCGTCCAGATACTGCTTCATCTGCTCGGGATGCGCGCGCAGCCAGGCCAGGACGTGATCGTGATTAACACCCGTTTCGTCGCCGGTCAGCGCATAATGGGCCCACTGGGCGCTGCCCATCAGAACATCGATGTCGGAATTGCCAAGAGCTTTCTCCAGACCATCCAACACGTCCGCCCGGACTTTGCCAGCGTCCTCTGCGCCGCCCCCCAACTCATCCACGCGGTTTATGAAAACCACGATCTGACCCAATTCCAACGCCTGCATCAGGCGGAACAATTTGAGGTCGGCCCGCGAAAGCGCCTGGTGCGCAGACAGAACAACCACAAAGAAATCCGATTCCTTGAGGTACTGACGCGAGATTTCCTCGCGGATCAATAGCGGGTCATTAACGCCCGGTGTATCGGTTACGGTCAAAGGGAAGGGGAAGTGGCCGATGTCGAAATAGACCTCGGCCTTCCGGGTAATATCGCTGTACAGACCGCGGTCCGAACCCGGATCGTGTTCCTCTCCATCGGTGGGATCATCACCTGCGCAGACATAGCGGGCCAGATCGTCCGAGGTCAGGTGTTCCAGATCGTGATGCTGGCCCAGCAACTGTTCATAGCTGTCGCCAAGACGCAGTTGGGCGCGGGTCTTCATCGCCTCGACCTGCTCTTCGATCATCTCGCGTTTATAGCTGTCCTCGTCATCCGGAAACATGTTGCGCAGCTCTTCGCCCTCGGCGATCAGCGCCTGCCATTGGCGGTTGTCGAAGAAATGAAACTCGGCCCCTTCGGTGCGGCCTGATGGATGCCCGAAATGCATATCGGTTATCACTGTCGTCCAGGGGTTCACATCCGACGGCAAGTATTCGGCCTGTCCGGTAAAGCCGTTGATAAGGCGTGATTTTCCAGCCTTGATCTGCCCAACAAATGCGATTGATGGCTTCAGATTCGAAAGATCATTTACGATGCGCGAAATGAACTGACGGGTTTCGTCATTACTGACCCCGTTCATGTCTTCGGCAATACGGATTAACTCGCGACGGTTGTTTTCACTCATACTGTTACCCTGGAAACTGATAATCACGGATTGAATTAGTCGAAAAATTGAATGTTAAGGGCGCAATCATTCGGCACGCCCCGTCAGAGATGTCCACACGTTCACGATGGCGCCAAGTTTACGTGCGTCGTGAACAACCATGGAAAGTTGGTCGCCGTCGTTCAATACGGCCAGTCCTGGGCCTTTGCCACCAGAAGGGCGCATCACAATCAACTGCGGGTGACCCAGCTCTGCGGCCGCATCACTATCCCATCCAGCAAGATCGCGGGCGAATTTGCCCAGCAAGCTCTGATCGGCATGCAGCGGCTGATCCTGGGCGCAATCGCCGCCAGACTGAATTGTCGCGCCGTCTTGAGCATTGGCTTGAATGCGACCCAGAGCAAATCGTTCCGCGTCGCCATAGAATCTGCTGGCCAGACCAGCCGGTTCATCTGCTTGTTCATCAGGTGCGTCGGTCTCTGGATCGTTTGGCACCACGGACATAATGGGGTCTGAAGGAAGTTCTATAGACGTGCAGGCATTTGCGATTTCACTGAATGTTATGCCGACGTCATCCGCCTCAAGCATGGTATCCGGTCGCAAAGAAACCAAGTTCAACGGCGCTGGCGCTGCGGCGATATCAGAAACCAGTTGGGCCAGTTGGCCAGCCAGCGCCTCGCGTTGTTCGGTTTCAAAATCCGGCGCAACGCCGAACCGAACGCGAAATACGTCAGTAACCCGAGAGCTGTTGACTTCAATCGCCAGACAATCTCCATTGCTGGCCGTGAATTCCAGCCGGCGCGGTAAGACAGTGCCACGGATGGTTTGCAGCACCTTTTCGCGACGCTCGACAGCACTATCACCCGGAAGAATGACAGCCGGGTCCAGCCGCGCTACCGATGAGCGGCCAATATCCTCGAGCAGGTCGAGTATGTCTGTATCCATCATGCCGTGACCCCCTCTGGTCCCGTCTAAACTGCGGCCGCAACCGGCCCCAGGCTGAGATGTGATTTCGTCAGCGCCAACCCAACGTTTGCGCTATTGCGGCAGATGTAGCAGACCACATGGTCTGGATAAGCCTGCGTCCGCAAGAAAATGTTCAGCCTATCCTTCGAAAACACCGCGATTTCCCCAAATCCCGGGTTTTCTGAAGCCGCGCCCTCTGATTGCCGCAGCAATGCTTCAAACGCACTCACGCCACGGCCCTGAAACAGGTTCGCGACCGCAATCGCCAGCGTGTCCAACGCCTCGGCATCTGCCTGGTCGTTGACGCTGGCCCCAAGCAACATCCCCGTTTCCATATCGACGTACCCGGCCGCAACGCAGTCGGGTATCGTTTCCATGGCGGTTTTCAGTGCGTTTTCGATAGACATCCGGTGCCCCGTCTTTTCCACCTTGGAATCACGTTACAAGACATGCCATTCAGCCCCGCTCTTATTGCCGGTTTTCGGGATCGATGGAACGTCTTCTTTTGCCCGGCGGGCACTATGTTCCGCCGCGATTTTGTCGAACTCCTCAAGGAATGCATTGAAAACCTTTTTCAGCCCTTCAGGGTCTTCAGGAAGGTCTTCGCCCACCGTGATTTCGCGCCACATCGCTGATGCACTAAGCGACGAACCAGCTTCGACATTCAGCAGGTCCTCAAGCGTTTCGGTCTCGGTTTCCTGAACTGCACCATTTGGCATCGGAACGACCTGTGTTTCGATCAGGCCGCTCGTTTCAGGCTCCGGTTCAAACTCATCATCCGAAGCGCCGGATTGCTCGGACAGCAAAGCGGCAATCGACGAAACGGATACATCTGCGCTTTGCGTTTCTACGGCGGGTTCGTTGGCTTCAACCTGTTCAGGCGTGTCCGCCAACTTGTCCCCAAGTGAGGACATAAAATGGTCTTGGCTATCCGGGTCGGCTGCAGGTTGCTCGCCTTCCGCCTCAACCTCAAGGTCGATGGCCTCGTCCTCTTCCAGTTCGTCCTCATCCAGTTCCAGAAACGCGTTTTCGGTGGAAGGCACATCCGTTATGTCGCTCAGGTTCAGCGGTTGGCTGGGCGTTTCGCGGAAGAAAGACCGAAGTTCATCTTCTTCTGTGTCCACCGACGGTGTGACCTCATCCGGTATCGCCGCCATTTCGGCCCGCATCCGCTCCGCCTCATCAGCGTTGATGCGGGGCGCGCGTTCGGTATCGTCTGCGCGAAGCTCGACACGGGCAGGACGTACCGGAAAGCTGGTGACAACGTCGTCTTTCTCATCCTGGTCCGTCTGACTCAGAACGGGATTTACCAACTTCAGAGGTGTCGTCTGATCCGCGCTTTCGGCACGTTTACTCGGCCGGAACGGCTGTACCCTCGGGGTTTCGGCAAGGCTGTTGTCGATCTGATATCGCGCCAGCATGTCCGCGCGGTTGTCCATGATCTGTTCGGTGATTTCAAGAAAGCTGTCCACCATCTTGCCGCCACCGCTGCGACCCCACAGCTCGGCATCGCCGCTCTTGTCACGTGCCGTGATCGCGTCGCGAGCCGAGAACAAAATCGACCGGTTGAACAGGTGTCCAGCCTCTCGATTCACGCGGCGCAGCACTTTCTGGCGGTCCTTGGAACCCAACGTATCGGCACGGGTAACCAGCAGCAACGAGTTGTGCTGCAACCGTTCCGGCAAAGCCACCCAAGTCGCCCGCTCAGTCTCGCGCCAGGCTTGCGTTGCGTGCGTGCACCACAGCACCCCGTTGGCCTGACCAACGGCGCGGCGCCAGACGTCTGTTGAAATCTTGGGGTCCGAGATACCGGGCGTGTCGATCAGATCAACCGCCTCTAGAATGTCAGATTCGAGGAAAATGCGAACGAATTGCGCGTCGTTGACACCGACGGATTCCAAATTATCCAGCTCGATGTCTTCGCGTGAGCCATCGTGGCGCTGAACGTATGCGGATTGTTTGCCCCAGCTGAACCAGACCGGCGGCAACTGCGTAGCCGTTACCTGAGTCGGCAAGGTATGCGACCGAAGCAAAAAATTCATCAGCGTAGATTTGCCTGCGCTGAATTCTCCCATGAGTGCAAAGACGGGCTTGCGGCGGGACCACTGCTCGATGCGTTCCCATGCCTTGGGCGAGACGAAACGGGTTTGTGAGTCTTTTGCCATATCGCTACTTATGCTGCCTCGTTACTAAGATCTTTCAGGATGTCGCCTAGAATATCGTCTCGCGATTTCTGTGGCGTCAGTCCTGCCATCAGCGCTGCGTTGCGATTGGGGTCATTCTCGGCCGTGGCCGAAATGTTCAGCAACGTCTCCTTCTGCTCGCGCATGAAATCCGAAAGGACGGCGCGCACGTTTTCCAACACTGCGGCAACCTGATTTTCCTCGATATCTTTGGTGATCGAGTTCGCCTCTGACGCGATCAGGCGTGTGTAATCCGCCGCGTAGGCTTCGAATCCTTTACGACGTTGCCACCAACGACGCCACCAGGTGCTTTGTAAGTCCAGCGCGATGGTTCGTCCAATGCCCAGCGGTGGCGGGACACGCGGAACAATCGGCGCTTCGATGCTGAATTCACCCAGATGGTTACCCAAAATCTTCTGGTACAGGGCCTCAATGTCCGTCGCCGCTGCACTGTATAGCGCGCCAGCGTCTTTGCGCATCGACCTCGCAAAGCTGAAGTACGCCGCTTTTTGCAGCGTCCGCAGCCCTGCAGGGTCATACTGCCAGGTGCCTTGTTCACCGTTCAACTCCAGATGCGCAATCAGCGAATCCGTCGCGCGTTTGACAAAGTTGGATTCAGCTGAATTCAGCCTTTCCAAGACTTTGGTACGCAGGGAAGCGGTCAGTTCAGCCGCTTTCTTTTCGTACTGATCTGCGATCGTAGCAACCGCTTCCTCGGGCGACACGCCGTCCAGATCACGGACCAAACCTTCGCCGCCCGAAAGATTCTTGGCAACTGCAGTCGCGCGAATCTGGCTGGCGATGTTGCGGGCACGGTGGCGCACGCGATCCAGAAGGCGGTTGCCTGCGCCCTCAGCGATGCGTTCGTTCATTGCTAACAACAGATCTGGCAGCCCAGACAGCGCCCAGATCTTGTCGAGCGAGGGGGCCTGATCGCCGAACCCGGCAGCCAGATAAAACGTGTTCAATGCCTCGCGTGATTCATCAGACAGAATCTCGGGATTTCCCGTCAATGCGGCCTCGGCCCAAAGCGCACTGCCGAAAACGACGCTTGTGTTCGCGTCGATATTGTTTTGCTTCAGTGTGTCCTGAATCCGATCACGGATTTCCGGCACCTGATTAACTGGGTCGGCCAGTTCGTCAATCCGATTTACAAACAGGATGATCTGGCGATTTTCGAACTGCGCAATGATCCGCATCAGCGCCATGTCCATGGTCGTCAGAGCCTGGCTAGCAGCCAGAACAACGACGCAAACTTCGGACCCGCGCAGGCTGCGCAAAGTGATCTGCTCGCGCACCATGAATGTATCGTTTACACCGGGTGTGTCGCAAAGTTTCAGCGAGATGGGATATTGCGGAATGTCCATGAACAGTTCCGCCGACTTCGTCACATCCGCAAACCGTCCGGTTTTTGGGTTGATGTCCGGGTCGTCTTCGTCACCCAGGCACACATAGCGCTGTATCAGTTCTTCGTCGAAATAGTCGTACTGATGGCTCTGCCCCAGGATCAGGTCGAAATGCTGGCCCAACCGCGCTTCGGACTTCGCCTTCATCTCGCCGATCTGGCGGCGAATATCGTCCATCTCGTCATCGGCACCGGCCCGGTTGGCCAGTTCGCCGAGGCGACCGCCGCCGACCATCAGGTTGTCCCACTCCTCCTGTTCGAAGAATGTGAATTTGGCCTTTTTGTCCCCTTCTGTGCGGGTGTTGATGTTCAGCGTGGTCACCACCGAGGTCCACGGGTTCACGTCCGACGGCAATAGGGCAGGGCGCCCGGCAAGGATGTTCACGATCGAGGACTTGCCCGCCTTGACCTGTCCGACCATTGTGACACTGGCCGTGAAATTCTCCATCCGTGTCTTGAGCGTGGCAAGCCGTGCGGACGATCGCGCATCCGCCACCTCTGTCAATTGGTCGATCTGTGCCGTCAGCGAGCTCATGGCCGATGTCATGGGCGTCAGCGCTTCATTTCCGACTGACAAAAGGTGGTCGTTGCGCGCCATGTTCAGCCTCCGGTTCCTGTCGCAGCCAACTGATGTGCTGGCGTGCTCGTCAAAGTGTCGATGCGGGCGATCAGGTTCAGCGCATTACCCAGAATGGCAGCCTCAGCCCCTGGCGAGATCGATTCATATGCGCGGCAATCTGCCAGCACCTCAATCGAGCTGAAACGTTCACTGTTCTCGAGGCGCGCGACGCGGCGACCGGTCGGAAAACCCTCGGATTTGCTCTCAGGCAGCGGCATACGAGAATTGGCAAGCAGGTATTGCCGCCCCGAGTGCGTGCGAAGCGAAATGCCGAAACCAGTGTTTGGATATTCCCGGTTCAGGGCTTTGAGTTCACCAAGAAAACTTTCGCGCGCAAGACCAACGGCTTCTTGCTCGGCAGCAGCGGAGTTCATCATTTTGGTCACGGTTCAGACCCTTGTACTGGAGTTGAGCGAAAAACTCGTACGGCGCCCGTGGGCAAAAAAGACTCATTAACTCCCAGCGCCCATCAATTACTTTCAAGGCGGTCTTATTTTGACGCGAATAAGATTTTTTGGCGTTTGAATTGTGGCGCAATTGTGTTGGCGACGTAGGCTTCACCCGCAACCTTAGGGCGTATCACGCACTAAAGTGAGTGTCGGGTCAGTTTGTCGCCAGGATTGGTTCACAACAGGAGTCTTAAACCGTAGTGCGTGAAAAGAAGCGCGCGGTATTACTGTAAATTATTGATGTATATTATTATTTGTGGACATTTTAAGCTCTCCGCTCCGCTAGGTTTGCCTTGGAGCAAACGAAAGCCAAGAAGCCTCCAGCCGAACGGTCGATCTTGTAGCTCGCACACACTCACGTTTCGATCAAAAGGTCACTCAACGTAAGCGCGTTTAAGTTTGTAGATAATTCGCACCTAGTGTCTCCAATTTGTAAACAATTGCAGCGACTGGTTCGGTAAGATTATTTGTTATTTATTTTTTTGAAAATACCTGAAACTCACGACGCTTTTCAGTAGCGTCATCTGGCAGCGCAGGCACGAGGTGACCCTCGGTCGACCACCAAGTCACCTAAACGTCGCAAACGTTCTGCAAAGCGCTTTTGCGATTGTTGCGTGTTCGCTGTCAATAATCTTGCACGCGGTGTAATTTTCCCTCTCGCACTCTGCTGAAAGCTTTGCTATTCACCCCCTCATTCTGGCACGTCGTGTCAGGGTTGCGGGTGTGGCGAAATTGGTAGACGCACCAGATTTAGGTTCTGGCGCCGCAAGGCGTGGGGGTTCAAGTCCCTCCACCCGCACCACGCTGTTTTCCCAAAGAAAAATCCTGGTCACCTCTGTTGTTGAATAACGGGCGGAATTTCAGTTTCCCACATTGTTTCCCAGTTTCCAGTTACGGTTTTGTTCTATTCCGCATTCAGAGTCGGCGCGGTTAAGCGCGCTGCGAAAGCCGTTTTTGGTTGGCTCGGCTACGGTACTTTCTGACCATCTCGAGCGTCTTGTAGGCGCAAGGGGCTCGAGCGTGCGAAAGCGGCCAATTTTCAGAACATTTGTGAACGAATGATCTTGCGCTGATTTTAGAAACCCGTAGCCAACGGAACAGTATACCACGGCAGTCCTTCCTGACAATTCCGAAGCAGTGTCTGACATCGACGCTGTACCGCCAACTACCCCGAGGAAAACGGTCGCAGGAACCTTAAACCGGCGTTGGCCGATCAGGTCGAGATGCGCCTGCTGCCCAAGTTGCGCGGCATAGAAGTAGAAAACCTCGGCGGCCAAATTCAGAAGCTTTCGGATTATGTCGAAGTGGATCTCAGCGATCCGGAGCTGGCCGAAGCAATCCGCGAATCTGTTCGGCAGGCCGAAGATGAAACAGGGCAATTTGTGTGGCGGGGGGTCACGCGCGGATGAGGCTGATCCGCCGGCCTTGGGCGCAACGTGCCGAAGATCCTGATGAAGCGATCTTTGGCCCGGCGGATTGTCCGCTGGGGGATGCGAACGCACGAGAAAACGCTCGATCCCGACACGCCGTCCTTTTGACGCGCGGTGATCAAGAGCTGCGTCTCTTTCCCTATCCCAAGACCGGTCTCAGCAACGCGGACGTAAAGGTCGCCGGATTACCCGCCCGTCCAAAGATCGGATTTGAGCCTCGTACGGAAGAAGAAGAGAAGGCAGTTGCGGCCTCAGGGTCAGATTCCGCCGCGCTCCGGGCAAACGTCGGCTTAACCGAAACCTCTCAGAGTGAGTTTTCGTCCCCTGCCGAAATGGGTTCCACACTGGGCGGAAAAGAAGCAATGGTGATGGACCAGCGGTTTCGGCATCACCGATTTACCGAGAACACATAGCCGGCAGGTGAGTTGCAGAGGCCGGCAGCTGCGGTGGCCCGGATGGCGAAGGCCGGGGGAAATCAAGCGACTGATCCATCGCCGCCGTGCGAAGGCCTCTTAATCGGAAAGCGGCAACCAAATCGTCTTTCCGGTTTCCTGTCCCGCCCAATCTCCGTTTCCGACTGACCATCCTCCTGGATGCGGGTGCGGGGGTTTTCAACCGGTTCCAAGCTCTACAAATAGGGCGTCAGGCAATAGAAATTCTCTGATTTGGGGGCTGGTTTGCCCCAGATTTTAGCCCTCAGCCCTCTAAGCATTATAATCAGTGTTATGTTCATAAGCTGTGCGCCACATACTTTGTCGTTTGACACAGATAAATCCAAGCGCCCCGAAAAATAGAGCAGTTTTTAACAAGGCAGGCAACTTGGCGTACGTCATTAAATCTCACAAATAGACCCAGTAATGGGGTATCCGTTCGCCTCTATCAACCGCTGCGCCACTTTCACTAACATCGGTCGCGCGTTCTCAATTTTCCTCGCTGAAAACCCGTGCATTTTTTCCTTTTTTGTTTGTTGGGGCATACATCTACCAGGCGTTGAACAGGATGGTCTGGACCGTTCACCCGTGATCAGAAGTGGTGGTTGGGATTTTGGAGCGGTTCAAGACGATTTTGGTTACTCTCTGAAAAGCGCAAACCGATCAACGAACTGATCTGGAAACGATTCTGCAAGACCATGAACCTACGTAGCGTTGCGGCATTGCCGGCAAGGACAATCCCGGAAGCCATCAACACAACTGCGCAGGTTTTCGTCTTTGCGACCCTGCTGCAGTGGTTTCTCAACCTACCTATCGTGCCCCGGAGCATTATTGATTAATTGCGCCAAAAAACTATGTCCAAAGCAGTGGAAGTCTTGCCGCTTCCCGATTCAGTTAACCCCTGGTCGAGCCCCATGACCGCAACGTGGCGACAACGCATCGTTTGCCGCCGACGTCACAGGTTTTACGAGCGTTGACCGTCGGCACCGGTCCAGGCAGCGCCACAGGCTCCTGTCAAAAACCCATCACTCAGGCGGATGTTTGCGTCGACGGATTGCAGTTCACGTGCCAACTCTCCCGGTGTGAGGTTCTGATCGATCCGCTGGCGATACAGCCCACAAAGCCGCGTGAACCCGCGCGATTGCGGGGAAAGGCGTAAGGCCCTGACCCCGGCAGCTTGCAGTTTTTCGATCTGATGATCAGTACATGCGTATGTATCAGACAGCGTCTGCACCCCGTTCATTGCCAAAAAGGGCCTTCCATCTCGGGTTTGCACGTCCAACCCATCCGGGTCATCTTCGCATGCAAACTGGCAGTTGTCCTTGGTTCGACCATGCAGCCGAGCGTGATAACAGCGCCCGGAAATCGCCAAGGGTAGCCGCCCATGGCCCCAGGCCTCTACTGCCAGATCCAAATCGCCAGCAACTTTCGCCAGAGCTTCGACCGAACTGATGGGCAGTTCTGGCGGCAGACAAACGCGCCGCGCGCCGCAAGAGGCCAGCCATCGCAGCGTGCCTTCGTTGTAGACGTTGACAAGCGGTCCAACGGAAAACTGGGTGTTCTTAGGTAGATACGCCAGCGCCGTCAGGTCGTTGATTTCGACAGTGACACCCATCTCGATCAATTCCGCAGTCAGCTTGCGTTCGCGTTTCAGCGTCACCAGAGCAAGGCTCGTGAGGGCAACGTCCTTCCCGGCATCTGCAAGTCTGGAAAGCGCTTCGGGAATTCGGTCCTGATAAAACGGCAATCGTTTGGAACACACGAGTTCACCTACCACGACGCGATCCACGGGCGCTTGTGCCAGTTCGGTGTAAAAATCGCTCCAGGTTTCAGCGGACCAAAAGAATTGAGCGGGCCCGACGGTTAGTTCCATTTGGCTATCTCCACGTCTTTTTGTAAGCGCCAGTCGTCATGGCCTGTCCCTCGGACAGCCGCGCGAGCATTCCTTCGGGTAACGGGCGTCCTGCATCCAATGCGTCTACAGCTGCGCGGAAATTGCGGACGACCTGCGCGACGTAGGACTTCGACCGCTGCCGCCCTTCGATTTTCAGAGCCGTCACACCGGCCTTTTGCAATTGCGGGATCAACTTTTCGGCGTTGAGGCTAACCGGATCTTCGAACAGATGCCCGGTCTTCTCTCCCGCGGAAAAACACCCTTTGCACAGCGTCGGATATGGCGCGGGCTCACCCTTGTCGACACGGTGAATGAGATACCCGCCGAGGCGGGCGTCCAATACGCCATGATCTTCGGTGTAATCCACATGGCTGGCGGGCGAGCAGACGCCGTTCATGTTCGGGGATAGTCCAGTGGCGTAAGACGATAGCGAACAACGCCCCTCGGCCATGACGCAAAGCCCACCAAAGACAAAAACTTCAGTCTCAACATCGGTTTCGGCATTGATCGCGGCAATCTCGGGCACGGAAAGGACACGCGGCAGGACGACCCGTTTGACGCCAAAGGTGTCGGCATAGAAATTAATGACATCGGCATTGGCCGCAGCTGCCTGCACGGATAGGTGCCGCCGCAATGTCGGGTGGTTGCGGGACGCATGATCCAGTAAACCGAGGTCGGCCAGAATGACCGCATCTGCGCCACAGACCTCGGCATCGTTAATAGCTCGGTGCCAGATTCCCTCGTCGCCTGCACGTGGGAACGTGTTGATGGCAACCAGCACTTTTGCACCGTGCTGATGCGCAAAGTTAACCCCATCGCGCATTTCCGTTCGATTGAAATTCAAACCGGGGAAGTTGCGCGCATTGGTTTCATCATTAAACCCGCAATAGACGGTATGCGCCCCCGCCTTGACGGCGGCGCGCAAAGCAGCGGGGGTGCCTGCCGGGCAGACAATTTCCATTACCATATCGCTGAATCCTCTGGCCGTGTCAGGCAAAGGCCCGTCCGGTTTTCCGCAAACGCAATCAGGTTTTGTAACGGGCGCGCAAACGGTCCTGACAGCGCGGCCGCCTCTGCGGCCAAATCCAGCTCGGCGTCGTCTATGGCGTTGCGCAAAGCCAGCACTGCACCTGTGTCGCCCTCGACCACCAGATCACGTGAAAAGAACAGGGCATCTCCGTCAAAGGCGCCGTGGACCAACCCAAGCAGCGCCGCCAGAGGGCCGGATATCCGCGCGGACGCAACCGTGTGCCGCCTGGTCAATTTTATTTTTGGCTGCCCGCCATTTGGATTGAGGCGCAGGACAATCGGCAGATCGACCGGATCAAGAAAGAATTCCGTCCGGTCGTATTCGCCAAGACGATTGAACAGGCCGGGATGGTTCCTTGCGATTTTGCGCGCAAACACCGTCAGCGAAAGCGACAAAGGTGCAAGCGGCAATGCGCGCAGACCCGCCGCCAACACGGCAGGGCAATACGGCATCGGAATTTGAGGATCGGACAAACAGACCTCCTGCTGCCTCAACAAAGCTGATTATGGCTGCCTTCCTACGGTGCGCGCTCTGTGGGGGAATTGACTGTTGTCAATTCTGGCCCGCGATCTTGTTGCTAGGAGAACGGAAGTTTTACGGAGCTTCCTCATTCGCACTCTGCCGCCATACCCCACGCTTCGCCATTTTCTGAGCTGGTGCGAAACAACGGATCAGTTCCGCGCGATTCCCGATCCGGTTTCGGTGCGCCACCAAATGACCGCGGTGCATCGGGCCGTGTTAGAGGCGCAAGGGCCGGTTTTGCAGTTTGATCACCCGTTGAGTGATCGAGACGTGCGATCCGACGTCCCCGTCGTTGTGAACCTTTTCGGAACCACCGCACGTGTTGCGGCCGGACTTGGTGTAGATTTGGACGGGCTGGATGGGCTGGGGCAGTTTCTGGCCGCGCTTCGCGCCCCTGCCCTACCGGATGGGATACGCGATGCTTTTTCGCGTTGGCCAATGTTGAAAGCGGCGCTTGCAACCCGTCCCAAAATCATCCAATCGGCACCGGTTCAAAGCGTAGTACACATTGATGCCGACGTTGATTTATCGATGATTCCGGTTCAGACGCATTGGCCGGGCGATGCTGGGCCGCTTATTACATGGCCGGTGGTGATCACCCGCCCTTATGCTGGCGAAGCGGACAGCGTTGGCGGATACAATGCGGGCATCTACCGTGTGCAGGTACTTGACCAAAACCGCCTGATCATGCGCTGGCTACCGCATCGCGGCGGTGCCGCCCATCATCGCAGCTGGGCAACGCACAACGAAAAGATGCCTGTTGCAATCGCTCTGGGTGCGAACCCGGCAACGCTGCTCTCGGCGGCACTACCGCTTCCGGAAAACGTATCGGAAATGACCTTTGCAGGCGCATTGAACGGTTCGCGCCCACGGATGGTGCCCGCCAAGACCGTGCCCCTTCTGGTCCCGGCGGACGCTGAAATCGTGCTGGAGGGTTGGGTGGCACCAACCGAGACCGCGCCCGAAGGCCCATTCGGCGATCACACCGGCTATTACAATCCGGCAGAGCCATTTCCTGTGATGCATGTCAGCGCAATAACCCACCGGGAAGCGCCGCTGTATCTATCCACCTATACCGGCCGCCCACCAGACGAGCCCGCGATCATCGGAGAGGTGTTCAATCGTCTCGCCCTGCCCACTATCCGTGCTCAAATTCCGGAAATACACGACCTCTGGCTGCCGCCGGCTGCCTGTTCCTATCGCATCGCGGTTGTCAGTATCGACAAGCGTTATCCGGGACAGGCGCGGCGGGTGATGATGGCGCTTTGGGGAATGCTGCCGCAGTTCAGTTACACCAAAATGATTGTGGCGGTGGACACCGATATCGACCCCAGAGACTGGGACGACATTGCCTGGGCGCTGGCGACGCGCATGGACCCGTCCCGGGACGTGATGTTATTGGAGAATACCCCCATGGACTATCTCGATTTCGCCTCCCCCCAGCCTGGGCTGGCGGGCAAGATGGGCATAGATGCCACCACAAAAATCGGCAGCGAAACGAGCAGAGAATGGGGGGACGTCATGCACATCTCGGACGCGGATTTGGCTTTTGCCGAAAAGCTGATCGCACGCACTCTGCCAGAGCTGCGCCAATGACTTCGCCGCGCGTCGTATTGGGCGTTTCCGGAGCATCAGGGGCAGTTCTTGGGCTGGCAGTGGCGAGATTGCTGTTGGCGCGGAATGTCGAAACGGATCTGGTTGTCAGCCCGGCCGCAAAACTCACACTGGCGCAGGAATGCGGCCCCGATGCTTTTGACGAACTTTGCAAGCTGGCGACCCGCTGTCATGCCAATCAAAATGTAGGTGCCAGCATCGCATCGGGCTCGGTCCCTGTGTCCGGGATGATTGTCACGCCCTGTTCCATGCGATCTCTGGCAGCAATCGCGAATGGTCTGGATGATAACCTTTTGACGCGCGCGGCCAGTGTGCAACTCAAGGAACGTCGGCCACTCGTTTTGCTGACCCGCGAAGCGCCGCTGACGCTGGCGCATCTACGAAATATGACGCTCGCAGCGGAAATGGGCGCTGTAATTATGCCCCCGGTTCCGCCATTTTATCTGGGACTGCGCGATATGTCCGGTGTCGTCGACCAAATAGCGGCGCGCGCCGTCGATCAACTGCGAGTTTGCGAACCGGTGGCTGAGCGCTGGCAGCCTTCGGAAGAGCAAGCCTGATACCCAAATCCGACCACCTCTAAATCCAACTACAGTGTTAGCCCTGGCGGAAAATCACAGGAAAAAGTCTGCCCGCTCGACCACCCAGTTCATCGCGATCAGGCTGGCGGCGGTGGCGACGGCTGCGCGGGAACCGATCCAGATAGGCCCTGGCTGCTTACGCAGAAACAAGACCAGCGGCCAAACCAGTAGCACGATCAACAACTGCCCGACTTCGACACCGACATTGAAGGCCAGCAGGCTGTGCCAGACATTTGGTTCATCCACGCGCAGGATCTGGTGCAGCATTAAGGAAAAACCAAACCCATGCAGCAACCCGATACCCGAGGTGATTGCAAAGGCCCACAGATCTACGTGTCCTTGCTCCGGCGGTCGGACGGCCATCACGGCGGCATAGATGATCGACAAGGCAATCAACAGTTCAACCGTTGATATGAACCACGCGCCACTGGGCGCGATGCCAAAGAAACCAAGGATCAGGGTCACCGTATGACCAAGAGTAAAGCCGGTGGCTCGCGCCAACAGGCTGTGCAGGTTCATCGCACCGATGATCATGCACAGAACGAACAGAACGTGGTCCGGGCCTTCCAAAATGTGGCGGATGCCTTCGACCAAAAAAGGTCGAGGCCGCAGCAGCTGCCGAGCCTGACACAACGACCGGGTCATGCATCGGGCCTGTAGCGCGAAACGTTCGGGTCTGATGCCCGTCGTTGTCCAATATCAGGTTCGCCGTATCCCCCTGCCCCGGCAGGCCGGGATGGGAGGTGTAGAGCAAGCTGTAGGTACTGACCGACCCGGCATAATAGCGCAGATGGAGGTCTACCATTACGTCGCCTACATAGGTCTCATCCTGCGCGGCGAACACATCCCCGTTGGCCGGTGCGCTCTGCGCCATTGCCAAAGTTGCAAAGCCCGGCTCCGACCCCAGAGGATGCAACCTCAGAGCCATGATCGAAGCTGTCTGAGCCTGCCCGTCCACTGAAAGCGTCAGTGTGCCTTAGGCGAGTGTCGCCAACCCACTCGGATCGCTTAGTACAGCCGGCAGATAGACGTAATACATCAGCACGCCGTTTTCGACCTGATTATGCGTGCAAGGTGCAGGTGTGAGCTGCCCGCCCGGTCCTTCTGGCCCAATAAACTCGGCGACCACATTGGACATCGGCAGGCGAAGATAGACGTCCAACCTCTCGTCAGAATGCACCAAATGATGAACCCGCACGTTCTGGTTCAGATTGAAATGCGAAAAAGCGGCGTTGCCGGTCATCCAAAAGACTAATGCAATTAGGAAAACAATTGGTCTCATGAATTACCTCCTTGCAGGAAAGCCTGATTTTTCATTCGGGCTTCAAGGATCGTCAGCCCTGAAAGGAACCACGAACCTTCTATTTGCTCGACGTCCAGGGCGGCCCGGTACGAAACAACCCGCTGGTGCATGTGCCCCCAGTGACAGGCACTGACCAATGCGTCCCATCGGGCCAATATCTGATCGCCACCGATTGCCGAGGGTTTCACATCCTCAACGACCAAGTTTCCAAAGTCTTTGGTCTGAGCATTTGCATCGGATGGCAACGCGACTGTCAGGCCTCGGTTCAGTTCCGCCTTGATTTCTGGTGCGTGCTCTGAAGCGACAAAGATGCATAAGGCGCGCGAAATTCTTGCATCTTCCGTTTCAAGGCGCACGGCGGCCAGATTCGAAACAATAGCCTCGGTAATTTGTGACGCCGTTGCGGTAACGGGAACGGTTTTTGACGGAAAGCTGAACTCGACCGTGGTCGACCTCAGGGCCCCAGAAATTACGACGGTCGTTAGCTGGACCGCAACGCAACCTTTGCAAGGCAAATCTGCCGAGAGGACACGCACGCCATCAGAGCAGCAATACAGCGGTCGCAAGCTTCGATCTCGGATCTGAGTAGAGAGCTTGGGATCAACCCCAAGACGGTCGCGAAGTGGCGCAAACGCCAATCTGTCGAAGACCAGAAGACTGGGCCGCGAGAGCTGCGCTCAACCATTCTTAGCCAAGACGAGGAAGCTATGGTCGTTGCGTTCCGGTGGCACACCCTGCTGCCACTGGACGACTGTCTCTATGCTTTGCAGCCATCAATTTCACATCTCACACGATCTTCTCTGCATCGCTGCTTGCAGCGTCACGGGATATCACGCCTTCCAGACATGGATGGGGACAAGCCCAAACGGCAGAAGTTCAAACGATATCCCATTGGCTATTTTCAAATCGATATCTCCGAAGTCAGAACCGAAGAAGGAAAGCTATTTCTCTTTGTGGCCATTGACCGAACCAGCAAGTTTGCGGTGGCGCAACTGGTGGAGAAGGTCAATCGCAAGACGACGTGGAAATTCCTTGAACATCTTCTGAAAGCCGTACCTTACCGTATCCACACGATTCTGACGGACAACGGCATCCAATTCGCCGAGCAGCCGCGCAATCGCAACACTATCTATTCCCG
The DNA here is from genome assembly GCF_056537465.1 of Ruegeria sp. CE8. Classification (NCBI taxonomy): domain Bacteria; kingdom Pseudomonadati; phylum Pseudomonadota; class Alphaproteobacteria; order Rhodobacterales; family Roseobacteraceae; genus Ruegeria; species Ruegeria sp. CE8. The sequence continues at coordinate 112,642 of NZ_JBQFRP010000007.1, forward strand.
GCCCATGCGGTTCGACATGATCTGTGAGGCCAACGGCATCGAGCATCGGCTGACCAAGCCAAACCATCCGTGGACCAATGGCCAGGTTGAGCGCACGAACCGCACGATCAAGGGCGCAACCGACAAACGATACCACTATGAAAGCCATGATCAGCTTCGCACACATCTGGCCGACTTCCTTGATGCGTGCAACTTCGTTCGTCGCCACAAGACGCTCTCTGATTTCACGCCCTACGAATACATCTGCAAAATCTGGACATCATAACCAGATCGGTTCATCCTAAGTCTGATCCACCAGATAACCGGGACGGAACACCTAATGCTCGATTTGGCACACGCCCCTTTCCCGAATTCAAAAAATCGAATTAACATGGCTCGCGACAAAGGAAAAAATCGCGAGCCATTTTTTTACGCTCCCGTTCAAGGACCTGAGTGATGGTAACCAAAACACAGCTTGAAGCTGAAGTCGCAGAGTTGCGTCGCCAGTTGGCCGAACAAAGTAGCGCGCAGACCGCAGCATCGACCCCAAAAGAAGATGAGATGTCTGACCTGGGCAAATCGACGTCGGAGGGAATTGCCGACAGTCTTGAAGCATGGTCCACGCAGATCGAAGAAGTGATGACCGAACTCGAAGAATTTCCGCACAAAAAGCCGGTCCTTTTCGCACTTGGCATCTTCACGCTTGGCTATCTTTTAGGCCGATCCCGGTAGGAGCCCGATCATGAGCCGCATTTCACGCAACATCTCGATCATTCTGCGCGCCGAAAGGCTAATCGCCCAAAGACAATTGGCCGTCGCTGCCAAGCGCACGGGGTTTTATGCCGCCGCCGGGTTGGCCGTTGGCCTCGCGGTCATCATGTTAAACGTCGCCGGGTTTTTCTGGTTGTCCGAGACGATGTCAAAATCTCTGGCGGCTGTCATAGTGGCCGGGGTGAACCTTGTTCTGGCCGTGCTCCTCGCCTTGGTGGCGAATTCCATGACCGCCGAAGGCGACACCTCTGCAGCGGTAGAATTGCGGGACATGGCGCTGCACGACATCGAGGAAGAAGTGACCGACAGCCTCGCGGAGGCACGCAACACAATTGTCGGCCTCAGGCGTGACCCAATTGGCATGTTGTCGCCCGATATAATCAGTTCGCTTCTTGGCGTCCTGCTGCGATACGCGCGGCGCAGAAAGAACAAACCGGATCAGTAGAGATCAGGCCAATCTGGCCGCTGCCCGCGCGATGACCATCTCTTCGTTCGTAGGAATGGCCAGAATTCGTACCCTGCTGAAGTCCGTCGACAAAACGGTGCCGTTATCCGCATTTCGGTTAGGGTCCATTTCAATCCCGATCCAACGCATGCCCTCGCAGACCATCTGCCGGATACGCGCAGCGTTTTCGCCGATGCCTCCGGTAAAGACCAAAGCGTCGATGCCTTCCAGCGCGGCGGACAACGCGCCCAGTTCCCTACGGATGCGGAAGACGTAGTATTCAATAGCCTTTCGCGCGTCCGGGGTATCAGCGGCCAGAAGGGTGCGCATGTCCGAGGACATGCCTGAAAGCCCAAGAAGACCGGATTTACGATAAAGGGTTTCGGCGATTTCCTCGGCTGTCATCCCCTCCTGCTGCATCATGTACAGCACGACGCCCGGATCCAATTGTCCGCTGCGGGTTCCCATTGGCAAGCCATCCAGCGCCGAAAACCCCATGGTCGAGGCGACGGCACGCCCGCCTGAGACCGCACACATCGACGCACCATTCCCCAGATGAGCGATGACCACGCGGCCATCATAAAGCCCCGGCGCGATGTCCTTCAGCTTTTGCGAGACGTAGTCGTAGCTTAGCCCGTGGAACCCGTATCGTCGAACACCCTTGTCGTAAAAGTTCTGCGGCAGGGCAAAGGTATCGTTCACCCATGGGTGCGCACGGTGAAACGCGGTATCGAAGCATGCGACCTGAGTTGTGCCCGGAAACGCAGCACTGGCAGCCCGAATTCCGGCAAGGCTGTAGGGTTGATGCAGGGGTGCGAACGGGATGAATCCACTCAGGGTTTCAATGACGCCTTCATCCACCACAACGGGTTCCGAATAGACCGGCCCACCATGAACGACCCGGTGGCCAATGGCCCGGACGTGAATATCCGGCAGGTATTCACGGGTGAGTTCAAGGAACGCATTGATGGCCTCGTCATGCGTTTTCGTCCCCGAAAGTTGTCGGTCAACAGACCTCCCACCTGCGGACTGAGCCAAGAGCCGCGGCGCATCCCCCAGCCGTTCGATTTGACCGCGCCAGCGCATCCTGGGCCGACGATCCTCAGTCAGTTCATAAAGCGCGAATTTCAACGAGGACGACCCGGCGTTCAGTGCCAGAACATGTTCAGCCATGGATTTTGCCTTTATTCGCAATTGCATGCAGCGCCGCCACGGCGCAAGAGGCCAGCCGCGAGGCGTCATCATCCGCGCGGGAGGTCAGAATGATTGGTGCTGCGGCACCAACCACGATTCCCGCGGCTTCGGCATGAGAGATATAGGTAAGCTGCTTGGCCACCATATTCCCTGCCTCAATGTTCGGCGCCACCAAAATGTCCGCCGCCCCGGCAACAGGTGATGTGATACCCTTGGTGCGCGCAGCGTTCAGGTCCACCGCGTTGTCCATGGCCAATGGACCATCGACCAACCCGCCGGTGATCTGCCCGCGTTCTGCCATTTTGGACAACAGCGCAGCGTCGACCGAAGATGGCATATGCGGATTGATCGTCTCTACCGCCGACAACACGCCAACCTTGGGCACTTTGATGCCGATGGAATGGGCCAGATGAATGGCGTTTTGAACGATGTCGGCTTTGGTTTCGAGATCGGGTGAAATGTTTACGGCCGCATCGGTGACCATGATGGGCCGTGACATGCCCGGCACGTCCATAACAAACACATGCGACAAACGCCGCCCCGTCCTCAGGCCTTTCTCGCGACGCAAGACGGCCCGCAAAAGAACATCCGTATGCAGATGCCCCTTCATCAGCATCCGAGCCTTGCCCTCCACGACCAGATCGACGGCACGATGCGCGGCCATCTCGTGGCTGTCGACCTCGATGATTTCAGTTCCGGATAAATCAGCGCCAAGCTCGGTCGCAGCAGCAGCAATTTTGTCGGGATCGCCGACAAGTATCGGAGTGATTATGCTGTTTGATTTCGCCAACAAAGCGCCGCCCAGTGAGTTCGGCTCTTCCGGGGCGATGACGGCTGTTGGCATAGGGTCCATGGGGCGCGCCTTTTCCAGCAGAGCGTCAAAATGCCGGTGCCTTTGAACGATCAGCCCAGGAACTTCGACCGAGTCAAACTTCAAATGCCGGGCGGGTGGCGTGACTTGCACTGTACCGCTTAGAATCAACGCGTTGTCCCCGACCCGGCGCACTTCGGCGGCGCAGGTCAAATCGCCATCTTCGCGCTTTTCCGTGACCGAAACAAAGGCGGTCAGTTCTTCGCCCGCCAGAACCGGGGCATGGAATCTGAGGTTTGCCCGGCGTGTCTGCGTGCCCGCCCCTGGCAGGACGTTTCCCAGTACCGCCGCAACAAGGCCAGCGGGCCACAACGCGGGTGCAACAGCTTCGGGGCGCCCATCACCATCCCCATCATAAGCGGCCAGATGCAACGGATTATGGTCTCCGGACGCCGATGCAAACGCGTAAAGATCGTCAACGGTGCAAAGCCTTGTAACCTGGGCCTTATCGCCGACTTTCAATTGTGAAAACGTCCGGTTTTCTTGAATTTTCATCTCGTCAGGCTTTGATTTTTGCAAATGATCGTATTTGAAACCGACGCTCGGCACTTCAGTCCCACCCGACTCGAGCTTGCCGCCGATTCCCCTGTATTTCTGCGCTGCAGCGTAGCCAAAAGAACTTCTGACCACAATTGATTAAGCTTCTTAGCGGCAATCTGGCGGGTAGCGCCCTTTGTCGCCTGCCAGACCTCAGCCCCGCTGAGCCGTCTGACGCGCTAAAGCTGTCTTCCAATCGCCACAACAAGGGGTCTTCGGTTTTGAGCTTGACCAATAATGCGAACTCGGGCACTTCTCGTCGTCGATGGTTCCCGATGGTGCGCCCAAGGGATGAAAAGGGAATACGGTGAGGTTGCCGAACGGCGCCAATTCCGTGACTGCCCCCGCAACTGTAAGCGGTGAGCGACGCCAACAGACCACTGGCCCAAACGGGCTGGGAAGGACGGCCAAGCCACGACCCGCAAGTCAGGAGACCTGCCATCTGATGTTCAACCAACCCGGGGCGGGGCGTCCTGGAAGGAGGCTATATGGCACGTCTGACGCGTGTTTTCATGATCGGCACCTTCTGTCCGCGCTTGACAACAAGCGGAGCGGGCAATGCTGAGAAAACCTGATCATTTCATTCCGATTTGCGAGACGTGCATGGGCACGGGTGTCGTCGGCTCGATCCAAAGCGGGTTGCCGGACAGGCTTCCTCGCGCGTTGTCCGCCCGTACGACCTTGCGCAAAACGCGTTGGGTCAACGCTGACGGTCGCTTGCGCGCATTGTTCAGAAAGAGTCATTCGCACCCGCCTCAGATCAAGCAGGAGGAACGCGTATGACCCGCAGACCATTTCTTGAAACTCGCGAGTTGGAATACCAAGCCCTGAATGGCGAAGTCCTGCTGAAAGACGTCAAGTTTGATTTGGACGAAGGGGCGATACTGGCGATTGCCGGGCCGAATGGCGCGGGCAAGACAACGCTCCTCAACCTCTTGTGCGGGGCAGAAGAGATCGTTCAGGGGGACGTTTTGATCAAGGGGCGCAGCCTTCGGCAACTTTCGGCAATGGATCGTGCCCGTATGATCGCAGTTGTTAGTCAACAAGAGGCCCCCGATGGACGGTTGTTCCTGCGTGACTATGTGGCCCTGGGACAAATTCCGATCCGCGCGGACCGATCCGCAAGCGAGCACGCCGACGAACTGGACCGTATCCTGAACCTGACCAGTTTGTACGCTTTGGCCGACAAGCGTATGGCCGTCCTGTCCGGCGGCGAGCGCCAACGGGCCCATATCGCGCGGGCTTTGGCCCAGAAACCGTCACTGTTGTTTTTGGACGAACCAACCAACCACCTGGACCCGGACGCCAAGGGCCGCATGCTGTCCCTGGTGGCGGAACTGGGCATCACGGTAGTGATGATCGTCCACGACCTGGTCATGATCCCCGAGTTCGCCACCCATGTCGCACTGATGAAGTCCGCCCGGCTGACCGGCTTTGGGTTGGTGCACGAGGTGCTGACCCCCGAACGCGTCCGCGAAACCTTTGGCGTCGATTACCTGTGTTTTCAACACGAAGGCCGCGTGATCCCGGCGCTGGATATCCGAAGAACCACAATCTCAAAATGAGGAACAAAACCATGAAACAGGCACTCTGGCCCGCGGCGCTGATCACCGGCCTGGCAACAAGCGCGGCCGCACTTGAGACCACAGTCGATAATTGCGGCGAACCTTTGATTTTCGAAACCCAACCCGAGCGGCTGGTCGTCCACGACATGAACATGACCGACATGGCCTTTGCGCTGGGTCTGCAGGATAAGATCGTTGGGCTGACGGGCATCACCGGCTGGTACAAAACAAGCCCGGAATTCGACACTTTGCGCGGCGACATCCCCGAGCTGGCGCCGAAATACCCGACTGTGGAAAACCTTGTCGCGGTAGAACCCGACTTGTTTTTTGCGGGCTGGTACTATGGCATGAAGCCCGGCGGCGATGTGACCCCGGACACTCTGGAGCCCTTCGGGATCAAAACGATGATCCTGACCGAAAGCTGCGTACATCTGGACAAGGAACGCCCCGAAGCAAGCATGGACCTGCTGTTTGATGACGTCCTGCGTCTGGGCAAAGTCATGCAGGTCGAAGACAAAGCTGAAGAACTGGTCGATGGCTGGAAGTCTGAACTGTCTGCTATCGAAGCCCAGACCGCCGACCTGCCCAAACCCCGCGTCTTCCTGCTGGACGGCCCCGCCGACGCGCCATTCACCGCTGGCAAATTCGCCATTCCCGACGCCATGATTTCGGCGGCGGGCGGTGAAAATGTCACACATGACATGGAAACCAGCTGGGGTCGCTCCTCGTGGGAGGCTGTAGCCGCTTCCAACCCGGAATTCCTGGTTCTGTTGGACTATCAAACCGGCAATGGTGCGGCGGATACGTTCAAGTTCCTGCAGGAACACCCGGTGATGTCCCAGACGGACGCTGTCAAAAACGAACGCTGGATTGGCCTGCGGTACGAAGAACTGACCCCCGGACCGGCAAATATCGAAGCGATCTCGAAAATGGCTCAGGCCATGCATCCGGGCTTGAACTGATATGGGCCGATTGTGCCTGACACTATTGCTGGGGGCGGCCGTTCTGGCCGCCCTCTTGCTGATTTCGACCGTATACGGGACCACGTCCATACCGGCATCTGATGCTTTTACCGGCGTCATGCTGGGCACCGGATTGATGGACGGGCAGATGTCACCGCTGCACCGCATCGTGTTCGACCTGCGCCTACCACGCGCCCTGTTCGCCGCGGTGATCGGAGCGGGTTTGGGCATCGTTGGAGTTGTCTTGCAGACGACCACCCGAAACGATCTGGCCGACCCGTTCCTGTTTGGCCTGTCTTCGGGCGCAGCCGCAGGGGCGGTTTTTGTCATCACGGTAACCGGAGACGTTCTGGGCTTTTGGACCCTGCCGCTGGCGGCGTTTTGTGGTGGTCTTGTTGCTTCAGGCATCGTGCTGGCCCTGGTTCACGGGCTGCGTACCAGCGCGCCTGAAAAGCTGATCCTTGCAGGTCTGGCTGTGTCGTTTCTGTTCTCGGCCGTCACCAACTACCTTATTTTCGCAGGCGACAGCCGCGCGGCTCACTCGGTTATTTTCTGGATGCTGGGTGGCCTGGGACTTGCCCGATGGGAAACGTTTCCGCTGGTCTGCGCCGGATTGCTTTTGATCCTTGCTTACGCATCGTATCGCAGCCGATGGCTTGACGCGCTGCTGACCGGCGATCTGACGGCCGCCACATTGGGCGTGCCAGTTCAGGGCCTGAGGTTCAGAATGTTTTTCGTGGCCGCCCTTGCCACAGCAGTGTTCGTTTCGGTCGCGGGGGTGATTGGATTTGTCGGTTTGATGGTGCCGCATATCGCCCGCGGGATTGCCGGACCGCTCCACAAACATTTGGTCCCTACTGCTGCCGTTGTTGGCGCTGCGTTGTTGACAGGTTCCGATATTCTCAGCCGGTTGCTGCTTGCGCCTCAAGAACTGCCAGTCGGCATCGTGACAACATCTTTGGGGTCGATATTCGTCTTTCTACTTCTGATCCGAACCGCCCGCCCACGCCGCTGATCGCCCCCCGGCGACAAACAACGCGGCAGAACGCGGTGGGAGATTTCCTAACTTTCAATAATTAATCGCAACTAAATGACCTAGATCAAAAAAAGTCCGCACAGCGCACGGTATGCGATACACTCGATCAGGGGAATCGAGTGCAGCCAGGTCGCATAGAATGCAACAACTGACCAGCCGACGCGCGTTTCTAAGCGCCAACATCCGACGCGAGGACGGCAAGACAGCCAGACCTCCGGGTTCTGTCGTGCAGGGTTTTACCGATTTGTGCACCAAATGTGGTGCGTGTTCCGACGCCTGCCCCGAGGATGTGGTGGCCGTCGGTCCGGACGGATATCCGGTGTTTCGACCCGGCGACAATGCCTGCACGTTCTGCGGTGACTGCGCGCAGAGCTGCCCTACCCCAGCGCTCGAAATCGGACGACTTGCAGACTGGCCGTGGCGCGCCACAATAAAAACGGCAAGCTGCCTTTCCATGAATGGGATCAGCTGTCGCGTTTGCCAGGATAATTGCGAACAAAACGCCATCCGTTTCAAGCTAAAGACCGGCGGCCGCGCTGAACCTGCGCTGGACGTCGAATCCTGCAATGGCTGCGGCCTCTGTCCAACCCTCTGTCCCGCCGATGCCATCGCGCTTGAACGCCAATCACAACCCCGAACGGAAGCCATTCAATGAACATCTGCGGCTGCCTTGCCCATGTCGTACCTGAACACGCCAGCGCTGCGGCGCAGGTGATGAAGGACACCCCGGGTGTCGAAGTGCACGCCGAAACGGAAGACGGCCGTTTTGTCGTTGTTGTCGAGGACACCGCTTCACGCCTTGCATCCGAGATCATCATGGATCTGCACCAAATCCAGGGCGTGATCTCACTAACCCTGACTTATCACCATTTCGAGGATCTCGCGGACGCCCATCCGCAGCCCGATGCCCCAAGCCAATCCACCAGCCGGAGGCCCACGCTATGACACACTCTGAATCTCGCCGGACTTTTCTCAAGGCCTCAGCGGCCGCAGCCACGGCATCCGCCGCAGGCATTCCCATGGCCGCTGGACAAGCCAACGCACAGACCGGAGCACCCGATATCCGCTGGGACAAGGCAGCATGCCGGTTCTGCGGCACAGGTTGCTCTGTTCTGGTCGGCACCAAAGACGGTCGCGTTGTCGCGACCCAGGGCGACCCTGACGCGCCTGTAAACCGGGGCCTGAACTGCATCAAAGGCTATTTCCTGTCCAAGATCATGTACGGCAGGGACCGCCTAACCACGCCGCTGCTGCGCAAAACCAATGGCGAATATGACAAGAACGGCGAGTTCGAGCCGGTCAGCTGGGACGAAGCTTTCGACGTCATGGCCGCCAAATGGAAAGAAGCTTTGGCCAAGAAAGGCCCAACCAGTGTCGGTATGTTCGGCTCGGGCCAATGGACAGTGTGGGAAGGGTATGCAGCTTCCAAACTGATGAAAGCTGGCTTCCGCTCCAACAACATCGACCCCAACGCGCGGCACTGCATGGCCTCGGCGGTTGTGGGCTTTATGCGCACCTTCGGCATTGATGAGCCTATGGGTTGCTATGACGACCTCGAGCACGCAGATACTTTCGTGCTGTGGGGCTCGAACATGGCCGAGATGCACCCGATCCTGTGGTCGCGCCTGACCGATACGCGCCTGACCAAGCCGGGATGTGAGGTTCACGTATTGTCGACCTTCGAACATCGTTCGTTTGAACTAGCAGACAATGACATTATTTTTGCACCGCAAACCGATCTGGCGATCCTGAACTACATCGCCAACTACATCATTCAGAATGGCGCGGTGAACGAAGAGTTCGTCAAAAACCACGTCAATATCACCAAGACCGACACTGATATTGGCTATGGCCTGCGTGACAACAATCCGCTGCAGCAAGAAGCGGCGAACCCGAACTCGGGCAAGCTGGAGACCATCAGCTTCGAAGAATACGCCGAAGCCGTTGCCCCCTATACGCTCGAATACACCTCTGAACTGTCGGGCGTTCCTGCTGACAAGCTGGAAAAGCTGGCGCAGCAATATGCCGACCCGAACCGCAAGGTCATGAGCCTGTGGACCATGGGCTTTAACCAGCACACCCGCGGGTCCTGGGTGAACTCGCTGATGTACAACGTGCACCTGCTGGTCGGTAAAATTTCGGAACCTGGAAACTCGCCCTTCTCGCTGACCGGTCAGCCTTCAGCCTGCGGCACCGCGCGTGAGGTCGGCACCTTTGCCCACCGTCTGCCCGCAGACATGGTTGTGGCAAATGACGAGCACCGGAAAATCTGCGAAACGGCCTGGAACATCCCCGAAGGCACCATTCCGCCCAAGCCCGGCTTCCACGCGGTGCTTCAGCACCGCAAGCTGAAGGACGGTGATCTGAACGCCTATTGGGTGCAGTGCAACAACAACATGCAGGCCGCGCCGAACATTAACGAAGAAGGCTATCCCGGCTATCGTAACCCGGACAACTTCATCACCGTCTCGGACCCCTATCCAACGGTCACCGCAGTCTCGGCCGACCTGATCTTGCCCACCGCCATGTGGGTTGAAAAGGAAGGTGCCTACGGTAACGCTGAGCGCCGCACCCAGTTCTGGCGTCAGCAGGTGAAAGCGCCGGGTGAAGCCAAGTCTGACCTGTGGCAGTTGATGGAGTTCTCGAAACGCTTTACCGTCGAAGAAGTCTGGGGTGAAGAACTGCTGGCCAAAATGCCCGAGCATCGCGGTAAGACCATGTACGATGTGCTGTATGCCAACGGTACGGTGGACAAGTTCCCGCTGTCCGAGACGGCAGAAGGCTTCGACAACGACGACGCCGAGCACTTTGGCTACTATGTCCAGAAAGGCCTGTTCGAAGAATATGCCGAGTTCGGGCGCGGCCACGCGCATGACCTTGCTCCGTTCGAGATGTATCACGAGGCTCGTGGCATGCGCTGGCCGGTCGTAGACGGCAAGGAAACGCTCTATCGCTTCCGCGAAGGTTACGACCCGTATGTACCCGAAGGTGCTGATGTAAAGTTCTACGGGCACAAGGACGGCAAGGCCAAAATCATCTTTGCGCCTTACGAACCCGCCGCGGAAGAGCCTGATGCGGAATACGATCTGTGGCTGTGCACCGGTCGGGTGCTGGAACACTGGCATTCCGGTTCGATGACACGCCGCGTGCCGGAACTGCACCGCGCCTATCCAGCAGCCGTCGTCTACATGCATCCTCTGGACGCAAAGGATCGCGGTGTGCGCCGTGGCCAGGAAATCGTTCTGTCTACACGTCGCGGCGAAGTTGTCAGCCGGGTGGAAACACGGGGACGCAACAAAGTGCCACGTGGGTTGGTCTTCATGCCGTGGTTTGACGAGGGTCAGCTGACAAACAAGCTGACACTGGATGCCACTTGCCCGTTGTCCAAAGAGACGGACTTCAAAAAGTGCGCCTGCAAGGTTGAGCGCGCGTAACGGACAAGCGAGGCAAAGGTCGTCCCCATGCCCCATGGAGGTAAACCCCTTTCGCCGCAGCGGCGCCGCTTCCTGCAGGATGCGGCCCGCGCGTCGGGCGGCTGCGTAGTCGCCGGGTCTTTGCTGGCCTGGCTGGCCCGCGACGCCCGGGCCCTGCCGGCCGAGGCTTTGCGGCCCCCCGGCGCGCTGCCTGAAAAGGAGTTCCTTTCTGCCTGCATCCGCTGTGGGCTCTGCGTGCGGGATTGCCCCTATGACACGTTGAAACTGGCCGAGCTGGGTGTGGATGCCGTGGCAACCGGAACGCCGTATTTTACGGCGCGGGATATTCCCTGCGAAATGTGCGATGATATCCCATGCGTTGCCGCCTGCCCGACTGGTGCGCTGGATCCGAATCTGGACAATATCGACGACGCTAAAATGGGCGTCGCCGTATTGGTCGATCAGGAAAATTGCCTAAATTTCCTCGGCTTGCGCTGTGATGTCTGTTACCGCGTCTGCCCTGTCATTGACGAGGCCATCACGCTGGAAGCCGCTCACAACACGCGGTCAGGCCATCATGCGTTGTTCATTCCGACTGTTCACGCAGATCACTGCACCGGTTGCGGAATGTGCGAGAAAAGCTGCGTTCTACCCGAGGCGGCGATCAAAGTTCTGCCGGCCCGCCTGGCGCGTGGCACCAGCGCAGATCACTATCGAAAGGGCTGGGAAGAAAAAGAGGCCAAGGGCGGTCCTCTGGTCGAGGGGATCATTGATCTGCCCGACCGCCTACCCGGCCCTGGCACCGACAATTTGGCAACCCCCGGCGGGTTCGCCCCCGGATACAATCTTCCGGGAGCCGGACAATGAGCGCCCGTACCCAAATGGCGGTAGGCCAAGAGGCCACCCAGGTCAAAGGTTGGCTCCGCGCCCACAAATACCTCCTGCTGCGGCGCACAAGTCAGCTGTTTTTTCTGGCGCTGTTTCTATTGGGTCCGTGGTTCGGGATATGGATCGTGCAGGGTACGTTGGCGGGATCGCTGACGCTCGGCGTGCTGCCCCTGACAGATCCGTTTATCCTGCTGCAAAGCGTAATCGCCGGGCACTGGCCTGAATTGACGGCCCTTGTCGGTGGCCTGATTGTCCTGGCCACCTACGCACTGATTGGCGGTCGCGTCTATTGTTCCTGGGTATGCCCCATAAACCCGGTCACCGATGCTGCCAACTGGCTGCACAGGCGTTTGGACTTGCCTAAGGGCTGGCAGCCAAAACGCAGTACGCGCCTTTGGATTCTGGCAACAGTCATGATCGTCTCTGGCCTGACCGGCGTGATCGCGTGGGAACTGATCAACCCGATCACCATGCTGCATCGCGGCCTGATTTTTGGTGCTGGGTTCGTGTGGGCCATGGTCCTCGCCATCTTCGTATTCGACCTCTTCGTATCCCGGCACGGCTGGTGTGGTCACATTTGCCCGGTTGGCGCGTTCTACGGCCTGATCGGCAAAAAAAGCCTGCTGCGGGTCAGTGCCTCGAACCGGGCCGCCTGCGACGACTGCATGGACTGCTATGCCGTTTGCCCCGAAAACCAGATCATCTCGCCAGCTCTGAAAGGTAAGCCGGGTTCAACGCCGCTGATCCTTTCCTCCGACTGCACCAATTGCGGTCGTTGCATCGATGTCTGCGCAGTGGATGTCTTCAACTTTACTCACCGGTTCGACGACCACGTCGCCGCACCTTCCGATCCAGTTCCCGCGCCCGATCCGCGCGCAGCCAGACCTATTTAAGGGAGTGCCAAAATGAACAAGCCAATCCGAACAGGCGTTGCCGCCCTAATCCCCGTATTACTCCTGAGCGGGTTCGCTCTGGCGCAATCAGCCCAGGTGGAAGCACTGCGTGGGGCAGAAGTAGACGAACCCGTTGTTCTGGATCAGGTCCATCGCAACGTCGAAGGCCGGATGCAGCGCAACTATCGCCAGCAACCGCCGCTGATCCCGCACTCGATCGAGCAATACCAGATTGACCTGCGCACCAACCAGTGCCTGTCGTGCCACGACTGGACCAAGGCCGGCGAACGAAATGCGCCCACCTTGTCGATGACGCATTATCTGGACCGTGAAGGGCGCGAGTTGGATCGCGTCGCCGGCACCCGGTATTTCTGCAATCAGTGCCACGTGCCGCAGGCAGACGCCCCTGCGTTGGTTGACAACGTATTCGAACCCTCATCCGGCAATTAATCCAACGCTTGTCTGAAAGGAGCACCAAAATGGCGGACTCTCCTGAAAATCGCGGTTGGATCGGCCGCATCTGGAATGCAATCTGGACACCTGCGGTCATGTTCAGTTCAGGGTTCCTGCTGTTGGCAGGTTTTCTGGCCGGGATCCTGTTCTGGGGCGGGTTTCACTGGACGCTCGAACTGACCAACACCGAGGAATTCTGCGTTTCCTGTCACACGATGGAAACCAACCTGGGCGAATATCGTGAGACGATTCACTACAACAACCACTCTGGTGTGCGTGCGATCTGTTCCGATTGTCACGTTCCGCATGAGTGGAACCACAAGATCAAAGCCAAGATCATGGCGGTCAAGGACGTGTATCACGAGCTTGCCGGCACCATCAGCACACCCGAAAAATACGAAGAACACCGCCTGAGTATGGCGACCGCCGTTTGGAAGAAAATGAAGGCGTCGGACAGCCGCGAATGCCGGAACTGTCATAACTTCGACTACATGGATTTCACGCTGCAAGAGACGCGAGCCGCCTCGGAACACCAGCGCGCCATTGACGAAAACATGACCTGCATCGACTGCCATCAGGGCATCGCGCACAGCCTGCCACCAGGATATCAAGAGCGGTATCAGGAAGTTACCGAGACCCTGGCTGGCAAATCCTCCGGCACACTGCAACACCAGACCGCCTCCAATGGCGATGACATCCGGTCATTCCTGACCACTCGGGCAGACTGAAAGAGGGACAAGAAATGCTGGAAATACTGGGAACTATCGGAGCAAACGTCATAAGCCTGCCGGGCATCCTTGGACTGGCGCTGGGAATGATGACACGTCGCGTCTGGCTGGGCGCCCTGATGGGCGGATTGGTCGGAGTTGCCGAAACTTTGATCTTTGCCCATGGGTCTTTTGCCAACGTGCAAACAATCGAGTTGTTGATCGCAGTTGTTGTCGGCCTGTGTGCCGGCAGCCTGGGATCGGCAATCCGCATCAAAGGCACAACGGCCTGATCCCAAAACACGACTTTGTTCTCAGGCGGACGGCAAACGTCCGCCAAAACACCCCAATCATTGACTTTGAACGCGATTAGCCTTTCCCGGGAAATAGTTTTCCAGTGGAACAAACAGATTTCATCATCTGCCTTGGTTGCATCCGCTTTTTTGATGGCCAATCAATTTAGAACGTTAACGAGCAACCTTTTATTTCGGAGCGCAAAAACGGTGCGCGATGTCGCGTGACCTGTCGATCAGTCGAATTGTAAAGCGGGGTGGGAACAAGGCAGCCGTCGTATCGGTATTGTTTCTCGGGTTGGTAGCCGCAGCGCAATTGTCAACCGGCCATGTTGCGACCGAGGTGATAACAACTCGGTAAAACACCCCTACCGTTTTCGCAAATTGCGAAGACAACACCACCACAAGTACCGGCTCTGTAAAGCTTACGACTAGCGCTCAATTTCTAACTAGGACTGACTTGCTCCTTCTGATGCGGATCAAACGGTTATCCACGCAAAGTTGCCGAACGGCACCGTCGAGACACGCCTGCTCGGCATAACCGGAATCTGGTTAACCGGCTGAGCTCCAGCCGATTACACTCTACCTCCGACCCTTCCTTTTGTTCTTCCAGAAAGGTGGGACGTCGCCGGCCATGATGCAGCCGTAGGGATCTATATAGTCTTCGATCTCAGCCAGATCATAAGACTTAATCTGCGCCACGACGCTGTCAGCGCTTTTGTAGCTGGACGGAAGTTCGGACGCATCCACCCCGCCGGCGTGGAACCTGATATCCAGCCCGTCGGTTTCCGCCATTAGCATCTGCTGAGGCGTCACCGATCCCATTCGCCGCTTGTGCTCTGAGCGGGAAAAGTTCCGCCCCGCGCCATGCGGACTGAACCCCAGGCCGTGACCCGCATCCTTGCCACGCACGACCAGTACCGGCTCGGACATGTTCAGAGGGATCAGCGTCAACCCTGTGGCGTCGGCGGCATAGTCACCCCAGGCAGGTGTCGCGCCCTTACCGTGGAAGTACAGATCACCCCGCTTGAACACAAAGTTATGCTCATTCCAGAGCCGTTCCCCAACATCTCCAACGCGCGCGGCCTCGACCGTGGCCTGATGGATCGCGTTATGGTTGGCCTTGGTCCACTTGCGGATCAGCTGCAGCGCTTCCCAGTAATCCCGCCCCTCCTCGGTATCCGCAGGAATCCAAGCGTTCTGTTTGGCGGTCATCGGAGACAGTTTTTTTCGAAACCGCTCGGCCACAGCCATGCCGTTCTTGTACAGAACCGCCCCCGGACCACGCGATCCGTGATGCGTCACAATGGCCGTCCGCCCGGTCTTGCGAGAGCGGCCCACGAACAGGAAATGGTTCCCGTCACCTTGCGTACCCATATGCTCCTGCGCCATGCGCAGGGATTTCGGGTTGTCCAGAAACGGGTTCTCACGGAACGCATCCAGCAGTTTCAGCGAGATCGTGAACCGCTGACCCTGCGGGCGTCCGCCCGGCCCGAAATGCGTCACTGACTGCGCGGCATCCAGAACCGCCTTGGGATCGGCATCCCCCAAATCGGTCATCATCACCGAACAGCAGATATCGGCCGAGTGCATCCCCGGATGGATCGCGTTGCGCGCAGCTGCCACACCGCCCACCGGGATCGTGCCGACGGGCCCTGCAGGGCAGGCATCGGGCATGATCGCGCCAGCCTCAACTGTTGGTGTCCTCATCAGGGCGGTCATCGTCTCGCGCACTTTTGCAACGTTGTCCTCTTCATCCGGATCAGAGGCGTCAATGTTTTCGTGAAATGCCATCTCTCCGGGTGCGCGCAATTCCATCGTTGGCAGGATCGGAGGGATTTCACCCTCCAGTTCCTGCCGGATGCGCACCAGCCCAAACCCTTCGGCCCGCATTTCATTTGCACGCGCCAGCAGGGCTGGAAATTGCTTTCCCGGGCGGTGACCCCAATCTTTCAGATGCTCCCCGGTCACGGGATCGAATGTCTTTTTTTCCATCATCATTACTCGCTTACGTTCCCAACCTGATCGGGCGACAAGGTGTTCGCAAACCATTTTTTCCGCCACCGGATCGCTCCGGGCTAGACTTGAACCAGCACGACATGGTTACCCACGCCACCCTCTCGGGTGCGTCTACCTGTAGGTCTGCGGGCATTCGCCCTGCGGGTTTAAACGGCCCCGGCGACAAAGGGTGAAGAAACAATTGGGAGGTCCGCCCCGCATCTGAATGGGCAGATGCGTTTGCCGTCTGGGCGCCGGCACGGAGGGGAGTTGAACCCACTCGACCTATCCCGGTTTTGAGAGCCATGTAGTTCCTTCGGCATTCGCCGGGGTGTTCCTTTCGTTTCGGGTCAGGCAGACAAGGAATGATGAGACAGCGCCCTTTAACGGGCGCGGATCGGATTCAGCGATGTAGTCCCACCGGCATTCTGCCTGATGTTGTTTGTGTCCCGGCGACAAAAGATTGGTGAAACATTAGGGCCAACTGCTCTATCCACCTGAGCTACATCGCCGAGCGCGATGGCGGGACTCGAACCCGCGACCTGTTGATAATGTAGTTCCACCGGCATTCGCCGAGTTTGTGTTCCTCTCATAGTTCACTACCGCGACGGCGTCTTGCGATCCTTTAGACGACATAGCGATCTCGCCAGGGCGTGACGCGACCCACACATTTCCGAAGGGTATTCTATGTTTCCAGTTTGGTTGGGTCAGGCGGACAAAACATGTGTGAGACATCTGACAGAGTTCAAAGCTGTAGTCCCACAGGCATTCCGCCTGAACCGTTTTCATACTTCGATCTTCTCGATCTGACCGACCCAATGATCTGGGCCGGTTCGACCGTCGGCGAAGGCCGCGATCTGGTCAAAAACCGCATCCGAGAACCCGCCGACATTCAACACGCCGGAACACGTCTGTGCCTGCGTGGTCCCGTACGGGGCGATGTCGATGCAGACCAGTTTGGCCTTCGGGTTGCGGCGTTTGATAGCCTCCCACTCTTTCAACATCGCCGTGCCCTGCCCGCCGTTCCGAGCATCAACCCAGGATTGGTTATCGGACACGAACACCACCAGATCCGGCGCGCGGCCGCGTTTGTTCAACCATGCCAGTGGAGCGGAACAGTTCGTGCCACCACCAGCCAACGCAGCCAAACGCTCGGCGTTGGTCAGGATCGTGTCGCGCGGCTCCAGACGTACATCACGCACATCGAAGTCGAACGGCAGAACCTGACAACCGCGGTTCACGCGCTGGAAGGACGCTGCGACCAGCGCCGCCACATCCACGTGCCGCACAGCGGAGGTCGCCCCCGGGCGATACCCGGTCACGGCCCATGTCATCGAACCCGAAACGTCCGGGCACACGACAACCTGACCCGTGGCCTGCGGCACGTTCTGCGCCGCGATTTCCATCGCATCGTGCAACGCGTCCACGATCTCTCGCGGCATATCCGCCGTCACATTTTGCGCCGCCACCATCAGCTGGTACGGAAACGCGCGTGCTTTGGCGATCGCCTTCGGATCTCGCAGCAGTGCGGCAACATGATCTACATTCTTCGCCACTTCAAAAACGCCGTGACGCTGGAACGTGTTCAGGTTCTGCCGCAACATCTGCCACGAGCCCTTGCGCGCGATCCGCGCCCAGTGCTGCGGCATCAGTTCCAGTTGTGTCAGCATCTGAAACGGTACGTCCGGCACCTGGCCTTTCCCGGTTTCGCGAAACGCGATCCAATCCTGCAGGGCCTGTGGCAGCCGTGCCAGATTGCACGGCCGCCCGACGATCCAGGCAAACAGTGCCTCCCGCTCGGCCGAGGCCGGTTTCGGGTGCACCATCTTTATCACGTCCGCCAATGACGGATCGTTCCCGATATTGGCGTTCAGCAGCGCCCGGTCAGACGCGGTGTTCAACCAGTTCTGCACCATCGCTTTCGGTGCCGATCCCAGAGACTTACGCCCCGTCTGACCCGACCGGATGACTTGCACAAAGGTGCGCAGCATCTTGCCGTTATCCACCACCCGGCCAAACGCCGCGCGGAACAGAACCGGGTCACGCCGGGCCAGAATAGCCAGCAACACGGCGGGCATATCCTTCATGTACCCGCATTGACGGGCATAGATTGCCGCCTGTGCCAGAAACTTCGGCTCGACCGCCTCAGCCACATCCAGAACGTATTCCAGCTCTTCCTGTGGCGACTGATAGAACATACCCCCAAAAGTGCCGGTCACGGCGACCTGTGCCAGAGCATGGGCATCGGAATAAGCGTAGGCCGGCGCCCCGTGCGTGTTCTCGGCAGTTGCCTTTGGCAGCAAGCGGCCTTTGATCGATGCAAACACGGATTTGTTCGCCATTGTCTTGTCCTCATTTTGTATGAGGACTTTTTGGCATGGCTAAGGGTTTATACCGAGGGAAATCTAAATTTCGCATAAGCCAATGTTTTAAATATGGAATTCTCGTTATTGAGTTTTGTGCACGCCCATCATACGATACAACAGTATCGTAATTTATAAACAGTTATACACAGTGAAAAACATCGTTATCGGATTCCTCGGCACCCAGTTGGACATGGGCAAGAAACGGCGTTGGAAACCGACGCTAAGCCTGACGACGCACGACCATTTTGACGTGCACCGGTTGGAGCTTCTGTATGCCCACAAGTTCAACCGCCTCGCTCATCAGGTCAAAAACGAGATTACCGAGGCATCGCCCGAAACCGAAGTTCTGCTGCATCGTATGGACTTGGACGACCCGTGGGACTTTCAGGAAGTCTACGGCAAGCTGTTCGACTTTGCCCGTGGTTACGGTTTTGATGAAGAGCGCGAGCAGTACCACGTCCACCTCACGACAGGAACGCATGTGGCGCAAATCTGCTGGTTCCTGCTGACCGAAAGCCGCCATGTCCCCGCGCGCCTGATCCAGACCGGCCCGCCGGGACCAGACGACAGTACGCCCAAATTCGATATCATCGACCTGGATCTGAGCCGCTACAACGCGTTGCAACAACGGTTTGACCAGTTGTCGCGCGAGTACAGCGATCAGTTGAAAGGCGGCATCCAAACTCGAAATCCGCAGTACAATGCGCTGATTGATCGGATCGAACTGGTGGCCAGCAACTCGGACGAGCCGATCCTGTTGTTGGGCGAAACTGGCACCGGTAAGACCGAGCTGGCCGCAAGGATTTACAACCTCAAACTGGACAGGCGCCGTGTTAAAGGCCGTCTGGTCCATGTCAATTGCGCCACTTTGAACGGCCCGGATGCGCTCGCCTCATTGTTTGGCCAAAGGCGCAGCTATTTGGGTCAGGCCGGAACCGAACGCAGTGGCCTGCTACGTGAAGCCGACGGCGGCGTCTTGTTTCTGGATGAGGTGGACGAACTTGGCTGGTCCGAACAGTCTTTGCTGCTACATGCGATTGAAACCGGGCGGTTCTACCCGCTTGGGTCAGACCATGAGACCACCAGCCGCTTCCAGATCATAGCCGGGGCGAACCGTGACCTTCAAACTTTGGCGGCCGAGGGGCAATTTCGCCTAGACCTGCTGGCCCGTCTGAGCATGTGGCAGTTTCGTTTGCCCGCCTTGCGTGATCGTCGCGAGGATATCGAAGCCAATCTTCTGTTTGAACTGGCAAGGTCCGAGCGGGTGCTAGGCACACAGGTCGGCTTCAACATCGACGCACGCGAAAGATTTCTGCAGTTCGCGACCAGCCCGACAACGCTCTGGCCCGGGAACTTTCGCGATTTCAGCGGTCTGGTGAAACGCTTGTGCACCCTAGCACCGAGGGGGCGGATCACACGCGCGATGATTGACGAAGAAATCGCGGCTCTTCAATCGAATTGGCAGTCGGCATCTTCGGACAAGGACTTCCTGCTGGTGAAAGATCAACTGGGATCTGCCGCCAGCGATATTGATCCCTTTGACATGGTTCAACTCGCGAAGGTTATTCGAACGTGCCAAACCGCCCCAAGCCTCAGTGCGGCAGGTCGGTCATTGTTCGCCGTGTCGCGGGAAAAGAGGTCAACCCAGAACGATGCGGATCGCCTGCGCAAATACCTTCAGAAGTTCGGTCTGGATTGGAATGCCGTATCGGCTGGAGCGCGCAGCTGAAATCTATGCCGCAATATGCGGCGAGGGTGATGGTACCAGACTGATCCAGGCGTCGTATTGCGACAGGAAAACTCGCCCGTTCAACTGATCAATGAAATGCGACCGCCTCAACCTGTCCATCACAGGACCCTTCACCTCTGACAAGTGCAGGCCAACGCCCATTTCAACGAGCCGGAGATTGATGGCCTCAAGACTTTCCAGTGCGGAATAGTCCACCTCATTCACAGCTGAGAACATAAGAACGACTTCGCGCACGTCGCTGCCTTCAGTTACGCGATTTTGGACCAGATCCTCGAGAAACCGAGCGTTCACAAAATACAGGCTCTCATCGACGCGCAGAGTCACGACTGTCGGGTCCGTCAGAACCTGATGCCGGTGGATGTTCCTAAAATGTTGAGTGTCCGGCACCAGTCCCACCTCGGCCACATGTGGTCGGGATGTCTTGTAAAGATGTAGCAGGATAGAAAGCGCCACGCCCGATGCGACCCCCACTTCGACCCCCATTCCAAGAGTCAGCAAAATGGTCGCCGTCACCGCCGCAAAATCAGCGCGCGAGTAGTTCCATGTCTTTCTCAGGATCGACAGATCAACCAGACCAAGGACCGCAACAATGATTGTCGCCGCAAGCGTCGCGTTGGGCAGGTAGAACACCAGCGGCGTCAAGGCCAGGGCCGCGATAGCCAAACCTAGGGCGGTGAACGCGCCCGCAGCGGGCGTTTCGGCTCCAGCGTCGAAGTTGACTACAGAGCGCGCAAAGCCCCCCGTGACCGGATACCCTCCGGTGAAGGCGGCGCCCAGATTGGCGGCACCTAGGCCGATCAACTCCTGATCCGGGTTTATCCTCTGGCGTTTCTTTGCCGCCAAAGTTTGCGCCACGGACACGCTTTCGACAAATCCTATGACCGAGATCAGAATGGCCGGAACCATTAATGCGCTCAACAGGTCCATGGAAAGCCCCGGCATCGTCAGGGGCGGTAGGCTTTGGGGAACCGCTCCGACGATCTTGACGCCCTTGTCGGCAAGATCAAACGCCCAAACGGAGATTGTGGTCGCGACGACGGCAGCAACCGGCCCCGCCTTGGTGAGGATATCGGCAAGCAACGGGGGTGTTTGCAATTTTCTCAACGTCGGCTTCAAAAAGGTTCGCCCCCAAAACAGAAAAGCCGTGGCAGACACTCCGATCGCGAAGGTAAACCAGTTGATCTGAGGCAGGTGGGAAACGATGTCCGCTAGCATTTCAGGCAAGGTGTGCCCATGGGCGCTGATGCCAAGGATGTGCTTTAACTGACTGGTCGCGATAAGGATCCCAGAGGCTGTGATGAATCCCGCAATCACGGGATGGCTGAGGAAATTCGCGAGCATTCCCAAGCGCAATATGCCCATGAGCACAAGAAACCCGCCTGACAAAAAGGCCAGGGTCAACGCGGCAACCGCATAGCCGGCCGTTCCCTGTTCGGCCACCTGCCCGATGGCAGACGCGGTCAAAAGTGACACCACCGCCACCGGACCGACCGCCAAAGATCGGCTTGTTCCAAAGATGGAATACAGCAATATCGGCACAATCGACGCATAAAGGCCCGCTTCGGGCGGCAATCCTGCCAAAAGCGCATAAGCCAGCGATTGCGGGATCAGCATGATCGTCACGATCACTGCCGCGATCAGGTCGTTCGACAGCGCCGCCCGAGTGTAGGAGCGTCCCCAATCAAGAATGGGGATATAGCGGCGCACAGCCGCGCCCCTGTGCGCGTTCAAGGCAGCCTTCATGACTTGTCCGCAGCCACCTTCAGCTTTTCGGGCTTTGCCAGCCACTCCTTGCCGCGCAGCATCGCCTTCCAGTAGATCGGAGGCAGCAGCCTCTCTTTCAGGAACCACGCCGTTCGCGACGGTTTGGTGCCGTCGATCAGAAAGGACGGAAAGCTGGGTTTGAGAGCACCACCATAGCCGAACTCTGCCAACACGATCTTGCCGCGCTCGACGGTCAAGGGACAGGACCCATAGCCGTCATACTGCGCCACGGCGGAACGCCCGTCGATGTCGGCCACAATGTTGTCTGCCACTGTGGGCGCCTGTTTGCGCGCGGCCGCCGCCGTTTTGGCATTCGGGGCATTCATTACATCGCCAAGCGACCAGATATTGTCGTAAGCTTTATGGCGCAACGTCGCCTGATCCACGTCGACCCATCCCGCTGTGTCTGCCAGTGGCGACACGCGAATAAAGTCCGGTGCCGTTTGAGGCGGACAGACATGGACCATGTCAAACTCGATGTCGACGAATTCCGGATCAGCGTCCGGCTTTCTCACCTCGAACCGCGCCGTTTTGGCAGGACCATCAACCGAAACAAGATTGTGGAAGAAATTCAGTGTTGCCCCGTATTTCTGCACATAGCTTTCCAACGCCGGGACGTAATCCTTGACCCCGAACAACACGCCACCGGCATTCATGAATTGGATATCGATATCCTTGAGAACGCCGCTGCGGAACCACGCGTCGCCCGACAGATACATCGCCTTTTGAGGCGCGCCAGCGCACTTGATCGGCATCGGAGGTTGCGTGAAAACCGCCCGGCCGCCTCGCAGCTGCTGCACCAATTGCCAGGTGTAAGGCGCGAGGTCGTAACGGTAGTTCGAGGTGACGCCATTGCGGCCCAGAGTCTCTTCCAGCCCTTTGATACCACCCCAATCCAGTTTGAGGCCCGGGCACACAACAAGCCGGTCATATTTCACCACCCGGCATCCATCCAGGATCACCGCGTTATTTCCCGGCTCAAACGCCGCCACTGCGGACTTCAACCAGTGCACCCCTTTGGGGATCAGGCTGCCCATTGTACGTGCAGTTGTTTGGGCGTCAAAGATGCCGCCGCCGACCATCGTCCAGCCGGGTTGATAGTAGTGTATGTCAGCCGGATCGATGACCGCGATGTTCAGGTCGGATTTGCGAGATTGTAGGCTTGCAGCGACCGAAATTCCGCCCGCGCCCCCTCCGACGATGACCACGTCGAAATGCGCATCACCGGTATCGGTGGGCGTTTTTCCACCATTGGCAATGCGACGCGCAACACCGTTCATGTCGTAGCCCGCAGCACCGGTTGCCGCCAGAATTTCGGCCATAGGGCGTGTTGGTGCCTCGTTGAAAGACCATAAAGTGACCGACCGGGTACCGGTGCGGCAGTAGGCCAGCACCGGCTTGGGCAGATCCTGCAAAGCCGCACCGAAGGCTGCCACATCCTCATCGCGCACCATGCCACTTTGGATAGGAGCGTAGCGGGCCTCGATCCCGGCTGCCTTGGCGGCCGCCTCGATCTCTTCGAACGAAGGCTGATCGGCGGCCTCACCATCGGGCCTATTACAAAGGATGGCGCGGTATCCGTCGGCGGCGGCAACTGCAACATCTGCGATTGAGATTTGCGGGCTCGCCGTGAATTGCGGTGTTATTTTCCTGAGTTCCATCTCTCTTCCCCCACCGTTCAAAGGCTGTTCACGGGAACCTTGAGCATCGGGTTTCCATCGCTATCGGTTGGCACCTCTCCGGCGCGCATATTGACCTGCAGCGATGGAATGATGAGCTTGGGCATGTCCAGCACCGCATCACGCTCGGTCCGGAATTTGACGAACTCTTCTTTCGTCTTGCCGCCGCCGACGTGAATATTTGAAGCCTTTTCCTCAGCCACGGTGGTTTCCCATGCAATGTCGCGACCGTTTGGTCCGTAGTCATGACACATGAACAGGCGGGTCTCATCCGGCAGGGCGAGAACTTTTTGAATCGAGTCGTACAGAACTCCAGCGTCGCCACCGGGGAAGTCGGCCCGGGCCGACCCACCATCAGGCATGAACAACGTATCGCCGACGAAAGCCGCATCGCCCATCACATGCACCATGCAGGCCGGGGTATGGCCCGGCGTATACATGGCAACCGCCTGCATATTGCCGACCGTGTAGGTGTCGCCATCTTCGAACAGGGCATCGAATTGCGATCCGTCCCGCTGGAACTCGGTGCCTTCATTGAAGACTTTGCCGAAGGTGTCCTGCACCACCAGAATGTTTGAACCGATACCTATCTTGCCGCCCAGCTTTTCCTGAATGTAGGGCGCGGCCGACAGATGGTCCGCGTGGACATGAGTTTCGATAATCCACTCAAGCTTCAGACCCTGATCCTGAATCTGCCGGATCAGTTCGTCCGCGTGATCGTAAGTGATCCGCCCAGCCGAGTAATCAATATCCATGACGCTATCGACAATCGCGCAGGCCAATGATGTCGGGTCTTTAACGATGTAACTGATGGTGTTGGTGGCCTCGTCAAAAAAGGCCTGAACGATTGGCTTTGTGCCGAGATTGACGGGATAGTCAGTCATGTCGAGTTTCTCCTCCGGTGATCGGTCAGGTCGTGGCCCGGGCGCGGTTCGCCGCTACAGATTGAATAAATTTGGCCACGAATATCCCCACGATCAGGGTCGCCAGGAAGGCAAACACCTGCCAGTTTCCGGTTCCGAGCGCGGGTATTGCGCCTCCGGGGCAGAACCCGGACAGTCCCCACCCGATGCCGAACAGCGCGGCACCGCCGACAAGTTTTAAGTCTATGTCGCGCGAGGTGGGCAGGCTGAAGCTGGTCGCAAAAACAGGTGCCGCGCGCCCAAACACCAGCTTGTAGCCGACGAACGTTGTGACCAGTGCTCCACCCATTACAAAGATAAGGGACGGGTCCCACGTTCCCGCAAGATCAAAGAAGTTCAGTACCTTAGCAGGGTTTATCATGCCAGACACAGAAATTCCGACACCAAAGATCAAGCCGATCAGATAGGTGATTATCAGTTTCATGGATCAGGCTCCGATCACATGTCGAACCACAAAAACAGTGGCGAAGGTAAAGGCCATAAAGGTCAGAGTTGCGATTATGGATCGAGGGCTGAGCCGGGCCATTCCGCACACGCCGTGACCCGAGGTGCAGCCCGCGCCGAAGGTCACACCGACGCCGACGATCAGGCCTCCGATCAGCAGGGCAGCAGTTGAAACGGGCACGTCGACCGCGGGCATATCACCAGTAGCCAGCCAAGTGACAGCAGGACCCGAAACCATCCCTGCGACAAGCGCTGCACGCCAGCCAAATTCTTGACCGGACGCGGGTTGGATCAACCCGGCCAAAATGCCAGTGGCGCCCATCACGCGACCCAGAACAAGCATCAGCAAGGTCGAGGCGACACCGATCAGGATACCGCCAGCCAGCGAAGCGAAGGGTGTGAACTCTGTCCCGGTCATCCGCACTTCCTGCAGGTTTTCAGGCCAATGGCACTATAGATCGGGCAATTGCCCACCAGTGCAGTAACGAAAAAAATGGCCGCGACGATCAGTGCGCCCCAGAACACAACAGCAGATCCCGTCAGCGTCGTACCGAAGGCCACAAACAGCAGAACCCCTGCAGCGGCAATACGCGCTGCCCGGTCGAATTTCCCCATATTGGTCGTCACGTTTCACTCCATCACGATTTGATGGAGCTTTATTGGCATAACCGATTCCGAACCTTTGGTGACATGGTCACCAAACTTGCGTTTTTTTTGCAAATCAGAGGTGCACGCCGGACGACCTGACGAGTTGTTCAAGCCCGGCGCGATCAGTCAGATGAACTTCACCACGTGACTGTTCGATCCAACCCCGACGGTGGAATTCGGACAGGGTTCGGGAAACCACCTCTCTTGCCGTACCGAGTTCGGTACCGAGCACAGCGTGGGTTGCACGTACAATATTGTCCTCATCGGAAAGCTCCAGCAGGCGCGATGCAAGCCGGACGTCCATGCGGCGGAACACGAGGTCATCAATCAACGAAAACAGGTCGGAAATTCGCCGCGAATAGGCTGTGAAGACGAAAGCACGAAAGACCGGTGACTTTGCCACAAGCTCATCAAATGTCGATCTTGGAATAGCGACCGCGCGCACGTCCGTTTCGGCTATGCCATCGGCTGAGTAGTCTTCGAAAGCAAGCATACAGGCCGTGGTCAGCACGCAGCTTTCGCCCGCGTGCACGCGATACAAAAAGACTTCTCGCCCGGTATCCGATTTCTGCTGCACGCGGATCGTACCTTCCAGCAACAAAAGCAGGTTGTCTGCCGTTTGACCGGGCGCAAACACTTGCGTACCTGCCGGAACACTGACGACCTGGCTGCCTTTTTCCAACTCATCGCGGATGTCAGAGGGCAACTGGCTTAGCCCTTTGAATTTATCAATCCATGACATGTCCATAACCGGAATTCCCGAGTTCAATGCTCTATAGGGTAGTGTGGACCCTGAATACATCTTCCATACCGCATATGAAACTGCGTCAAACAACCTCTGCAACGTCTAAACCGAAGATATCGGAAAGAACGACAAGTCGCAGAAAAAACAGTAATGTAACAAATTAAGGACTTCACGGTTTGCGCGCAGGTTCGCGCAGTTAATCCATTCAGATGGAGAGGCATCGATGCCGCGAGCAAGACGGTACAGACATTTCCCTATCCATGCCTTGGCGGCAGCAACTATGTTTTTTTCTGTCGAACTGGCGGGCGCTCAATCAAACTCAACCCCACCAAATGAAGGCACGGCCACCGATGCGCATTCGTCCCAGGGCGGTGACTGGAACGATGTGCAAACGATCCTCAACCGCAGATGCGTTGTGTGCCACAGTTGTTATGACGCACCCTGCCAATTGAAGCTTACGTCTCCTGCCGGGATACTACGTGGCGCCAGTAAAGAGGCCATTTATCATACCGAGCGGTTGACAGATGCACAGCCTACACGACTTGGAATCGACGCTCAGACAGTTCTGGAGTGGCGGAAATTAGGGTTCTTTCCTATCGTGCAGTCTTCCGATCAATCCGACAAGGCCGGAACCCTGTTGGAAAGCTATCTTGAACTCGGCAGGCAATCCCAATTGCAGGCCAACGCGCCTGTTCCAGCAGAACTTGGTCTTGATATTGATCGTCCTTTGGTTTGCCCGACGGCACAAGAGTTTGATGCCTTTCGCAATGCACATCCTCTGGCTGGAATGCCCTATGCGACTTCCCCGTTGGGCCACGACGAATATCAAACGCTATTGTTATGGGCGCGTAGTGGTGCCCCAATGCCGTCTTCATCACTGGAAATACCTGAGGACATTCAGGTTCAAATTGCTGAATGGGAAGCGTTTCTGAACCATCCCGACGCAAGAAACCAGTTGATGAGCAGGTATGTATACGAACACCTGTTTCTCGCCCGGCTTCACTTTCCGACTGGCGATCCAAGGCTGTTCTTCCAACTTGTTCGTTCGACAACTGCGCCCGGTTCAGAGATCGAAATCATCGCGACACGCCGCCCGTTTGATGACCCCGGCTCCGGTTCATTTTTTTATCGGTTGGAACCGATCAATGAGACCATCGTGCACAAAGATCATCTGGTTTATAAGTTCGGGCTGGACCGGATGGCTCGATACCAGCAGTTGTTCCTCGATCCCCCTTGGTCGGTGTCAGCACTGCCGTCCTATGGAGAGGCAGAAGGCGGTAACCCGTTCAGCACATTTGCACAAATACCTGCCCGCAGCCGTTATCAGTTTCTACTGGACGACGCGCTGTTTTTTGTACGCAGCTTCATCCGTGGACCCGTTTGCCATGGCGAAACCGCAGTTGACGTGATCGAAGACAGGTTCTGGGTCAGTTTCCTGGATCCAGATGCCGACCTGTCCATTACCGATCCAAGTTTTTTAGCGGACGGAGCGGCCTTCCTCGAACTACCCGTAGCCGACCTTGATGGCCGGGCGTTGGGTGACCTGCAGGGGCTGTCGCACGAAAACCAGGTTAAGTACCTGGAGTTTCGGGATGACCGGTATCGCAATAGCCCGGCCCATTTGACCGGGTTTGGATATGACGCGATCTGGGATGGGGATGACACCAACCACCAAGCGCTGATTACCGTCTTCCGTCACTTCGACAATGCTTCTGCCATGACCGGATTCCTCGGCGGCATTCCCGAAACCGCCTGGGTTATCGATTTTCCAGTATTCGAGCGCATCTACTACGATCTGGTGGCGGGTTACGATGTGTTCGGGCGTGTCGAGCATCAGCTTTCGACGCGGTTGTACATGGATGAACTACGTATGGAGAGCGAGGACACGTTTCTGAACTTCATGCCCAGAGGCGCTAGGCAAAGGATGCATGAAACCTGGTATGAGGGAGCGCTGGCTGAATTGCACACCTATTGGCACCGGCGGCGCGTCGATGACAGTTTCCCAACGGGCATCGATTTTGCAACGGACACGCCCAAGCAAGAGTTTCTTCTGGAGCTGCTAAACCGTGGAAACAGTCTTTGGGCCATCGAGGATTCGATCAACAGGTGTACCGGTTCAGACTGTTCGACTGATGACGCGGGCATCAATACAAACCTGCGCGCGCTGGCAAATCAAACCGGCGACTGGGTCAGGTATCTGCCGGATGTTTCTTTGCTTTTAGTCGAAATGGACGACGGGCCCACAGCGCTGTATTCGCTGCTGCATGACAAAGCACATTATAATGTGGCGTTCCTGTTCGACGAAAAAGACCGGCGCAATCCACAAGCCGACGTGCTGACAATTCTACCGGGTGTGATCGGAAGCTATCCGAATTTCTTTTTTAGAACCCGGCAAGATCAATTGGCCTCATTTGTTGCAGCCATGAAATCCGTGCGTTCGCAGGAAGAGTGGGTGGATTTTGTCGCAACTTACGGTCTGCGCCGCACTAGCCCCGAGTTTTGGGAAACAAGCGATCAGGTGACAGCGATGTTCTTGCAGCAAGCCCCCATCCAAGCAGGCGTGCTGGATCTGAATCGTTACAAAGACCCCAAATCAAGTGGAAATCCCGAAAACAACTGAACCTGCTTTCTGCAAGATGGACGCCGGGACCTGCTCGCTCTATCACTTTGGTGAAAACCAGCAGCACCCGGCATGTCCTTTGGGAGAAACGACAATGACCTCGAACCTGACCAACCGCAGTGTGATCCTGTCGAGCCGCCCGAAAGGTATACCGCAAGCCAAGCATTTCACGGTCCAAGAAAGCCCGGTTCCCGATTTGCTGGATGGATGCATACTGGTCAAAACGTCCTATTGGTCGGCTGATCCGGCACAGCGGGGCTGGGCCAATGATGCGCCCAATTACCTCCCACCCGTCGAGATCGGAGCTGCAATGCGCGGGTTTGCCGTAGGCGAGGTCGTTGCATCCCGGAACGCTGAATTTGCAGAAGGCGACCTTGTGTCTGGAATGCTCGGATGGAGCCGCTACGCGATTTCGGATGGATCAAATGTCGATCGCAAAGTGACCGAAACGGACCTGTCACCATCCATGTCTTTGGGCATTCTGGGTTTGAACGGTGTGACGGCGTATTTTGGCCTTCTTGAAGTGTGCGCCGCCAAGGAAGGCGATACCGTCGTTGTTTCCACAGCGGCTGGGGCGGTTGGCTCTGCGGTTGGGCAAATTGCCAAAATCAAGAGATGCCGGACGGTTGGCATTACCTCCAGCGCCGAAAAGATGGCCCTTTGCACGAACAAGTTCAGCTACGACGAGACCATCAACTACAAGGAGGAGGACGTTGCCGAGGCAATTCGCACTGCCTGCCCCGATGGCGTGAACTGCTATTTCGACAATACCTGCGGCCCGATCTCGGATGCGGTGATGACACATCTGGCGCATGGCGCGCATATCGCAATCTGTGGCACTGCAGCGTTGGGCGATTGGGATCCGATCCCTTTGGGTCCGCGCGTTCATCGCCAGCTACTGGTGGCCCGAGCGCGAATGCAAGGCTTCATCGCTTTTGACTATCAAGCGCGCTTTCCCGAGGCTATTGCCCAGCTTGCTGATTGGGTCCGGTCTGGCAAACTGTCCGCCAACGAACATGTCCTGGAAGGGGCAGAAGCCGCCCGAGACGCGATTGCGATGCTCTATCGCGGTGAAAATACCGGGAAACTGCTTATCCGCGTGGACTGAAATCGCCCTTCGGTTCAGCCGACTACCAAGAATACCGCTGGCAGGATTAAGCCCGAGAGCCGACCTTTTCCCGCCAGACGGATTCGTGTGCGTTACTTATACGTCGTTACGCCGTGGTAACTGCTGAAGGCCGGGTTGCCTTCGGATGGGAACGTCACTTTAAAGGTGTCGTTCTGGAAAATCTTTCCCTTGTAACCGCTTATTTCATAGTCAGTGGTCAGGCGACCAGTTACGGTTACGTCCTCACCTACCCTTTGAGCCCCCAGAATTTCAAAGGACTGAGCGGTTTCCTTGTAACCCTCAAAATACTGCTGATATTCCACGGGAATCTCGGCTTCGATATACTGCTTCAGGTCCCTGGGACTGTAGGTGATCGTTTCTTCCGGGTATGCCTTTCCAAAGTTGTAAACGCTTGTCGCTTTGGCATTGGGTTGAAACATATCAATCGCTACTTCATATTTCTCATCAATCAGGCTGGTGTAAAAGCTTTCAACCAGAGATTGGGCCCGGGCCACGTCATCTGCCCATACTGCAGTTGTGGCCAGAATTACGCCCGCAGCTGCGCCGGCGGTCATCGCAGTCAGTTTTACGAAAGCCATTATCGTCTCCCAGTTCGTTTATTTTCTCTTATGACAATTTACTTCATATATGTACTGGCTAGAGGTATGGAACCTGCGATTTTCCATACCTGTGGCCAGACTTCGGTTAACAAGCCGTCCGTTTTGACAAACTACTTGGAAAAGGCCCCTCTCTTGGGGGCAGAGTCCTGTGCGCCAGCCTCCTGGCTGCCGGTCAGGTAGCCGATAAGACGCTCAACACTGTGCGCGATGTCGTCAACGGTAACAGGCAGACCAGCAATAGATTGCTGGAGGAAATAGCGATAAGCCCCATCCAGCATCAAATAAATCTCTAGACCGCGCACATCGTTGAGGGCGAATTTCCTTCCCAGTTCGTCACAAACGGAAACGAACTTGGCTTCGACATCTGCGACCCGGTGCCTGAGCTGGCTATCAAACATGGCCTGGTTGCGAATGTCGTACCACAGCCGATGCAAATGCGCGTAATTGATAATCGAATGAGCAAACAGTTCGACATAAGCTCCGCGTGCTTCGCGCGGGCTCAGCTTGGCATCAACGATCTCGGTTAGTTGGCCGATGAAGCGATTGACCGACAAGTCAATGCAATACAACAGCAATCCTTCTTTCTCGGGGAAATAGTACTGGATCTTTCCCAGCGACACGCCGGTCGAAGCCGCGATATCCCGCAGAGTTGTGTTGGCATACCCAGCCTGCGCGATCGTCGTAATCGCGCTCTCTGCAAGCGCGCGCCGTTTCTGTTCTCGGTTCTTGTCGCGCTGCTTGGCGCGATTCTCTGTCAAATTTGGCATCATCGGCCTTCAATAACGTATTTTCCACCAAGATGTGAGGGGCTTCACAGCATTGGCGGGACCTAGATCAAAGCATTGAAAATACAACGTTTGCCGCGAAAGAAAATTTCAATGCATCCGTACAATACAAATGTATTGAAAAAGTGCAAATTGTGTGCAACAAAAATATTGTCATAAAAGACAGTTATGCCAGCGATAAGGCAAGCAACAGGGACAGACCTATGACCAATCCTGGATACGTCCGGATCTTTGGCAGGAATCATGCAGGAAATTTTTCCGACGCGCGGCGCTGTTTAAGGAGGAGCGCGCCGACATTGATTGGGAAAATCACTCAGCAAGCTCAACCAAATGACGAGGAGGTGTCAGACCGGTAGCACTCGCACCACGTTAACAAAAGAATATCGGCCTGCGACTGGGCTGCAGAACTTACAGGGACAATGAAAAATCGCGCAACCGGCATTCTTGCCGACCCATTTCGTATTGCCTGCTTCCAACTGCCCACTCCACAGGCGCAGAAAGCGACGCAACCGGAAATCTTCAATCCGTTTTCGCATGTGATTGCGACGGCCTCATTCTGCGCGTCTCCCTAATGCACAGCACGCAGCTCGACAAGCCAAAAACACTGCCAATGGAACGCATGTTTTTAGCTGGCCGTTCAAACACACGCCGTTCGTGGCGTCATCAACTGACAAACGGCCCGAATGCGCCGAGGTCAATGCAGTCCCCCCGGACAAAACAACTGAACTGACACCGGGGAAAAGGGAGGGAAGTATGAAAAAATTTGCAACGCTGGCATTGGGTGCGGGTCTGGTTTCAGGCCCTGTACTAGCCGGAGGGATCGAGGGGTTCCCGTCGGAAACAAGGTTCCTGTTTGAACAAGGCCGGTATGTCGAAATCACCGGGGGATGGGCGGATTCGAAAACAGAAGGCACCGAGTTTGGGCAGCCGACAGGTGACGTCACACCCAGCATCAGCGGCCTGTCTCTGGCCTACAAACAAGACATCGGTGAAAAGTGGGTTTTTGCAATCCGCGGTTTCAACTCGATCAACTACAAGCTGCTTTACCCCACCGGAACGGGGGCACCGTCGGCAGGCACCAACGTCCGGTATCGCGGCACCGAAGTAAACCTAATGGCGCGATACAAGTTCAATGAGAACATCAGCGCCTATGCGGGTATTCGCTTTGAAAAGCTGAACGACTTCAGCGGTGCATTGATCAACCCCTCTCTCAGCTATTCGCTGGACTCCGAAGGGGATTTCAACCCCGGCTTCCTTGTCGGTGCCGCATATGAGATCCCATCCCTCGCGTTTCGCGCCGACTTGACCTACTACTCGGAAATCAATCACGATCTGGACGGTGTCGAACAACTCCAGCCTCTTGATCCTGCTGACGTAACGACAGAACTGACCACTCCGCAGACAGTTGCGCTGAATGTTCAAAGTGCGATCAAGGGTCCTTGGGGTGCCTTCGGGTCGATCCGTTGGAGAAATTGGGATGACGTCGCAGTGCAATCCCCGGCACTTGGCGGTCCGCTTGCGGAATTCGCCGAAGATTCAATCGATTACCAAATTGGCGTCGGATACCTGTTGAACCCGAAATGGTACTTCTACGGCATCCTATCCAGATCGCAGCCCGAAGGCGGTTTTGAAGGGTTTAACTACGAGGGTGGCGGCCAGGGCATCACACTTGGCGCCGTGCACTCGATTGGTCAGACCCGCATTCTGGTCGATTTCACATACGGCACGCTTGGGGATGTGAACGAACCTGACGCCGGCCTGCAGATCCGGGACGTTTCCGGCACCGCAGTTCGTGTCAGCCTGTCGCACAACTTCTGATCGTGCGCCCGACAGTTCTGACTGTCGGGCTTCACACCTCAATCAAAGAACGGTCGCCGCTGTACGCTTTTTCAGCGATGGCCATTACCGCTCACCAAAAAAGTTGTCTGGTAAAATTACCTTTCACCTTTGACAAAAAATGAACCTTGTGATCATTTCGAAGTGATCGTTCACTAACCCGATTGTTGCGATGAGATCCGGAGGAGATAAATGAGCACCAGAACTGACAGCCCACCGGTCAGCATGCAACTGTTTTACGGGGCGGGCGGCATAGCCAATGGCATCCTGTCTAACGGCCTTAGCTTTTTCCTGCTGATCTACTACAATCTGGTGATCGGGCTTCCCGCTGAAACCGTAGGATTTGCTCTTTTTGTCGCTTTGATGTTCGATGCCGTGTCGGACCCCGTCGTCGGATACCTTTCGGACAACACACGTTCGCGGGCAGGCAAGCGCCACCCATTTATGTATGTGGCCATTATTCCGGTCGCGTTCCTCTTCTGGTTTATCTGGAACCCGCCCGAGTTCCTGACATCGCAAACGCAACAGTTCTGGTTTCTGCTGATCACGACGATCCTTTTGCGAACCGCTATGACGCTGTTCGACGTACCGCACAACGCGATGGTTCCGGAGCTGACAAAAAAGTACAGCGGCCGGACCATGCTGGCGGGCCTGAAGGTCTCGGTCACCTGGATCGCCGGTCAGATCATGGTGATCGCCATGTATGTGATCTGGTTGGTTCCAACCGACACCATGCCTTACGGCATCCTCAATCAGGCAGGCTATCAGGAAGCCGGGTTGGTCGGCGCCCTCATCATCGCGCTGGCCATTGCAATCACCGCAATTGGCACCCGCCGGTGGCAAGACAGGATGCACGACATTTCTCATGACGCGACATACAGCGCCTCGGGGTTTTTCAGCCAGTTTATTGCCGCGTTCAAACTACCTGCTCTTAGGGCGATCTTTATCAGCTCGGCCATCTTTGCCGTGGGCGCAGGGATCGGGGCTGCCCTATGGACCTACCTGACATCATTCTTCTGGGAGCTGAACAACGACCAGATCTCACTGATCCTGGTGGCCAACCTGATCGGAGCCTTGATCGCGGGTGCCACCCTGAAAGGGATAGCACGCTTTGGCGACAAAAAGTCGAGCGCGATTTTCCTGTCGATCCTGTCGGCAGTGGTCGGCGTCGCCCCATATATGCTGCGTGAAATCGGGTTCTTTCCCGCCAATGGCACAGAACTGCTGATCTGGTTGCTGTTCATCCACGGCATCCTGCAAATCGTCCTGATTGTCTGGACCTCATCCTTGCTGACGTCCATGACCGCAGATGTTGTCGAACTGGGCATCAAGACAAACGGATATCAGAACGAAGGGATCATCACCTCTGTCATAACGTTCGTGCTCAAGGCCGGAACCGCGGGCGGGCTGGCGGTGTCCGGACTGTTTCTTGCCTTTGTCGGCTTTCCGGAGGTCCCGGATCAATCCAATCTGACTGCCGAAGTTACACGCTCGCTGGGGTGGAACTATGCCTGCCTAAGCTTGGTCATCTACATGGCCTCGGTCGTAGCACTGATGTTCTATCGACTGGACAAGGCGCAGTTTGACGAACTGATGGCGATCCGCGACTGAGCAGCAGACACATAAACCCATCGCGCTCCGGGCAACCAAAGCAACTGCGGCCGCCCGGTAGTCGTCGGCACTCCTAATCCGCAAGCTGATTGCCCAGAAGCACACAGAAAGCTCCGCACCAGCACCACGTTAGGCGGACATGTCCCAACACGGGCAATGAGCCCAAAGAAAAGAGACTACAGAATGAAATATCTCCAATCCCATCCCCTTTCCTGGGTCGTTGTCGTTGTTTTGCTTTTGGCAACCTGGTTTCAGGTCTATTCGATTTGGGGTCTATTGTTCATGTGGTGGGCCATCTCATCTTTCATGACCGGCCAAGCCTTCCTGATCGAGACCATCGACAGCCGGGAAAACCCACCCCTTTTCTACGTCATTACGATCATGTGGTTTGGCTTTGGCTTGCTTTACGTCGTGCAGGATCTGGCATGGCGTCTGTTCGGAATTTACATCGGTTAACTGTTCGGGAGGAACCCAATGACCAAAACTGCATTCATCGCTGGCCTTATGGCACTCGCTGCATCTCAGGCCGTGGCCGGAGACATTCAGGTAGACATTTCCGGTGTCGATGCCGGTCGCGGGGGCGTCATTCATGTTCTGGCATTTGACGACAAGACTGCATTTGACCAAAGCCAGATGGCTAAAATCGTGGGCTACGCGAAAATCCCCGCCTCCGGAAGCTCGATTTCGGGAACTCTAAAAAACCAGAAACCAGGGCAGCTTGCGATCATGATCCATCATGATCAAAACGACAACGGGCAATTCGAGATGAAAGGCCCGGTTCCTCAGGAAGGGTGGGCCTACTCCAAAGGCGCTGGCGTCAGGTCCGTGCCAGTCTTCGAGGACGCGGCAATCGCCTACGATGGCAACAACGCCTCGGTTGGGCTGAAGATGAACTACGCCAACTAATGCTACCCAAAGTTTTGACCCCGACTGCCCCGGAAACGGGGCTTTTTTTGGCCTATCTCGAAATTTCGGGTTGAAAGACCACGGTTAAAATTTATTCTGTCTTTATTGACAGTTTAATGCTGCCTCAGCCATCGACTTCAGTTTTGAAGGACCGCTATCCACCATGAAAACATCACTTGAAGAAACCAGCCGTTTTTTGATGCAAGCCACGCTGGGCGCGGATCAGGACCTTCTTCAGCAGGTCAGCAAGATCGGCGTTGAACGCTGGCTGGAAGATCAGTTGAACGCCCCGATCGGGAAAAATGGTCCCTTCGAAATGTCCACGCGCAAGATATGGAAGAGCTTCCGAAAACGCCTGAAACGCGCCCATGGTGAGTGGGCGATCAACGGCGACGGCAACAACCCCGCCCTCCCCTACAAGTGGTATTTCCACATGGCCTGGTGGAACCACACGCTGACCCAACGCGACGACCTGTTGCGCCAAAGGGTTGCGCAGGCACTGTCCGAGATCCTGGTCATCTCGGACGCCTCATCGCTAGAGCTGGATGCCATCGGGATGGCGAACTACTACGACCTGCTCTACAAACACGCATTCGGCAGCTACGCGGACCTACTGCACGATGTGTCGATGCACCCGATGATGGGCATCTACCTGTCGCATATGACCAATCAGAAGGCCAACAAGGCCAAGAACATCCATCCCGATGAAAACTTTGCGCGTGAGATCATGCAGCTGTTTTCGATTGGCCTGTTCGAACTGAACGCCGATGGCACCGAGAAACTGGGCGCCAGCGGAGATCCAATCCCGACCTATGACAACCGTGACATCAAGGAACTGGCCCGCGTTTTCACCGGGTTGCTGCCTGCGGCCTATGAATACGAATGGAACACCTCGTTCTGGGAAAGCAGCTATAACGGTTATCCCGTTCAATTCGATGACGGGATCGAAGAAGCTTATAAGACGGTGCCCTTCATCGACGCAACCAAACCGATGATCGTGGAAGAGGCCTATCACGACCGCGGCGCCAAATCTCTGTTGAATGGCCGCCTGACCCTGCCCGGCAACCAGACCGGCCCGAAAGAGATCCGCTCGACCGTCAGTCAACTGGTGGCCCACCCGACGACCGCACCGTTCATCGCGACCCACCTGATCAACCGGCTGGTCACCTCGAACCCTTCACCCGCTTATGTCGAGGCCGTATCCCGTGCATTCGGCCCAACTGGCGACCTGAAGAATGCGGTGCGCACGATCCTAACCTACCCGCTGACCAACGAAGTCGCCTCCAAGCGCTTGCCGTCGGCCTACAAGACGTCGGCCAAGATCGTGCAGTCCCAAAAGCTGAAATCACCCCTGCATCGGGTGACGCAGGTCTTGCTGGCGTTTGGTGCTCATAACCAAAGCGGCAAGCTGTGGTTGCTGGGGGATGACATTCAGGACGCATTGCAGATGCATCCCCTGTCGGCACCCACGGTGTTTAACTTCTACAAACCCGATTTCACCCCGCACGGTGCCCTTCAGAAAATGGGCCTGCGCGCGCCCGAATTTGAGCTTCATACCGCCGCAACCTCAGTCGCTTATGTGAACACCATCTACTACTGGTTTTTTGGCGGCTATCTGCCTCTGGTCTCCAACCAGATCGGGTCCGGGTCCGAGCAGATGATGGTGATGGAGATGGATCCCGATACGCTCAGGGCCAACACCAAAAACGCGCTGCGCTTCGATCTGAGTGAAGAGATCAAGATCGCCCGGAACCGTGGCCGCCATGATGAGTTGATCGACCGGATCTCGGTTCTGTTGACCGGGCAGGCAAATGCGGCGGCGCGCAAGCGGATCAAGCAGGCCTATGTGCAATATGCCGACAATCCCGAATGGGTGGTGCAGACCATCGCCTTCATGATCGCCGTTTCCCCTGAATTCACTGTGCAGGAGGCCTAAGCCCATGCTGACCAAATCCATTACCCGCCGTCAGTTTCTGGCTTCGACAGGTGTTGCCGCAACAGGCGCGATGATGGGAGCGGCATTGCCCGGGCTGGCGCAAGTCGGTGGCGGCATGATCAAGCCCGCTCGCAAGGCGCTGGTGTTCGTAATGCTGGACGGCGGCAACGACAGCTTCAACATGCTGGTGCCGAACGACAAGATCGCCCACGGGCAATATACGGAAACTCGAGCCAATCTGTCACTGTCCCGAAAAGAACTGCTGAACCTGGATACCCCCAAGGACCGGCTTGGCCGCAGCTTTGGCCTGCACCCATCGATGCCAGAGGTGGCAGACCTGTTCAATCAAAAGCGCCTGTCCTTCGTCGCCAATGTTGGCCCACTCGTCGAGCGGGTCCGAAAAGAGCAGTTCTATGACGGTTCCGTGGCCCTGCCCCTTGGGCTGCTTAGCCATGCGGACCAGTTCAAGCATTGGCAAACGTCACGCCCTGACCTGCGCGTTAACGATGGCTGGTTCGGGTTTTTTGCAGATGATCTACAGCCATCGAAATCCGCACACGAGATCGGGATGAACATCTCTTTGGCTGGGAACAACATTGCCCAGAACGGCAAGATCGACCTGCCTTATGCGATCACCGACAAGGGCAGCGTTGGGCTTTATGTCAAAGACGAAAGAAGCCCACTGAACGATCTGCTGCTGGACAGTTTCAACCAGATGATGATTGCTGAACATACCGGCGATCCCTTTCGCGAAACCTATCTGCACCTGACGCGCGACGCCCAGGCCAAGCACGAGACGTTCAAATCCGCTACCCGCGGCATCAAAATCCCGCGATCATTCCCATCGTCTGATCTGGCCCAGCAATTGCGCATGGTCGCCAAGACGATTGCCGCCTCTGACCGGTTGGGACACGAGCAGCAGACGTTCTTTGTGCGCTACATCGGCTGGGATCACCATGACGAACTGCTGGTCAACCACGCCCGGATGCTGCGCGTGTTGTCCGAAGCGCTCGGGACTTTCCAGGCAACACTGGATGACATGGGGCTTGCGGATCGCGTCGTGACGTTCACCGGATCCGATTTCGGCCGGACCTTAACGTCGAACGGCAATGGCACAGACCATGGCTGGGGCGGAAATACGTTGGTGATGGGCAATTCTGTCAAAGGCGGGCAGATTCTGGGCGACTACCCGGAGCTGGGCTTGGCCAGTGACAACGCGCTGGATGTGGGCGATGGGGTGCTGATCCCGACAACTTCAACCGACCAGCTTTATGCTGACCTGTCCCTTTGGTTTGGCGTTCAGCCATCGGCGCTGGACACTCTGTTCCCGAATCTCAACCGGTTCGCCGATGTGGCGGGGGGCGAAAGGCTGGGTCTTTTCTCCTGACCCCGCCAACCCCGGGCACCCTGCCCACCGGGGTGCTCGAACCTTATCCAATTATCCGGAGCCCATTAGTCCGAACAGCTACGTGGAAGCGCCCTACACTCTGTTAAACAAAAAGCAGACCTATTGCGGTCTAATCAGTGTTTAAAACAACAGTTTACTGTCAAACTTGACAGTTTATTCAGAATATTATATTTTCGGGACAATCTGTATCTAGCAAAGAGTAATCGCATGGGTCGCCCCTCGGTACAAGATCAACGCAAAAAAGAAGTCCTCGACGCGTTCATGACATGCGTTGCCTTATACGGCGTCGAAGGCGCTACGCTTGAACATATTGCAGCTGAGGCCGGGCTGAAACGCCCCTTGATCCGGCACCATCTTGGCAACCGCAAAGCTATGGTTCTGGCGCTTGGTGAGCACATCGCAGATACCCTCAGCACTCAGAGCGAGA
The DNA here is from genome assembly GCF_056537465.1 of Ruegeria sp. CE8. Lineage (NCBI taxonomy): Bacteria > Pseudomonadati > Pseudomonadota > Alphaproteobacteria > Rhodobacterales > Roseobacteraceae > Ruegeria > Ruegeria sp. CE8. The sequence continues at coordinate 152,223 of NZ_JBQFRP010000007.1, forward strand.
TGCTGCGCGTTGCGTTGGAGGATCACCCCGGTGTTCGCAACTTGATCGAGGCGCTGTTCAATTCCGATGGTGAGTTGGATCCGAGGATCAACATTTGCTACCAGGCGTTGGTCAATTCGGTTGAGATTTACCCGGAACTTCGCAAACCGTTGCTTGAATCGATGGAGACCTTTTATAAGGTTGCGATAAATATCGTACTGGCGTCGCATCCAAATGCTGACAAACAAGCCTGTGAAATCGTCGCGCACGGCATCGTCAACCTGTTCATTACGACGGACGCGTTCATCCCGCTAAAACCGCCGAAAACGTGGGGCTACTCATCTTATTTCGCTGCGTTGAAACTGGCCGAAACACTCGAAACCACGTCGTGAGCACAGCCACCCGGCCTCAGGATGATCAATTGTAATTGACGGCCAGCTTTTCTGTGGTCGCGACAGCCTGACATGAAAGCACTGCACCCCTCGCGATTTCGCTGTCGTCCAGCGCAGTGCGCGCCCGCATGTGGACCGAACCCTTCTTCAATTGGCACCGGCACGCCCCGCAGACTCCGGATTGGCAGGAATACGGTGGTTCCAGCCCCGCCTGTTGTGCAGCCTGCAATATCGTTTGGCCGGCCGCCATCTGAACCGATTGGCGTTGTCCGTTCAACGTGATGTCCACGACGGCGTCGACACCTTTTACACTATCGTCCGTGTCCTGCGCGCCACCATAGCTTTCCATATGGATACGGTTTGCAGGCACATCCAAAGACATCAACGCCTCTTTGACCGATTTGTTCATTCCGCCCGGACCGCAGATGTAGTACTGAGCATTCTGAGCGTATGGTGGGTTCTCGGCAATCAATGCCTCAACCGCGTCCTTGTCGATGATCCCGCGTCGCCAATCGCTGAAACTGGACCACATCGAAGGCTTCGACAGCAGGTGATGAACCGTCAGACGATCGGCGAACGCCTCTTGGTAATCAGCGAGTTCGTCTCTGAACAGAATACTGTCCGCGTTCGCATTGCCATAGGCCAGATGCGCAACCGACCACGGCTCGGCCAATAGCACCGACTGAAGCATGGAATGCAGAGGGGTAATGCCACTGCCAGCGCCAAAGAAATAGTGCGTGCGACGCTCGGTCGGGTCTGTATCCAGACAAAAGCTGCCAAAAGGCGGCATCACGTCGATCACATCGCCCGGTTGCACCATGTCGTTGATATGGTTGCTGACAAGTCCTTTCTTGACCCGCTTGACGGTAATGCGCAACGGATCGCCCGACACCGGAGAAGAGGATATCGAATAGCTTCTGCGGACCTCTTCTCCTTTGATTTGAAATCGAAGAGTCAGATGCTGGCCCGCGCGCCAAGCGAATTCCTGCGCCAATTGCGGTGGGACGTCAAACATGACCGACTTAGCCTGCCCGCCGATCTCTTCGCGGGTCTCAACCACGGTAAGCGGGTGAAAAGCTCTGGTCATTGGAAACCTCCGAAAAGCGCGCCATTCGTCTGTGCTGGATGGGTAATAATATCCGATAAGATCCGGATACTTGAATTGGGTCTATCACGCATTCGCGCGCCTTCCCGATGCAGGTGCGTTGATCCGCTCTGTGATCTCAGACAATCGCGCAAGGCTTTGCAGCACCATCGGGACGACCACGACCGATTGCACGAACTCGAAAGAGTAAGTGACGACCGAGAATATTTGCCCTGCGGTGGCCTGACTTTGGGTCGCCGCGAACCACAGATTAAAGGCCAACATACTCAGCAAAACCGCAAAGATCGCACCGTAAACATAGGCTTCGGAATCCGATAGGCGCACCTCATGCGCGCGCAATCTGAACAAATGCTGGCCGATCTTTTTCAGGTCTTTGCTTTGCAAGGATGTGACCTGCCTTTCCGACTGCTGGTTCAGCAACCCGTTCAAACGAAAGAAACGGCGCGCAAACAAAGTGAAAATGATCAGGATCAGCGCCGCGGCGAGGCCGGCAGCGGCCGCCAACGCCCCATGAAACGACATCAGAATGCCGACGGAAACCAACACCTGAACGACGGCACCCATCGACTCGGGGGCTTCACCTTCCAGAAAATCGACCAACTCGCGCGCCATCAGGACGCGCGCATTCAGCACCGAAACCTCTTGCCCAGAATCGCGCATGGCCTGCGCTTTACCCATTTCGACGCGGATCGTGCCATAAGCGCGCGTGTCGTAGATACGGCGCAGTGTTGCGACCACCAACAGCGCCGCCATGACAGCGCCAAAATGGATGAAAGACGTGTAGTCACCGTTAGACAATCCGTCGATTGAATAGCCGATCAACAACGGAAGAAAGGCGAACAACGCTGTCTCGACAAGAGTCAGGCCCCAGGTCATTGCAATCTTTGCCCGGAATACCCGCAACAAAGTGGCAATAGACAGCCGGTCGTCAGGTCCGATCATTTGCCTTGCAACCAGTCGCGAACGACCCTCTGGTGTTGGACGACCGGGCTTTCGCCGACCGCGGCGGGGCCAACCTCGAAATAAGGCGAGGTCAAGGATTTCTGCTGCTGTTCACAGGCATAGATGTCCTCTTGTGTGAAATCGCCCGAGGCCATCGGGTCGTTTTCATCATAAACATCGTCACCTTCGTATTTGCCCTTGATCCCAAAACTGTTCCAGAACGACGCAGATCGACTGGCCTGTTTCGTAAACTCCCACGCCGAGGCATTGGCGACACGTGTCCGGTTCAGAATTCGCGTCCTGTCGGGCGCCAGCGGCGTGACGATAAAGACGTTCCACACATCCTCGGACGCACCAATTCCTATGCCTGGAAACAGCATCGGAACCCACGCTCCGTTCTGATCTTCAGGAACGACCCGCGGCATCTGCAATTTTTTGTTCTGGTCCTGGGCGAATTCTTCGACCGGCGGCTCCCAGAAGATGTAGTGCGGCCCATACCAGCCATACCGCGCCTTGGCATGGTCATACATCTGTAATGTGTTCGAGTGCAGGTGGCTCAGGTGATAGACGTCAATGTAATTTTCGATGACGATCTTCCAGTTGGCCTTGATCTCATAAGTATGAGAGGTGTCTTCATGCTCAACCAGTTCTTCGGGAACGTGCGGACCGACCTTGTCATCGACATCCCCGAACCACTTCATGATCGAGCCCGCGTTCGGATCGGGGTGAACGAACAACATGCCCTTCCAGATATCGACAGACGCCGGTTTCAGGCCGAAGCAGGATTTGTCGACCGATTTGTATTCGCGATGCTCGTCCGGCACTGAAACAAGGTTGCCCTCAAGGTCATAGGTCCAGTCGTGATAGGGACAGGTCAGCGCCTTTTGGGTCTTTCCAACCGCTCGGATTAATTGCGTGCCCCGATGGCGACAGATGTTATGAAATGCCCGCAGCCGCCGGTCGCGGCCCATCACGATAAAAAGGTTGTTCAAACCGGCCTGAACCGAGAGATAGTGGCCCGGCTCGGGCAGGTCTTCCATAAAACCCGCAAAGCGCCATGTTTTCGAGAAAATCTCGCGCTGCTCACGGTCGAACCACTCCTGCGAAGTGTAGGCTTTCGCGGGTAATTCGTGGTACATCTGTGGCATGCTGTCCCCTCCTCGGGCCGTATTTTATCACGGTTGGCAAGCTAATTTACTTCTGGTCCCGGCAACGTCGCTTGTCCGATGACGTTTCGCGACGGCATTCCGATGCGAAATAGGCAATCCACCCTTAGCTGTCAATAGTGACAATTAAATTGAAGGCCACAGGTAAGACCCTCATACGTGCTCAGGCGACATTTGGCCCGCCCGATCGGTGCCTTCCCGCCGAGGCACGAACCAGACACCTGAAAAGGAAACCAAGTCAGGCAACCATGACTCAACAACCGGCGATTGCCTCGCTAAGGAGCCTCGACCTTTTCGAGACGGACACGCCCGCATGCCTTCGCTGAAGAATTGCCTCCACATCGCTCTTGTTTTTTTGCTGACGGCCTGCGCTGCCAGCTACGATCGCACGGAGCTGACACCGACAGCAAAAACTTACGAAACATTCCTGCCTGTCGGTACAAATGCAGACAGTCGGTATTTCGAGGATGACAGCGGCGCCCGGCTGGCCGACCTGGACTCGGAGATGCGCAAGACACTGGCACAGGTACCGAAGGGACGCGGGCTGAACATCCTGGCGCTGTCAGGAGGTGGCCAGCATGGGGCGTACGGTGCTGGTGTACTCAACGGCTGGAGCGACACGGGAACCCGACCATCATTTGATGTCGTCACCGGAATTTCCACTGGGGCGCTGATTGCGCCTTTTGCCTTTCTCGGACCGGAATACGACAGCAGCCTAAAACGGTTCTATACCGCAACTGCGACGCGCGACGTGGTCCGGCTGGACCTGACTGGCGCAGTGTTCGGGCGCGGATTTCTGACAAAAGCGACACCGCTAAAACAGGCTATACAACAGGAACTAACGGATGACCTGATCCGGAAAGTCGCAGAAGAACACCGAAAGGGCCGCCAGCTGCTTATCGGCACCACCAACATTGATGCCGAGCGGCCCGTGATTTGGAACATCGGCGCAATTGCGCAATCCGATACACCGCAAGCGCGAGAACTCATCCACGATGTGATTTTGGCTTCAGCCTCTATCCCAGTCGTATTTCAACCGGTCACAATTGACGTAACAAACGGCGAAATCGTTCGCGAGGAACTACACGTGGACGGTGGGCTGACACGCGAGATATTTGCCTACCCCTACGAACTGCAGATGCGACAGCTTTTGCGCTCAGCCGGCTTGAGCAACCGGAACAACCGCATTTGGCTGATCCACAACAAAAAGCTGGAACCGACATTCGATCCCTTGCCGGGTAACGCAACAGCGGTGGCCAACCGCGCGTTCGAGATGCTGATCCGGTCGCAAAGTCTGGGCAATATCGACAGTATTCTGGCCCTAGCCAACCGCGACGGCCTTCGGGCGAACATCACCTATATTCCAAAAGAGTTTCTGACCAAACCTGACGAACCATTTGATCCTGATTACATGACCGAATTGTTTGCGATCGGGTTTTGGGCGGGTCAGCATAAAGATGGATGGGTCTACGACGTCCAGGACTGGCAGTAATTCCGGCGGGGACGCACAAGTTTCTTAAACTGTAGCGGTTGCAACATTCGCCTTTCAGCCATTAAGACGTGCAAACATTGAACAAATCGCAAATAACTGCGATGTATCGACAAAAAACCATGATCAAAACGCATAGATGATACCGCCACGCCGCCTTTTTCCTTCAATCTCGTCGCTCCGCGCCCTCGAAGCGTTGGACCGTCTCGGCTCGGCTTCAGCCGTCGCGGACGAGCTGGCACTGACCCAAAGTGCCGTAAGCCGCCAGCTGCAGACATTGGAAGCGCAATTGGGCGTGGACCTGATCCGCCGCGACCGTAAACGCCTGCTACTTACTCCGGTCGCGCAAGAATATGTGGCTGAAGTGCGTCAAGGATTGAACCAGATCGCTCAGGCCTCACTGAAACTGCACGTTGCGCCCGCCGGAGGAACTCTGAGCCTTGCGATTCTGCCGACCTTCGGCATGCGTTGGTTGGTGCCAAGGCTACCCGAGTTTGCTCGCATTCATCCAGACATAACAATCAACATGTCCACTCGCCTGCGCCCCTTTAGCTTTACCACCGAACCCTTTGATGCAGCGCTGCATTTTGGTGAACCTGATTGGCCCGGCACGGATCGGCTTTTGCTGCGGGTAGAAAGTGTGCAACCGGTATGCGCACCATCATTGCTGCCCAATGGCGCGCCAGAGTCACCGCGCGATCTACTGAAACTGCCTTTACTACACATCCAGACGAGGCCACACGCATGGCAAGAGTGGTTCCGCCACATGGGAACAAGCCACCCGGAAGCGTTGCCGGGAACAATTTACGATCAATACACCACGATCAATCAGGCAGCGGTGCATGGGCTCGGCGTGGCGTTGCTGCCGAATTATTTGATTGAACAGGACCTGGCGACTGGCAAATTGATCGCAGCCTTTCCCGATGCGGTCGAAATGATGGGAGCCTATTACCTCGTTTGGCCAAAATCCAAGTCCGACGACCCATCCTTGCGCAGCTTCAGGCACTGGCTTGCAACGCAGGCCCAGACCGAAGAGGGCCTGCCGCGATAAGAAGGCCAGACACCTATGCTCCAGTCGCCCCCGCTTAGCCGGGCGCGTCAAGCGTCTCAGTCAACAACAATGCCGCCCGCTCCAACTCCAGCCGCCAGTCTGACGGGGCATCAAGCGCAGCCAGCGAGTCAAGCGACAGAAATACAGTCGAAATCCCCTGCGCAACGGCCCGCACTTTATCTGCACTTGCGTTGGGCGACACGCGGCGAAGGGCTTTTTCAATGACTGACAAAAATCGCGAAAGGACCTCTAGCAGAGGTTTCGCAAGGTCCGGTTTGTCGCCAACCGACGTGGACAAAGCCTGCCACGCGGCCAGCAGTCTGGGGTCGATTTCCTCGTCTTCGGTAAACAGGATTTCCACCAGCTGACTGCCGGACTCAATCTGACTCAGGTAAAAATCCAACTCGGTCGTCTGATTGTTAAACGTGTTTGCAACGTGAAGGTTCAAGGCAACAATCATCTGATCCCGGTTGCCAAGATAGTGCCGCAACAAAGGGCGCTTCACACCCGCCTCGGCAGCAACGCGCTCCTGCGTGGCGCCCTCAAGGCCGAACCGGGCGACACATGTCATGTATGCATCAAGAATTTCTTCGGACCGTTGAGTTCTGAGGCTTGGACGCGGCATGGCAGATCCTATTTTGCCGAAGCGAGACACATTTGCCCGGCAGTTTGTCTTTAACCGCTCTTCTTGCAGCATTTTGGCCACTACATCAATTTAAGTGAACGGTCACTTTTTATTGACAAAAGACATATTTCCCGTTACCTGTCAATATTGACAATCTAGAGACAGCCAACCAGCCAATTGCGAGACTTAACATGCAACAACCCGACAAAATGCCGGAGGTCGCCACTCAGGAACTTCCACCCGAGGCATATACTTCAGAAGAATGGCTGGCGCAGGAGAACAAAAAGCTTTTCTCGCGCAGTTGGGTGTTTGCGGGGACGGAAGCGAAGGTTGCCAATGCCGGCGATTACATGACTGCGAAGGCTGGCCATTTTACTCTGGTTGTCATCCGCGGCAATGACGGCGAACTGCGTGCTTTTCACAATATCTGTCGCCACCGAGGGACTGAACTGCTCGACCGCGGCTGCGGCAATACAGGCAAAACCATCGTTTGCCCCTACCACTCGTGGACATTTGGTCTGGATGGCGCGTTGCGCGGCATCCCCGAGCAGCGCGCATGCTTTCCGGATATCGATAAGAAGGAAAACGGCCTCCATAAGGCCTCGGTGGCCGTGTTCAAAGGCTTTGTCTTCGTTAACCCTGAGCCGGATCAGGACTTGTCCGACTGGCTCAGCGGTTTGGAAGATGTCGTTTGGCCTCATGATATCACCAGCCCCGAACTTATCTCTTACGGTGAAGCGGTCACTTACGAGATGCAGTGCAACTGGAAAGTGTTCTTTGAGAACGCGATTGACGGGTATCACCTGGCCTACCTTCACAAGAACACCCTTGGTGGCCCAACCCAGGACAAAAACATCTGGGATCCCTACGGCGACAATCAGGTATGGTATTCGACAGAGAATGAAACCGTGCGTTCACGTGTTCCGAACTACGTATCGAACCGCATGGACAAGTGGAATGCAAAGAAAATCCCGCATGCCGAGAAAGAAGGCTATGGCGGTGTCTACATGTTGTTCCCGACAACCCTCATCGTGGCCAGCCCATGGTCTTTCTCGGTTTCCGTGATGGAGCCGGTCAGCGCAGGTGTAACCCGACTGAACGTCTATGTCTGGGCCGCGAAATCGTGGATGTCCAATCGTGGATCGGTCAAGGACATTCCCGGTTATGACAAGGCGACCGGACTGATCAAAAGCTCTCACTGGAAGGTTCATCCACTGGAAACTCAGGATTTCCAGACCGAGGACGTCTATGTGGTTGAAAAAATGCAACGCGCCTTGATGTCTCCGAAGTATTCAGTCGGCAAAATGGCTGATGGTGCCGGGGCGGAATCGCCGCTGACTTACTTCCAGAGATCCGTTCTCCGCCACATGGAGGCATAGACCCCTCCACCTTGTGCCGCTCAGGGGCCGCCGCCCGGCGACCCTCAGGCAAGGGTCAGATTCGGGCTGCTTTCGCACAGTTCGGATGCCTGCCGAAACAGCACATCTTCAAAGTCCTGCAAAGCCTCGGATTTTTCTTGTGTAACGGGATAGAGCAGGCCGAAAGTCATCCAACGTTCCGGCGCGATAGGAACCAGCGATAACCGGCCGAAAGGTTCCTGGGCCGCAATAAGTTCATCTGCAATGGTGACGCCGGCTCCTTCCGCAACAAGCGAGCAAGCAAGCTGTGACGCGGCGACCTCACAGGTATGACGGGGATCGACCCCTGCGGACCGAAAAATATCATCAAGTTGTTCGCGCAACAAAAGACCGTTCATCAACCGGATGACCGGTTCTTTGGCCAGATCGTTTGCCGATACCGACTGACGATCGGACAAGGCGTGCCCCGCTGGCAATACCGCCTGTGCTCGAACCCGCAACAATGGCTTTGTCCGCACGCCGGGATGTTCAACCGGCAATGCACCAATACCAATGTCATACTCGCGACCTGCCAGCCACTTGCTGGCCTCTCGCCGCGCGCGGATATCAAGGCTGACATTTGTGTCAGGATGAACTTTCAGGAACTTGGCCAGCGCGGGCGCCGAGATAGCGCGGGCTATGCGGGGCATCGTGACAACGCGCAGCGTTTCGGTCCGACCCGCACGTATTTCAGCCGCGATGCGAGGAACTTCATCTAAGTTGTCCAAAATTCGCCCGGCTTCGCGGTAAAAGGCCAACCCCTCACGCGTGGGTGTCAGATTGCGCCCGCTTCGATCAAACAAGGTCAGGCCCAGTTCCGCCTCCAACCCAGATATCAAACGGCTGATAGCTGGTTGGCTCAAATGGAGTATCTTTGACGCGGCGATCAACGATCCCTCGGAAAGAGTTGCACGGAATGCGCGAAGAGCCTTGATATTCATCGAATCCACTCTTTACTTTTTTGCAAGAGAAGATAACGCATTTGCATTTTTTTTAACATTCTTTTTCACCTAATTTGGATGGCATCTCAGGGAGGATGCTATGAAGCGTAGAACAATTCTCACTGCCGTCCTCGCGGCAGTAACCGTGACCGTAACCGCAACTGCGAGCTTTGCCGCCGATTGGCCGAAACGCCCGATCAATTTGGTCGTCCCCTACAAAGCCGGCGGCGGTACAGACGCCTATGCCCGCGCCATCTCGGCTGCGGCCGAAGGCATTCTGGACGTTCCGGTTGTCGTTGTGAACAAGCCCGGTTCGGGCGGTCTGAACGGGGCTAACTCTGTCGTGGGCGCACGCCCCGATGGCTACACGATGATGATGACATCGGGCGGTTCGTTCCTGCTGTCGACGATGACGCGCGACACCGACATTGACGCACTGGAAAGCTTTGACTTTGTCGCTCAGGTCGGCCAACTGCAAACCTCGCTGATGGTGCCACTCAACAGCCCGTTCCAATCCGTTCAAGACGTGATCGATGCGGCCAAAGCCAATCCCGGGCAACTGCGTTGGGCACATTCGGGACGCGGTGGTTTCCACCACGTTGGCGGCATGGGGTTTCTGGCCAATAACGGCATCGAGGCTCAGGACGTACCGTTCAAAGGTGGCGGACCGACCCGTGCCGCTCTGATCGGCGAACAGGCTGATTTTGGTTTCCTGGGCGTTCAGCAGTTGGCTGGGTTTGAAGAGCAGCTGCGCGCGCTGGCCGTCAACAGCCAAGACCGCGATGGCATCATGAAGGACGTGCCTTCGTTTGGTGAACTGGGCATTCCGTTCGCCGCAGTCTCCTCACCGGTGATCGTGTTCGCACCGAAGGGCACCCCGGCCGAGGTCGTTGCCGCGATGCAGACCGCGCTGGAGCAAATCGCCGCCAAGCCCGAGTTCGCTGAACTTCTGGCCTCGCGCGGAACCGGCCCGGTTTACCAGAATGGTGCGGATGCCAAAGCGACGCTGTCCGCCATGAAAGAGGACGCCACTCCCCTGGTCGAAAGCCTGACCAACTAAAGTCCTCAGGGCCGGGTGGGTTTTCTCCCCCCGGCCCTTTTGTATCTACTGTAATCAGGGAGGATCGACATGCGCGCCTATGCAGAAGGCCTTGTGCTAGCCCTCATCTCTATCATTGCCATCTGGGGTGCCTGGCAAGTGCCCGCAGCGTCACCGGGGGATACCTGGGCAGGCATCGTGCCATTCTCAGCGTCCATCGCATTGTTGTTTCTTTCCGGACTGCTGTTGTTGGGTGCCGCACGTCAAACAGCCGACGGCACCAGCCAGACGCAAGACCACGGGGCAACGCTTCAAATCATCGGCCTGTTCATCATCGCCTTGATCTATCAGCAGTCCTTCCGCTGGTTTGGCTACCTGCTGCCGACGGCGATTGCCGCGCCGATCGTTCTGTACTTTTTCGGCGTGCGCAACTGGATCGGGCTGGCGGTGTCCGTGGTGCTATGCCCGCTGATCTTCCACCTCATCTTTTTTATCCTGCTTGGCGTGTTCCCGCCGTACGGCGAGGTCTTTGACCTGCTCAACTGGATACAGGGGTAAATCGTCATGGAAATTTTTCCCGCACTTCTTTCGGTGATCACCGACCCCTCGCTGCTTTTTGCAATTGTGCTGGCCGCAGTCGTGGGCATGGTGGTCGGGGCCACACCCGGGCTGACCGCGTCGGCAGCGATTGCGATGCTGCTGCCCATCACCTTTTACATGTCGCCAATCTTTGCGCTCGCATTCCTGTACGTGATCGGAAAATCCGGCCGGTACGGCGGCTCAATCGCTGCTATTCTGTTCAATACGCCCGGAACAGCAGCCAGCGCCGCAACGCAGATTGACGGCTATCCATTGGCCCGGGCCGGCAAGGCCGGCAAAGCGATGAAAGTCGCGACGATTTCTTCCATCATCGGAGACCTGATGGGTGACATCATGTTAGTCGTCGGAGTCGGATTCATTGCGGCCATCGCCCTTAAACTTGGCCCGCCGGAAACTTTTGCGATCTACTTTGCAGCCTTCGTGGTCATCGGATCGGTTATCGGCAACTCAATCGTTAAGGGGTTGGCGTCTGCGTTGCTGGGTATTCTGATCGCCATGGTAGGCCTCGACCCGATCTCCAGCGAGGAACGGTATACCTTTGGTTCATTTGAACTGTCGAACGGCATCGGGCTTGTCCCGCTGATGATTGGCGTCTTTGTTCTGGGCGAAGTCTTTGCCCAATTGGAATCGCGCCGTAAGGCAACCAGCGAAACCAAAGAGAATGAAAGCAGCGAAAACGGCAACAGCCTGACCTGGGAAGAATACAAACCTTGCTTACCGCACGCATTCCGAGGTGGCTTTATCGGCGCTGGCATCGGCGTTCTGCCGGGCCTCGGGTCCGCGATCGCTGCGTTCATCTCATACGGCGAAGGCAAGCGCCGGGCCAAGAACCCCGAGATGTGGGGCAAGGGCGCGCTGGAAGGCGTCGCAGCCCCCGAAGCCGCCAACAACGCGGTGTCCGGCCCTTCGATGGCACCGCTTCTGACGCTCGGCATTCCGGGTTCGACCATCGGGGCGATTCTGCTGGGTGTTTTCCTGATCCACGGCATTCAGGTCGGTCCGACCCTGTTCCTGACGGATAAGGAGCTGGTCTATAAACTGTTTGCCTGTGGTATGCTGGGTATTCTGGCCTATGGCCTAATCGGATACTTCGGCGCCACTCAGGTTGCGCGCCTGATCCTGAAGATCCCGACCAATGTCCTGTATCCGCTGATCTTCCTGACCTCGTTCGTCGCAGCTTATTCAGCGCGCGGATCAATGTTCGACGTCACTGTCATGACCTGCGCAGGCTTTGCCGGCTGGCTGATGCGGAAGTACGACTTTAACGTTGCGGCCTTCGTGATCTCGTTCGTTCTGGCAAAAGGCGCGGAAGAGACCTTCCGCCAGTCGCTACTGATGTCCGATGGCGGCGCGTTGATCTTCGTCGAACGCCCGATCGCTCTGGCCTTCCTGGTCATCGGCGCAGGGGCTATCGCCTTCCGCATCCGGGGGATCATGAAGGAGCGCAAAATCGCAAAAGGAGAGCTGGAAGATGCTTGAGCACTCTCTTTACCGCGACTGCTTTTCCAGCGCTGACATGCGGTCCGTCTGGTCACAACACGCCACGATCTCGGCCTGGCTAAAGGTTGAACAGACACTGGCGCGCCATCAGGCGCTGGAGAACCTGATCCCGCAACAGACCGCTGACGCGCTCGACGCGATTTCGGTCTGCGACCTGGACACAGAACGCCTGCACGAAGACATGATACATGTTGGGCGCCCGATCGTCGGTCTCGTCGAACAACTCAGAAGGCAGGTAGGCGATCAGGCGACGAGCGTTCACTACCAGGCGACAACGCAGGACATCATGGACACGGCGCTGGCGCTGCAAATGAAGATCGGGCTGGAACACATCCAGACCGGACTGGTAAGGTTGACCGCCGCTATCGGACTGCAGATCGACGAACTTGGTGACACTGTCATGATGGGGCGCACCAACGGCCAACACGCAGTTCCCATTCGTGCTGGCACCAAGTTGACGGTTTGGAAAGTCGAGCTGCAGCGGCGCGCACAAGCGCTTGAAGAGGCGGCGGCGCGAGGCCTGAACGTTCAGATTGGCGGCCCTGTCGGCGATCTTCGAGGATACGAAAATGGAACAGGTCATCGGATCAAGGAAGGCGTCGCCGCCACGTTGGGTCTGAATGTCATACAGCCCCATTGGCAAAACGCCCGCGACGGCATTGCCGACATTGTCGGCGCGCTTGGGGGTCTGTGCGCGACGCTGTGCAAAATCTCTCATAACGTCAATCTGCTGTCATCCTCGGACATATTAGAATGGTCCGAGGTATCTACCGCAGGCAAGGGTGCGTCGTCTGCCATGGCTCATAAAAAAAACCAGCGCGCATCCGAATTTGGTGAAGCCGTCGCCCGGCTTGGCCGGCAGCGGGCCGAGCAGATCGGCGAATTCACAACCCATCAGCATGAACGCTCGGGCGGGATGTGGATTGGCGAATGGATTGTCGTGCCCGAGACCTTTTTGCTGACTTCGGGCGCACTGTCCTGGGTCGAGACCATCTTTGCCAATCTGATACTGGATACAGACGCCATGGCGCGCAAAGTCTCGAACTTTGACCATGCTGCGGCGGCAAACCCGCACTAAGTCCGTCAAAACACTTCCCTGACCACAGCGCACACAGGCACCCGGTCAGGGAGTTTTCTCAGGCAGCGCCGCTGTGGCTGGCGCGACTGCAGATGTCGATGATCTCACGCTTTTGAATTTTTCCAGTCGGCCCTTTGGGCAGCGCGTCCCAGATTTCGATTTCCTTCGGAATTTTGAAGTTGGCGATTTTGCCGCGACAGTATTCGCGCAATTCTGCCCCGCTGACAGGCGCATCGGAATTCAGGGTCACAACGGCATGTATCCGATCCCCCCATTTCGGATCGGGCAAACCGAACACGCTCACCTCGTCGACCGCTTCATGCTCGGCCAGGCAGTTTTCGACCTCAACCGGGAACACGTTGTACCCGCCAGACTTAATGCGGAATTTGGCCCGGTCTTTTAGGTGAACATAGCCCTCAGCATCAATCACAGCGATATCCCCGGTACGCAACCAACCATCGCGCACGGTTTCCGAGTATTCCACCGCTTGGTTCCAATACCCGGGTATCACATAGGGTGAGTGGATCAGTAGTTCACCCGCCACTCCGCTGGGCAGGTCATTGCCTTGCTCATCCACAACACGGACGTCCACGTAGTACAGGGGCCGACCTGCGCTCTCCAGACAGTTGTGCCCTTCTTTCAATGCGCGCTCGTGATCTGTTGCCGTCAACATCATCCCCATTCCCATCAGTTCGGTCGTCCCGAACATCTGCAGGAACTTGCACCCAAACGCCTTGAGCGCCTCGCGCACCGTGGCCGGCGGAATCGGGGCCGAGCCATAGCCGAGTTGCCGGATCGACGAACAATTGTATTGTGTGATCAGTCCCGATGACAAAAGATCGTTCAGCATAGTCGGCACCAGTACGCAGATCGTGGCCTGTTCCCGGTCGATCAGTTTCAGGGCCGTCTCGGCATTCCACTCGCCGATAATGGCGCATTTGGTGCCGTGGAACATGTTGCGCAGCAGGTGAATGATCGGAACGCCCGAGGCTGGCATCGCGTGCAACCAGACATCGTCCGGACCCGCACCTTCGGCCAGGGCGATTACGCCCATCGACTCGATCATCAACGCGTGGGGATAGATCGCGCCCTTTGGCAAACCGGTTGAACCGGTCGTGTAACAGATCATCAGTTGCTCATGCGGTGTATGAGCGAAACGTCCGCGATCAGCGGCCGCTGCGATCAGTGTTTCATAGTCCCGCTCCAGTTCATGCTGCGAACCGACACCCACAAGTGCAGGCTGGCGGTCACTGAACTTCAAGGCGTCCTGAGCGATCGCGACCTTCGAGTCCTGAACGAACAGCACATCCAAACCCGCATCGTCTATCAGCGCTCCGATCTCTCGCGGTGCCAGGCGATAGTTCAAACCCACTCGGATCGCGCCTGCCTTGGCGCAGGCTCCGATGGTTTCAGCCACTTCGATGCAGTCGGGCAGGATGACCCCAACCCGATCTCCTTTGCGGACACCCAAAGAACGCAACGCATGCGCCAGCGCATCAGTGCGCTTGCCAAGGGCACGCCAGCTGCGTCGGCGATCCAGTTCTACATATGCATCCCGATCCCCAAAACGGTCTGCGTTTCGGTCAATCAGCTGGCCGAGTGTCGCCATTTCTATCTCCTCCCGGGCATCATCACACCACGTCCGTGAAATGTCGCCCAAATGTTATTTGGTCGTGAAACCTGTCTGTTCACGGCGAGTGCGTCGCCACAAATCCAGTGTCAGCTCTCAAGCGGGGTGAGTTTGTGGAACCCTTTGCGCCCGTATATCAGCGCCGATTTTTCGGGGTTCAGGTGAACCTTTTTCACCAAGCCAAAGAACACCGCATGTGTCTTTGTGTTGGCCCAGTTGTCGACCACGCATTCAAAAGACACAACGGCCTCTTGCAACACGGGCAGACCAAAATCGCCTTGGATCCAGGTTCCCGCCGCCTGAAACTGTTTTTCCTTGTCCATTTTCGATGAAAAGGCACCGACAACGTCAGTCATGTCATCGGGCACAAGGTTCACGGCGAATTTCCGGCTGTCCATGACAACACCATAGGTTCGGGCGGTTCGGTTGATACAGACCAGCAACGCGGGCGGATCTGCGGTCAGCGAACACACCGCCGTTGCCGCCATACCGGCGCGCGCGCCTTCGAAACTGGACGTGATGATTGTGGTTGAGGCCGCAAGTAACTGCATGCCGGTCTTGAACCTGTCTTCGGTGGTCAGGGTCATTCTGCGCTCTTGCTTATTAGTGAACGATCACTTACCTTTCATATTGCCGGGCAGATGTCAACGTGAACTTGGCGGCCCGGCAATAAAGAACCAAAAGCCCTGCCCTTGCGACCAAGGGTTCAAAACAGGCACACAGATCAACAGGAAGGCGGTTGCACACCGCAGGACAACCGCAGGAGACGCACAGTGAATCAACATAGCCCCAACACAGTCGAGGGCCTTTCAACTCTTCTGGAAACGCAAAAGTCCCACCGGGCAGATCATGGCACACCGAATGCGGCTGAACGCAAGGAACGTATCACGCGCCTAATCGATTTGGTTTTGGATAACCGCGACGCCATGGTGGATACGATTTCGGCCGATTTCGGCAATCGGTCGAAACACGAGACGATCACGGCAGATATAGTTGGAACGGTAAAACAGCTGAAATTCGCACGGGACAATCTCGATCGCTGGATGCGCCCCGAGAAGGCCAAGATCGAGTTTCCCCTTGGGCTGCTGGGCGCGCGTGGTCACATTCAGTACCAGCCGCTGGGCGTAATCGGCATCGTCAGCCCCTGGAACTTTCCAATCTATCTGGCCATTGGCCCGATGGGCGAAGCCTTTGCTGCAGGCAACTCGGTCATGCTGAAGCCATCCGAATTCACGCCCCGCACGTCCGGCCTGCTGAAATCACTGATCGAAATGAATTTTGCCCCGCATGAAGCCGTTGTTGCAACCGGCGGCGTCGATGTCGCACAAGCATTCACCGTCCTGCCGTTCGATCATCTGCTTTTCACCGGAGCCAGCACAATCGGGCCTCAAGTGTTGCGAGCAGCGGCTGAACACATGGTCCCGACGACACTGGAACTGGGCGGCAAGAACCCAGCCATCATCGCCCCAAGCGCAGATATGGACCTGTCAGTTGCCCGCATCGCGGCTGGCAAGGTTTTCAATGCAGGTCAGGTCTGTCTTGCGCCAGACTACGTTTTGGTCCCGCGCGCAAAGATGGAAGACTTTGCAACCGCGCTGGCGACAAAGATCGCCGAAGCCTACCCGACCCTGTCCGGTAACCCGGATGTCACCCATATCGTGACCGACCGCCAGTTTGACCGCCTCAAGAACCTTGTCGCGCAGGCGCGCTCGGCCGGTGCGCGCATCACGCAGGTCAATCCCGCGAACGAGGATTTCTCGGCCACTAACGAGAAAATCTTACCGCCGACTCTGATCATCGACGCCGACCCTGACCTGGACGTCATGCAGGACGAGATTTTTGGGCCAATACTGCCAATCCTGCCCTATGACTCGCTGGATCAGGCCATAGCATTCGCGAATGCGCGCCCGCGCCCGCTTGCGGCCTATGTTTTCGCCAAGGATGCGAACGAGCAGCAAAAGGTGATGGAGAGCACAATTTCCGGCGGCGCGTGCGTCAATGACACCATCATGCACTCGACCCAAAACACTCTGCCATTTGGCGGCGTCGGAAACAGTGGCATGGGTGCATACCATGGCCACCACGGATTCAAACGGTTCAGCCATGCAAAGGCCGTTTACAAACAGATCAACATGGACGGCGTCTTCAAAGCCGTACGCCCACCCTATGGTGAGAAGTTCTTCAAGACGATGGCGCCGTTCCTGAAGAAGTAATTGGCCTCATAAAAAGGGAACTCCAAGTTTTGGAGCTCCCTTTACCCACTTCTGCCTGTCTCTACGCCAGTAACGCCGATTGACGCACAATAGAGTGGCCTCAGACCTCCAGCCATTCCTTGCGGATATCGTCATTTTCGCGCAGCGCTTGCGGAGTTCCTTCGTAGACCATGTGCCCATGCCCCATCACATAGACGCGGTTGGTCACCCTCAATGCGATGGTCAGCTTTTGCTCGACCAGCAGGATTGAAACGCCTCGCTCGGCGATCTGCAGCAGCAAATCCCCCACCTGCTCGACAATCTTCGGCGCCAGCCCTTCGGTCGGCTCGTCGATCATGATGAAGTCGGGATCACCCATCAACGCGCGGCATATGGTCAGCATTTGCTTCTCACCGCCTGACATGACCGAGGCATCCACATCCGCACGGTTGCGCAGGTTTGGGAACAACTCGAACATATCCTCCATGCACCAACGTCCGTCGCCATCTTTTTGGCCAGGCTTCAGCCCAAGCATCAGGTTCTGCCGCGTTGTGAGGCCAGGAAAGATATCCCGGTTCTCGGGCACATAGCCGATCCCGGCCTTTGCGATCTCAAAGCTTTTGCGGCCCGCGATCTCTTTGCCGCGGAACTGGATCGACCCGTGCGGCGCAACCTCGCCCATGATCGCCTTGCAGGTAGTGGAACGCCCCACACCGTTGCGACCCAAAAGCGAGACAATCTCGCCCTCACCCACCTTAAGATTCACACCCTGCAGAATGTGGCTTTTGCCGTAATAGGCGTGCAAGTCTTTGACGAGAAGCATCACACTGCCTCCTCTTCCAAACTCGCGCCCAAGTAAGCTTCTTTCACCTTTGCCGAGGATCGAACAACGTCCGGCGTGTTGGATTCGATTACTTCGCCGTAGACCAGAACCGAAATCTTGTCGGCCAGATCGAATATCACGCCCATATCATGCTCTACGATCAACAGAGTTTTGTCCTCGGTTACCTTGCGGATCAGATCGACGATCAGATCAGTTTCCGAATAGCTCATCCCGGCGCAGGGTTCGTCCAGCAGGATGATGTCAGCGCCCCCGGCAATCGTGATCCCGATCTCTAGCGCGCGCTGTTCCGCATAGGCCAGAGTACCCGCCAGTTCATTCCGGCGTTGGCTCAGATTGATCTGGGCCAGGATTTCGTCAGCCTTTTCCGTTACATCCTGTTGCCGCCAAACCATGTGCCAGAAGGAATACCGATACCCCATGGTCCACAACAGACCACAGCGAATGTTTTCGAATACGGTCATGTTGGGAAAAATGTTGGTGATCTGGAAAGACCGACTGAGGCCCCTGCGATTGATCTCGAAAGGTTTCATGCCAGTCACTTCCTCGCCATGCAGGAAAATCCCGCCCGACGTCGGCGCAAACCGACCGGTGATCAGATTGAACAGGGTCGATTTCCCGGCCCCGTTCGGACCAATGACGGCGTGGCGTTCGCCCTTAGCGATTTGCAAGTTCACCCCCTGGATAATCTTGGCAAGACCAAAGCTTTTCTCAAGTTTTCTCAGCTCGATGGCGGGCGCATTCATGCCTGACCCTCCGCGTGATTTGCATTATCCCAAGCGGCCCGAATTTCTGGCAACACGCGAGACACGAGGAAAAGGGATATCGCGGCGATGACTACGGCCATGCCGATGGCATGATAGCCGCTGCTGTCAAAGGCGATTCCGTAAAGCTCCATCTCATGATCGCCGCCGTAACCGTGGCGCTTATGAAACAGGATCTCCAGTGTGGCCGCCAGCGACAGAACACTAGTAATGGAGGGGATTGCCACCTTAAGATACGGCTTGATCAGCAGGTGCAGCTTACCCAGTGAAAACGGGCGGCGGTGCATTGCGATCAGCCCGGCGAACCCTGATGGGAAGAACATCACACAAGCGACAAACAAGATGCCCAGATACAGCGCCCAAAGCTCGGTATGCAGGCCAAGGACGGTTTGCAGCAACGTGAACACCACCGCTCCGATGATCGGCCCTACAAAGAACCCGGCCCCACCGATGAATGTAATCAGCAGTATTGATCCCGAAGTCGCAAGGTTCAGATTCTCTTCCGTCAGGATTTCAAAGTTGATCGCAAACAACGACCCGGCGACGCCAGCGAAGAACCCTGAGGCGCAGAAGGAAATCCAACGAACGTTGCGTTGCGAATAGCCCAGAAACTCTGCTCGTTCCTCGTTGTCACGCACCGCGTTGGCGATCCGCCCGATTGGCGTGCGCGAGAACAGATACATCAGCAAAGTCGCTACAAGCAGCCAGAAGATGGTCAGGTAGTAAACCTCTTGCTGAGTAAGGAATTCATACCCGAATACAGGCGGACCCATGGTGCGGTCGCCCGAGATACCCTCTTCACCACCAAAGAACACGACGATTATCACCGAGCAGGCGGCGATAAGTTCTCCAACGCCCAAAGAGATCATGGCGAAAACCGTACCCGCCCGGCGGGTCGAGAAGCTGCCGATCAGGAATGCAAAAACCAGACCGAACAAACCGCCGACAATCGGCAAAAGGGGCAAGGGAAGCCACAATCCGCCCTCGACCATGTTCATGACGTGCATGGCAAAGAATCCACCCAGCCCCATATAGACCGCGTGGCCAAAGGACAGCATACCGCCCTGCCCCAGCAGCATATTATAGCTGAGCGCGAACACGATGGTGATCGCCATCTGGTTCATGATCGTCAGCGCCGAGCTGGTTTGGAACACCAGCGGCAGGCACAGCAGAAACAAGGCAGCAAAGGCCCAGGGTATCGCATTCGACAACGAAACCAGCCGCGCCGTACCTGCTGTCAGGGGAGTCTTACTTGCGATACTCATGATTCACGGTTCCCCATAAGACCCTGCGGTCGCAGGACGAGCACGATGATCATCAGAAGATACGGCAGGATCGGACCCAGTTGAGGCAGCGTCAGCGTCCACAGGTCCTGCAGAGGATGATCCCAGATCATTTCCGGCTTGGTAAAACCGATGGCGGTCAACACCTGTTCGGCAGTGATGTCATAGGCGGTGGCAAAGGTTTGCATCCACCCGATGATCAGAGATGCGACCAAAGCACCCCAAAGCGACCCCAGGCCACCGATCACGATGGTGACGAAAACGATGGAGCCAAGTTGCACGGCCATTCCGGGAAAAACACCTAGAACAGGACCGGCGATCACGCCCGCCAGACCGGCCATCGCGGTGCCGACGCCAAAGACGCACATAAACACCAGCGGCACGTTGTGGCCCAGGTTTTGCACGGTTTCGGGATAGCTGAGCGCGGCCTGGATGGTCATGCCGATCCGGGTCTTGGTCAGGATGTACAGCAACGTCAGGAAGATCCCCATCGCCACGGCAATCATGAACACCTTGTAGGCAGGAAAGGCATTTCCGGCGATGGCGAAGGCCGCGAAATCTAGTGCTTCGGGCTCAGAGAATGGAAGTTGGCTTTTTCCCCAAAAGAACTGAACCGTTTCTTCGATCAGCAGGGCCAGACCGAATGTAAAGATCAGTTCCGGCACATGTCCGTATTTGTGGACACGTCTTAACCCGTACCGTTCGACCACGGCCCCTATAACTCCGACGATAAGTGGCGCGATCAGCAGGCCGGCCCAGAACCCGGTCACAAGACTGATCTGATAGGCGAAATAGGCACCCAGCATATAAAAACTGGCATGGGCAAAATTCAGAACGCCCATCATGGAAAAGATCAGTGTCAGACCGCTGCACAGCATGAACAGCAACAATCCGGTCACAAACCCATCCAACACGTTCACGAGGAACAGCGCCATTGCTTGTCTCCCTGCATTGATTGAGTGGTAGCCTGCTGGCCCGCCCGGATTTCAGGCGGACCACCAGAGTGGTTAGGGGTTTATGGGCGCTTCATCTCGCAAGTGGTGGCCGAGTCATTGGACGCCAATTCAACAACCGTCTCTGCAACCATACCACGGCCAGATTTGTCATATTCGAACGCGGCCTCTGGCGTCTGGCCCTGCACTGTCACGGTCTGGATAGTTTGGTGATCGCTTTCACGCATCACGGTCTTGCCGGTGACGATACTGTCGTACTCCATCCCCTCAAGAGCGTAGGCAATGGCCTTGATGTCAGTGGCGTTGCCAACCTCGTTGATCGCAGCTGCCAACATTGGCGCGACATTGGCCATTTGCGGCTGCCCAAAGTCCAGATCAGGGAAGCTCTCGTAGAATGCAGCGACAAACTCCTGCGCTTCGGGCGTTGCTGGCGGGTTCACTTGCCCGGCACCGACCAGCTTGACGATGCCGTCGCCTTCTTCACCGAAGGCCGCCGTGATGCCCGAGGTCGCGCCGTAGTAGGTGTAGATCGGCTTGTTAAAGCCGGCCCCCATGACCGCCTTGCCCAGACCGACCATGTCTCCGCCCCAGTTGCCGGTGATCACGGCATCCGCGCCAGAGCCGACGATCTTGCGCGCGTAGGGCGTGAAATCCTTTACCTTGCCGATCGGGTGCAGCTCATTCCCCACGATTTCGATATCCGGGCGCTTTTCCTTGAGGAAACGCTGCGCAGCCGCGGCGACGGCCTTACCAAAGGAATAGTCCTGGCCAATTACATAGACCTTCTTGATATCCGGGTTGGCCGAAATGTCATCGGTCAGCGCGTCCATCTTGATATCGGCATTGGCGTCGAAGCGGAAATGCCAGAACTGGCACTTGTCATTGGTCAACGCCGGATCAACGGCCGAGTGATTGAGGAAGATGACCGGGTCATCCGGGTTGCGGCGATTGTGTTTGGCAACGGCCTCGGTCAACGCATTGGCAACACCGGACGACGCGCCTTGCGCAATGATGCGGATCCCCTGATCCATGGCGACTTGCAGCTGAATCAGCGATTCCTTTGCACTGATCTTGTTGTCGAAGGGCACCATCTCAAACTCTGCCTGCCCATCCAGAAGCGCGCCGGGTTCGTTAACCAGTTCTTTGACGCTGTGACGATAGATCGCCAAGCCCTGCGTTCCAGTTGTGGCAAACGGCCCAGACAGCGGATCGATGAATGCGATTCGCACTTTCTCCTGTGCTGCTGCGGCGCCCGCAGTCAAACCAGCGGCAAGTGCGGTCGCCATCATCAAATTGAACTTATTCATTTCTTCCTCCCTGTTGACAGCAGGCGGTAGGTTTCAGCCTGTCCAAAGATCCACACATAGGTGAGTGATCGATCACTATATTCATTTCTACTTGTTAGTGTGTCAACGAATTACTGATGAATTTTAAAACTTCTGATCCGTCGGGGGCTGGTTTCGAAAAAGCGCTGAAAATTAACTCATTCCTATGAGGTCGCAGTCGCCAAATCCTATTTTGCCTCTGAAAACAAAAAGAAAAAACAAACTGAACAGCATTCAAGCCACAGACTGAATCCACCACAACCATCACTCAAAAACCGCACAAACAAATCGTTGACATTTTTTTTCATCACGTAATATCATTAGTGTACTAACGAGAAAATTCTCATCAGGACAGACACTTTGCGGTATCTCTCACCCTGCACGCTCGACGACGCGTTTAAATTGTTGGCCACCCAAGACCTGACGGTTGTCGCTGGCGGAACTGATTTCTTTCCGTCTCGGCAGCGTCATGAACTGCACACTGACATATTGGACGTGACTCGGATCGCTGGTCTTTCAGGTGTCACCCTTACGAAAAACCGCTGGAAAATCGGAGCCGCGACAAACTGGACCGATATCGTCCGGGCCGACCTGCCAGCTGCGTTTCGGGGGCTGCAAATGGCGGCACGGGAAGTCGGCAGCCTGCAAATCCAAAACAGCGGCACGATTGCAGGAAACCTGTGCAACGCGTCGCCCGCAGCTGATGGGGTACCCCCGCTTCTTACATTGGAAGCCAGCGTTGAACTTGGGTCAACCCACGGCCTTAGAGAAGTGCCGCTGTCAGAGTTCATCACGGGTGTGCGTCAGACAGCACGGACCAGCGACGAGATCGTAACAGCCGTCTATCTACCCCATCCTCCCAGCGGGGCCGTCGGGCATTTCGAAAAACTCGGCGCGCGGCGGTACCTGGTCATCTCGATCACAATGACATCGGCAGTCATCGGTCTCGATGAAAACCGCCGGATCAACTACGCACGGATCGCGGTGGGTGCTGCATCGGCCGTAGCGCAGCGGCTGGAAAATCTCGAAGCTGACCTGATCGGCAAATCCCCTGACGCCGTCGAAATTTCGCCAGATCACCTGGCGCCGCTCAGCCCGATCGATGACGTCCGCGGAGACGCCGGATACCGCTTGGATGCCGTGGCGGAGCAATGCGTCCGCGCAATAAGGGAGGCGGGCCAAAGCCATGGATAAGCGCGCAGACGAAGTCACAACCGAATTCACTCTGAACGGAACCCCGGCCAGCGCCGCGCCGCGCGTAGGCGAACGCCTGTCTGAAATGCTACGAGAGCGGTTGGCGGCCCGGGACGTCAAGATCGGCTGCAATGCGGGCGATTGTGGGGCCTGCACGGTGCTCGTTGACGGCGATCCGGTCTGCGCATGCCTAGTGCCCGCGCAGCAGGTTGCCGGACGGGTGGTAGAGACGGTTGCCGGACTGACACAAGCAGATCAGATCGCGGCCCGTCTGGCAGAAAGTTTTCAGAACCACGGGGCAGCGCAGTGTGGCATCTGCACGCCCGGCATGATGACCGCAGCGGTTGCGTTGCTGCGTGAGACACCAGAACCAAACACCGAACAGGTTCAGGATGCCCTTGGCGGCGTTCTGTGTCGCTGCACCGGCTATCGCAAGATCATCGACGCTGTCGTCGCCGCTGGCACAGTTCATCAACACGGTACGATAACCGGGCATGCGGGCGATGCCATCCGACGCGTTGACGGGCCGGACAAGGTTACGGGTGCCGAACTGTTCGGTGATGACGTGGCTCCGGCTGGCACGCTGGAAATTCTCGTGATCCGCTCACCGTATCATCGGGCAGGGTTCACTTTTGGCAATCTAAAGGCGTGGGTCAGCGCCACCCCGGGAATTGAACTGGTTCTGACGGCCGCCGACATTCCCGGCCGAAACGTGTTCGGCGTTATCCCCGATTTCGCGGACCAACCCGTGTTTGCTGAAACCGAAGCCCGATTCCGCGGCGAGGCGGTGGCCGCAATTGTCGGATCGCCCGAGGTTCTCGCGACCTTCGATCCCTCCAGTTTCCCTGTAACCTGGGAGGAACGGCCCGCCGTACTGGAATCCCTCGAAGCCATGACACCCGAGGCGGCGCAACTGCATCAGGATCGCGATGAAAATGTCATGTGCGGAGGGTTTGTAAAATGCGGCGACCCTGAAGGGGCGCTGGCCGACGCGGATGTCGTTGTCGAAGGTCGTTTTCGTTCCGGTTTTGTCGAACATGGATACATCGAACCCGAAGCCGGTTTCGCTGAAATCGTAAATGGCCGGGTTGAGGTACATGCCTGCACGCAGGCACCGGTGATGGATCTGGATGCACTTGAGATCATTCTGGGCATGCCCCGTGATCAGATCCGGATTGTACCAACCGGTGTTGGCGGCGGTTTCGGCTCCAAACTGGATATCTCAGTACAACCCTATCTGGCGCTCGCAGCGCTCAGAACCGGCAAGCCGGTGCGGTTGACCTATTCGCGGACCGAGTCGATGCAATCCACCACAAAACGCCACCCCTCTGATCTGCGGGTCAGGATCGGCGCGGCCAGGGACGGTCGGATCAGCGGTATGACCTTCGATGGACTATTCAATACGGGCGCTTACGCCAGCTGGGGTCCGACCGTGGCCAACCGAGTGCCGGTTCATGCCTCGGGTCCGTACAAAATCACCGACTACCGAGCGGAAGCCAAAGGCATCCACACGCATTGCCCGCCGTCCGGAGCTTTCCGCGGCTTCGGGGTTCCTCAGTCGGCCATCGCTCAGGAAAGCCTGTTTGATGAGCTTGCGGACAAGCTTGGCATCGATCCGCTCGATTTCCGCATCCACAATGCGCTGGATAACGGTGTGCCGACAGTCTGCGGGCAGGTCTTCGATCAGGGCGTTGGAATTCGCGCCTGCCTTGAGGCGCTGCGCCCATCATGGGCCAGCGAAAACGCGGCGGCCACGGCATTCAACGCGGAAAACGACACGCTCAAGCGCGGTGTCGGGTTGGCGGCCGGGTGGTATGGGTGCGGCAACACCTCGTTGCCGAACCCCTCGACCATCAAATCCGGCGTTCGGTCGGACGGCACTTTGGTCCTTCACCAAGGGGCAATGGATATCGGCCAAGGCGCAAACACGGTCATCACTCAGATTTTTGCTACGGCGGTCGGCGTTCCGGTGTCGCAGATTGAACTGATTGGTGCTGACACGGATGTTACACCCGACGCGGGCAAAACCTCGGCTTCGCGCCAAACCTATGTCTCAGGCAGTGCCGCGCGTCTTTCGGGCGAGGCACTGCGCGCACAGATCCTGTCGCGCGTCAATGCCGGTCCCGAGGCGGTGATTTCGCTGAACGCAGGCACAATAGGTGTGGACGACAAAGGTCAGAAGCACTCCATCGACCTGACCGCTCTGGCACCCGATGCCGAAGGTTACGTCCTGCGCGCCGAGGAAACCTATGATCCGCCCACAAAACCGCTGGACAAAAACGGTCAGGGGGTCCCCTACGCTCAGTTCGGCTATGCCGCGCATCTGGCGGTGGTCGAAGTGGATATGAAGCTTGGGACGGTGAAGCCCATCAAATTCGTGGCGGCACATGACGTCGGTAAGGCGATCAATCCGATGCTGGTCGAAGGTCAGGTTCAGGGCGGGATTGCCCAAGGCTTGGGTATGGCGCTAATGGAGGAATACCTTCCGGGGCGCACTGAGAACCTGCACGACTACCTGATCCCGACCATCGGTGACATCCCTCCGATCGAAACCCTCATCATCGAAGAAGAGGATGCCCACGGCCCCTATGGTGCCAAAGGTTTGGGTGAGCACGTTCTGATCCCGACCGCACCGGCCCTTTTCAACGCAATCAAACGCGCCTGTGGCGTTCGGCTGACCCAGGGTCCGGCCACGCCCGCAAAACTGCGCGCAGCAATCAAGGAACTTACAGATGGCAACTGAGCGCACGACACCGGAGAAAATCCGCTGCGACGCCTGCCCGGTGATGTGTTACATCGCAGATGGCAAGGCCGGGGCTTGCGACCGCTATGCCAACCTCGGCGGTGATCTGGTCCGACTGGATGCGCTTACCATCATCGAAAGCGCGGAAGACACGCGTCTTGTTCCATTCCTGAAAGATGGCAAAGACCCCGAAGACTGGGACGGCGACATCGTGCAGGGCAAGAGGCCCTTTGTGACCGCCGTTGGCGCGGGCACCACCTATCCCGATTACAAACCAGCGCCGTTTATCGTCAGTCAGGACGTGAAGGGCGTTGATATGGTCACCGTCGTGACCGAGGGGATTTTCTCGTATTGCGGTGTCAAAGTGAAGATCGACACGGACCGCCATATCGGCCATGAGCGCGACGTTGTTCGTGTGGATGGGGAACCGGTCGGGCATGTGATGACTTCGGAATATGGCTCGAAAATGTTGTCTCTGGGTGGGGTGGAACACCTGACCGGCGGCACCAAGAAAGAAGGCCGTATCACCTGTGACGCCTTGCTGCGCCTGTGCAATCGCGAAGCCGTAGAGATGGTGATTGGTGACGAAGGGCATGAGACAACTGTCGTCGTGCAAGCGGGCAAGGCCCCCATCATCAACGGGGTCGAGGAAAAGCTGATGCGCGTGGGCTGCGGCTCGGCCACCATTGGCATGTTCGCCAAGCAATGGGTCGATCATGTGGACGACGTCGTGGTCGTCGATGACCACATCACCGGCGTATTGTCCGAGCACCAGGCTGGCAAAATGCTGGATGTCAAACCTACGGGGATCAAAATTAATGGGCGGCGATCAACACCGGGCCGCTATTTTCAAGTGGCTGAACCCGGCACCGGTTGGGGCGGCACCGACATTGAAGACCCTTTGAAAATCCTTGGCGATTTCAACCCGAAATTCGCCCGTGAAGGCATGAGTCTTCTCATGGTTTCCACCACCGGTGAACAATATGGCTATTTCGAGTTGGACGCGGACCTGAAACCGCACTCGGCCGTGGTTCCACCCGCACTCAAAGCCTCTGCTGAATTGATCGCCGAGAATTGCGAACCGTCGGTTTGCTCGGTTCTGTTCATGGGCGGCGCGGGCGGCAGCCTGCGGGCCGGTGTCACGGAAAACCCAGTGCGGCTAACGAAATCCGTCAAGGACTCGCTGACCTTTGTGTCCTGTGGCGGGGCTGAAGCGTATGTCTGGCCGGGCGGCGGCATCACCGTGATGGTGGATGTCATGGACATGCCCACCGGGTCGTTCGGATACGTTCCCACCCCGGCGCTGGTCGCCCCCATCGAGTTCACGATGCGCGTCAGTGACTACAGCACGTTGGGCGGGCACATGAACGAAATCAAGCCGGTCTCGGAAGTCGTCTCGGATGAAACCCGCAAGGTGGACCAGTTCGAAAACCAGCCTGATCCGATGTCATCGACCAATTACCGCTGGGCGAAAGGAGCTTAACCGTAGATGCAGCCCGTGTCCGCCATATTACCCTGTGGTCGCAGATTGCACCTGCAACACGGCCCGATCGACCTTATAGTCGAGGCAGAGGGCGCGCGGGACATTGCTTTTGAAGCTGCGCGAACTCGGTTCCAGACCATCCTGCAGGGCTTGGTGGATGAACTTACGCTGTTGAAGACACCAATGACCCAAAATGGACCGCGACCTCAAGGGTTGGTAGCCCTGCGCATGGATGCGGCGGCACGTCCCCACTCAGACGTGTTCGTCACCCCTATGGCAGCCGTTGCCGGAGCCGTCGCCGACGAAATCCTGACCACTATACAACGGGCCACACCTTTGGATCGCGCCTCGGTCAACAACGGCGGCGATATCGCCCTGTATTTGGGACACGATCAGACTTTTCGCATCGCCATGAGCGGGCTCGACGGGCGCGATCTGGGCCGCATTGCCATCAGTGCAGCGGACGGCATCGGAGGCATTGCCACATCTGGTCGCGGCGGACGCAGCCTGAGCCTGGGCATTGCTGACAGCGTAACGGTGCTGGCACAAAATGCCGCGATGGCGGATGTGGCGGCGACGCTGATAGCCAACGCAGTGGACCTCCCAGGACATCCCGCAATTCGTCGCACGCCCGCCAATCAATTGAGCGACGACAGCGACTTGGGTGAAATGCTCATTCCAGTTTCCGTGGACCAACTCTCGCCGAAAGACACCCAAAATGCCCTGTTGCGCGGCCTAAACACTGCCAAACACATGCAAGCGCGGGGATTGATCACCGCCGCCCACCTGTCGCTTGGCCACCAATCCTGCCAAACCGGAGCATCCCGGTTGGTGACATCCTCCACTCAAAAGGTTCCTGAATATGCCTGAAGTTCAACTGCGTAAAAAACTGTTTTCGCTTGAAGAAATCTACCATGAAGGAGGACCTCTGTCCGACACGCCGCTGGTAAGGGTGGCGGCCCTGGCTGTGATCGCCAACCCGTTTGCAGGCCGGTATGAACCTGAGATTCAGGGCTTCATGGAAGATCTCAAACCGCTCGGACTGGAATTGGCGCAGACTCTGATCGACATGCTGGGCGGTCCGGAAAACGTCGAGGGTTACGGTAAGGGCTCATTGGTCGGCGAAGGCGGAGAGCTGGAGCACGGCGCGCTGTGGCATGCCCCCGGCGGTTATGCGATGCGGCAGCTGCTGGGCACGGCCAACGCCATTGTGCCATCGTCCAAGAAAGTCGGCGGCGTCGGGGCACGGCTGGACGTCCCAATTACACATATCAACGCCTCATACGTGCGCAGCCATTTCGACAGCATGGAGGTCGGCTGCAACGACGCCCCCCGCGCAAGCGAACTGGCTTTTGCACTGGTCATGACAACCGGTCCACGCGTGCATTCACGCTCGGGCGGGCTTGAGGCCTGGGATATCAAAGGAGAGGACGGGTTAAGATGACAAAGATCCGCAAGATCGCAGTCAATGTCGAGGAAACACATATCGAGGCAGGTCGTCAGATCTCGCCCGCGACGCGTAAGGCCGTAGCGGTTGCAGTGATCGAAAACCCCTTTGCCGGTCAATATGTTGAGGACCTGACACCGTTGATGGACACCGGTGCAGAGCTGGGGGCCCTGCTGGGCCGCCGCTGTGTCGAAGCGCTTAACATCACGCCAGAACAGGCTGAAAGTTATGGCAAATCAGCCATGGTCGGAGAGAATGGCGAGCTGGAACATGCGGCAGCAATTCTGCACCCAAAACTGGGCGCGCCGCTGCGCAAAGAGGTAGAGAAAGGAGCCGCGCTGGTGCCCTCATCGAAAAAGATGGGCAGCCCCGGACAAGTGCTCGACGTGCCCTTGGGGCACAAGGACGCGGCCTATGTCCGCAGCCATTTCGACGGGATTGAAGTGCAATTGAACGACGCGCCCCGCGCAAATGAAATCATGGTGGCCGTGGCGGTCACAGACAGCGGTCGACCACTGCCGCGCGTGGGTGGGCTGACAAGCGCGGAGGCAGAAGGCAAAGACGGGTTGCGCTAAATGCTGCAACTGCACTGTAAAGGGCTGACAATACATTAAGAAGCCAGGATAACTGGCCGTGAACAATGATCATTGGGAGGAAGTTGACATGAATCTGATCAGACGCACGGTACTGGGCGCGCTTGCCGCGTTGCCCCTGGCCGGTTTGACGGCCGGGTCCAGCCTGGCTCAGGACACGATCGTGTTGGGTGAGGTGAACAGTTACACCCGCCTGCCCGCATTTACCGAGCCTTACAAAAAAGGCTGGCAGTTGGCAGTCGAACAGATCAACGCCGCAGGCGGGATCAACGGCAAACAGCTTGAGGTGATCAGCCGCGACGATACCGGCGACCCGGCGACGGCGATCCGCATCGCCGAAGAGCTGGTCTCGAAGGACGGGGCCGTTCTGATCTTTGGCACGTTCCTTTCCAATATCGGTCTGGCGGTTTCCGATTTCGCCAAGCAGAAGAAGGTCCTGTTCCTCGCCTCCGAGCCTCTGTCCGACGCCATCGTCTGGTCGAAGGGCAATAAGTACACTTATCGCCTGCGCCCCTCGACCCATATGCAGGCTGCCATGCTGGCCGAACAGGCAGCCAAGCTGGACGCTGTGAAATGGGCTACGGTCGCGCCGAACTATGCCTACGGGCAGGATGCGGTGAAGGCGTTCAAGGCGGAACTGACTAAACTGCGTCCCGACGTGGAATTTGTCGAGGAACAGTGGCCGCCGGTCTTCAAGATTGACGCTGGTTCCACCGTTCGCGCGCTTGAGGCCGCGAAGCCTGATGCAATCTACAACGTCACCTTTGGTGGCGACCTCGCGAAATTCGTCCGTGAAGGTTCCCTGCGCTTCCTATTCGAAGATCGAGACGTAGCCTCGCTGCTGACGGGCGAGCCCGAGTATCTTGACCCTCTGGGAGCTGAAGCGCCCGAGGGTTGGATCGTCACCGGTTATCCCTCGACCGACATCGAAACGGACGACCACAAAGCGTTTGCGGATGCCTATATCGAGAAGTTCGGCGAAGCGCCCAAAACAGGTTCGATCGTCGGCTACAACTCGATCTTGGCCATTGCCGCAGCGCTGGAAAAGGCGGGTTCCACGGATACCGACGCTCTGCTGGCGGCAATGGAGGGCTTGTCCGTCGAGAACAGCCCGACCGGCCCCTTCACCTTCCGCGCCGCTGACCACCAGTCCACAATGGGGGCTTATGTCGGCAAGACCGGCATGGTTGACGGAAAACCGTCCATGGTCGACTGGGCCTATGCAGACGGGGCGGATTACCTTCCCAGCGAAGATGAAGCAGCGGCCTTGCGTCCGGCAGAATAAACCGGTTCTGGCGGGGCAATACCTGCCCCGCCCCACAATAAGAACACAAACAAGGGACGGTGGCCCGATGGGGTTCTATTTTGCACAGCTATTGACTGGATTGGCGAACGCTTCCTCGCTGTTTCTGATAGCGTCCGGGCTTTCGATCATCTTCGGCGTCACGCGGATCGTGAATTTTGCGCACGGTTCATTCTATATGGTGGGCGCTTACCTCGCCTACACGCTGGTCACGCTCTGGAGCGGCAGTATTCTGGGCTTTTGGGTCAGCGTCATTCTGGCCGCCATGATCGTCGGGCTGATCGGCCTGTTGATCGAATTGACCATCCTTCGGCGCATCTATCACGCGCCCGAGCTGTTCCAACTGGTTGCCACTTTCGGCGTCGTCCTGATCTTTCAGGATGCGACATTGGCAATCTGGGGTGCCGAAGATCTATTGGGCCCCCGGGCACCGGGCCTGAATAGTGCAGTCCGGATCATGGGCGAACCGATCCCTGAATATGACCTCGCCCTGATCGCGATCGGCCCGGTCGTCTTGTTGGCTATATGGCTTCTGTTTCACAAAACCCGCTGGGGTGTTCTGGTGCGCGCAGCCACGCAAGATCGTGAAATGGTCGGAGCACTTGGCGTCAATCAAGCCTGGCTGTTTTCGGCCGCCTTTGTATTGGGATCTTTCCTGGCCGGCCTGGGCGGAGCGCTGCAAATACCGCGTGAGGCTGTGTCTCTGCAAATGGACCTGTCAATCATCGGCGAGGCGTTCGTCGTGGTGGTAATCGGCGGCATGGGAAGCGTCTCCGGCGCGTTTGCAGCCGCGGTTCTGATCTCGGTCCTGAACGCATTTGCCATCCTTATTTTCCCGCAGATATCGATCGTCTTGCCGTTTGTCATCATGGCCATTGTCCTGATCTTCCGCCCTCATGGCCTGTTCGGCAAACCCGGCAGCGAAAAGGGTGCACCGGAAGAGCCGGACCAGCCGCTAAAGCTTATGGATCAGAAATCCACGATGGTATTGGTGGCTGCACTCGGCGTATTGGCGCTGAGCCCGGTGTTCACTGCGGATTTCACCACCGTCCTCATGGTGGATGTGATGGTGGCCACCTTGTTTGCCGTGTCGCTGCATTTCATGATGGGAATTGGGGGCATGGTCAGTTTCGGGCATGCCGCTTACTTCGGTGTCGGGGCGTATGGGGCTGCAATGGCCGTTAAGTTTCTTGGTCTGGGAATGATCCCGGCCATGATCTTCGGACCGATCTGCGCAGTTTTTGCGGCCCTGTTCTTTGGCTGGTTCTGCGTGCGCCTGTCAGGCGTCTACCTCGCCATGCTGACACTGGCTGCTGCTCAGATTTTGTGGGGCGTCACCTTCCAGTGGCAGGAGTTTGCAGGCGGGGACGATGGCATCCTTGGCGTCTGGCCCGCGAAATGGGCGAGCGCGGACAAGGTGTATTTCTACATCGCTTTCGTCCTGTGTATTGGTGGTATCTGTGCTCTGCGACGTGTTGCGTTCTCGCCCTTTGGCTACACCCTGCGCGGCATTCGCGACAGCCAGACCCGAGCCGAAGCCATCGGGGTCGATACCCGGTTCCACCAGTGGATGGGCTTTGTGCTGGCGGGCGGTTTCGCTGGCCTCGCCGGCGTCGTCTTTGCCTTTTCCAAAGGCAGCGTCTTCCCCGACAGCCTAGGCATCGCACTCAGCATCGATGGCCTGATCATGGTCCTGCTGGGCGGCATTCATGCGCTGGCAGGGCCGATCTTTGGTGCAGGCGCATTTGTGCTGATCGAAGATTGGGTTACGCGGCTGGACTATTGGCGCTTTATCTTTGGCGCGATTATTCTGGTCGTTGTTCTGCTGGCGCCTGACGGCATCGCGGGCGGTGTCCAACGCCTGATGCGCGGGCTGAAAGGAGGTCGGGCATGACCAATGTTCTCGAAGTCCGCAACCTGTCCAAGTCCTTCGGCGGCGTACAAGCGGTAAAGGATGTCAACTTCGACCTCAAAGAAGGCGAATTCCTCGCCCTGATCGGCCCGAACGGTGCAGGAAAAACAACCTGTTTTAACATGTTGAACGGCTATCTTAAACCAAATACGGGATCAGTGTCCCTACGCGGACAGGCGCTGATCGGCCACCCTCCGCGCAAGATCTGGCGGATGGGCGTGGGCAGAACGTTCCAGATTACGGCGACATTTCTGTCGATGACCGTTGTCGAGAACGTGCAGATGGCGCTGATCTCGCACCACCGGAGGGTGTTCGATCTGTTCTCGCGTGCGACGCGCTTGTACGTGGACGAGGCGATGGCGTTGCTGGAGCTGGTATCAATGCAGGATCAAGCGGGGCGAGCCTGTTCCGAACTTGCCTATGGCGACCTCAAGCGGCTGGAGCTGGCGATTGCACTCGCCCATGAACCTGCCTTGTTGCTGATGGATGAACCAACGGCGGGCATGGCCCCGTCCGAGCGCCTTTCCCTTATGGCCCTGACCGCTGAGATCGTGGCCAAGGGGGGCGTCAGCGTGGTATTCACCGAACATGACATGGATGTTGTCTTTGCCCATGCCCACCGCATTCTGGTCCTGAACCGGGGGGAGTTGATCGCCGAAGGCACCGGGTCGGAAATCCGCACCAACCCGCTGGTGCAAGAGGTGTATCTCGGCGGGGGGACCGTCTTTGAAGCGGAGAGCGTCCATGCTTGATGTTACGAACCTTGGGGCTTGGTATGGCCGCGCGCAGATCCTCAATGGTGTTTCGCTAAGCGTCGGCGAAAACGAGGTGGTCGCGCTGATGGGCCGGAATGGTGCAGGCAAGTCGACCACCATGAAATCCATCATGGGATTGGTGCGTCACATTGATGGCGGCATTAGGTATGGGGACCATGACATTCAGGGCAGTACGCCCCACGCCATCTGCCGTGCCGGCGTGGGCTATGTTCCCGAAGACCGCCGGATTTTTGGAGATCTGACGATCGAGGAAAACCTCGAAGTGGGTCGCAGGGCACCACGCCCCGATGCCCCCGAGTGGACGCAGGAGCACTTGTTCGAACTATTTCCAAACCTTGCAGAACGCCGCAAAAACCTGGGTAAGCAGTTGTCCGGCGGGGAGCAACAAATGCTGACCATCGCTCGCACTCTGATGGGTAATCCAAAACTTGTCCTGCTGGACGAGCCGTCAGAAGGGATCGCGCCCGTCATCGTCGAACAAATGGCCCGTGTCATCGCCGAACTGAAACGCGAAGGGCTGTCGGTTCTGATCAGCGAACAGAATCTGCATTTCGCGCGGATCGTCTCGGATCGCGCCTACATCATCGAAAAGGGGGAAATGCGGTTCGAGGGCAGCTTCAAAGACCTCGATGAAAATCCAGAAATTTCAAACACCTACCTTGCGGTGTAATATGTTAATCTTGTGAGGGTCGTGGCTTTGTTTATTATAGCACAAACAATTGAATCAGGCAGGGACCGTCATGACGGAATCCATTGAAAACTACGCGCTGGACGAGCAGGTTGGCTATTTGTTGCGACTGGCCAACCAACGCCACGCGTCGATTTTCCAGTCGCATACGTTGGAAGGATTAACGCCTACACAGTTTGCAGCGCTGATCCGCATCGCCGAACTGGGTAAATGCTCACAAAACCGGCTGGGGCGGCTGGCGGCGATGGACGTGGCAACGATCAAGGGAGTCGTCGACCGGCTGCGTCAGAAAGGGCTGACGATCATCGAGCCTGACCCGGACGACAAGCGGCGAACACTGATTTCCCTGTCCCCTGAAGGCGAGGCCTTGGTCGCGCGAATGAAGGACATCGGCCAGAAGATCACCAACGAAACCCTCAAGCCGCTGACCGCAGCCGAGCAGCGCAATCTGATCCGGATTCTGCGCAAGATCTCATGATCTGACTGGTCGTTTGGCCGAGGCTTTTTCCAGTTGCAATTCAGACCGCGAGAACCGGATTGGCGTGCGCAAACCAGGCACACCCTCAGGGGTGATCTGCATCCCGCGATGTTGGATCTGCGGATCATTCAACGCCTCTTGCACGGAATTGATAGGACCACCTGGCACACCATGTTTTTCAAGGGCCGATAACAGATCGGTTTTTGGCCATCCGAGGCAGGCTTGCGTCAGAGCTTCGGCCAGAACGGTGCGGTTTGCGACCCGGTCCGCATTCGACAAGAAACGTGCGTCATCAATCAATTCCGGCAAGTCAAGTATTCCGCAAAGACTTGCAAATTGCCGGTCATTTCCACAGGCAATGATGATGTGACCATCCGCCACCGGAAACACCTGATACGGTACGATGTTGGGATGCGCATTCCCCAAACGCGTCGGACACTGGCCCGAGGCAAGATAGTTCATCGCCTGATTGGCCAGAACACCGGTCATGCAATCCAGCAGGCTCAGATCCACATGCTGGCCAAGGCCAGAGCGTTCCCGTTCAGCCAGTGCAGCCTGAATACCGATCACCCCATAAAGGCCAGTAAAGATATCGGCAAATGCGACACCGATCTTTTGCGGCTCTCCCTCTGGGTCGCCGGTCAGGTCCATAATGCCGCTCATGCCTTGTATCAGAAAATCATAACCGGCCCGATGGGCATAGGGCCCGTCCTGCCCGAACCCGGTGACCGAAGCATAAACCAGCCGAGGGTTGATCTGCTTGACGCTGTCATAGTCCAGACCAAATTTTTTCAGTCCGCCGACTTTGAAGTTTTCGATCAGAACATCCGCATCCCGGATCAGTTTTAGCAACTGATCCCTGTCGCCCTCTTCCCGGAAATCCAGCGCAATGCTGTCTTTTCCCCGGTTTGCTGAATGAAAATAGGCAGCAGTTTTGTCACCATCACGCTCAATGAACGGCGGTCCCCATTTGCGGGTGTCATCTCCGTCCGGACTTTCGACCTTGAGCACTTCGCCCCCCAGATCGGCCAACGTCTGTCCGATCCATGGCCCGGCCAGAATCCGCGCCAGCTCAATCACTTTCAAACCTTGCAATGGTGTGCTCATAGCCTGAACCTTTCAAAAAAATCCCCAGAGGTTCAAGACCTCCGGGGGAACTACTGGGAGTATTTCGTGTTAGCTGACGACTTGTGGCAACCGAGTGGCAGGCGGGGTGTTTCGGCTGCGCTCCGAACGCACGATGCCATCGATGATCGTCATTCCAACGCCCGGCAGATTGCCCAGTTGCACGGATTCGAGAATGTTCTTGCCCGGTGCGTGCTGCGCCTGATCCATCAGGACAAAATCGGCACAATACCCTTTCTCAATCAAGCCCGTGCCCAGTTCGCGTTGCCGCGACGTGTTGCCATTACCAAAGCAGAACGCAATCTCGGCTGGGACATTGCCCAGGGACGACAACATCGCGACCATCCGCATGATGCCCAGCGGTTGCACACCTGACCCTGCGGGGCCGTCGGTGCCCAGAATAATCCGGTCCATCTGTTTTAGTTCGCGCGCGGTGTTCAGCGTCAGGAGGGCTGCGCGTTCGTTCCCGTTGTGCACGATTTCCAATCCTGCGGTGCAGCTTTCGCACAGACACACGATCTGATCGTCGGGCAGTGCGGAATGACCGCCATTGATGTGCCCGATAACGTCTGTTCCTGTTTCCAGCACCATATCCGCATCAATCAGGCCAGAACCGGGAATAGAAGGACCGCCGGTATGGATTGTGGATTGAATTCCATATTTCCGCGCCCAGTCGACCATCTGCTTCGCGGTCTTTCCGTCCTTGACAGTACCCAGGCCGACCTCACCCAGCAGCGTGACGCCGGCATCAGCCATCTCCTTGAAGTCTTCCTCGACCATGCCGTGTTCGATCACTGGGGCACCGGCATGAACCTTAACGCCCGAAGGGCGGAAGTTCTCGTACCAACGCTGTGCGGCAATCGCCATCGCCTTGAGACCTACAACATCCTTGGGCCGCCCTGGCATGTGCACCTCTCCGGCGGAAATCAGAGTGGTCACGCCACCGTGCAGCGTCGAGTCGATCCAGTGAAGCTGTTGTTGGCGCGGGGTATAATCCCCCACCACCGGATGAATATGGCTGTCGATCAAGCCCGGTGCCAGCGTGACGCCATTGGCGTCCACCACCGTTTCCGCGCCTTCGGTGTCCAGGTCTTTTTCATAACCCCACTCGGAAATCTTGCCGTCGACTGCGATCAGGCAATCTGCCTCCAGAATCGGCTCCTCCATCTTGCCTGACAACATGAGCCCGATGTTTCTGATGACCAGTTTTTCTGCCATTCCGCCCTCCCGATACGTTCCGGATATCGTTAGCACACTAACTTGTTTCGATATTTGGTCAAGAGCTGAACGTTTGAAATATTCGTTAGTATAGAAACGTATTGACAGCCGAGAAAATCTCATAGTACTCATTCGTATACTAACAATTAGGCGACCACATGACCTACGTCGTTACCGAAAACTGTATCAACTGCAAATTTACTGACTGTGTGGAGGTCTGCCCCGTGGACTGTTTCTACGAGGGTGAAAACACACTGGTCATTCATCCCGACGAATGCATCGACTGCGGCGTCTGCGAACCGGAATGCCCGGCCGACGCAATCCGCCCGGACACCGAGGACGGGATGGGAAAGTGGGTCGAGCTAAACGGAAAGTTTGCCGAAACCTGGCCCGTAATCACCGAAAAGAAAGATCCCCTGCCTGACGCTGACGAATGGAACGGCAAGGAAGGTAAGCTGGCGCATTTTTCAGAAGTCCCGGCAGAATAGGAGACCAAAATGTCATTGGACACCTCACCCAAAACTGAGTTTCCCGTTCCGGCGGGCGTCTTCGCCCAAACCGTGACTGAAGTGAAGCACTACACCGATCGGCTGTTTAAGTTCCGCATCACGCGTCCTGCTTCGTTCCGGTTCCGATCTGGTGAATTCGTCATGATCGGCCTGCCCAACGCGGAAAAGCCCGTGTTCCGCGCCTATTCCATCGCATCGCCTAGTTGGGATGAAGAGATCGAGTTCTACTCGATCAAGGTTCCCGGCGGCCCACTGACCGAACACCTGCAGAAAATCCGCGAAGGCGACACGATTTTGATGCGCAAAAAGCCCACCGGCACATTGGTCAATGACGCCCTGTTGCCGGGCAAACGACTGTGGATGTTCTCGACTGGCACCGGCATTGCACCTTTTGCGTCGCTGATCCGCGGCCCCGAAACCTATGAGAAGTTCGACGAAGTGATCCTGACTCATACCTGCCGCGAAAAAGGTGAGCTGGACTATGGCAAGGACCTTGTCGCAGCGCTCAAATCTGATCCGCTGGTTGGCGAGCTGGCACAGAATTTGCGGCACTATTGCACCCTGACGCGTGAGGACTATCCGTTCAAAGGCCGGATCACCGATCTGATGGCATCCGGCAAAGTGTTCGATGATCTGGGCCTACCGCCGATCTCACCTGAAACGGATCGCGGGATGATCTGCGGCTCGATGGCGATGCTGCAGGATACTAAAGCCGCGCTCGAAGGGTTCGGGCTTGAAGAAGGCGCAAACAACAAACCCGCTACTTTCGTGGTCGAACGCGCCTTCGTGGATTGACCAACCGGGGCATTGCCCCGCCCGACACCGGGATCCGGTGAAACGCTCTCACACCGGATTCCGCGTGTCTTGGGACTTACTGATTGTCCCGCTTTCCTGTCTTGTTTAGAAACGCCTCCATCCCTGCCCGCGCCTCGGGAGAGGATTGGGCAATTGCCGCCGCCAGGCTTTCGGTAAAGAAGCCATCGCTGGCCGACATGTCGTTAATGCGCGTGATCGCTTGCATCATCATGTAATTGGATAACGGAGCGTTCTCGGTCACGCGTCGGGCCAGTTCCATCGCCTTGTCGAACACAGTTCCGTCCGGCTCAACATAATGCGCCAGCCCCAACTGCAAGCCTTCGTCCGAGCCATAGCGGCGACCCGTCAGCATCATCTCCATCATCCGGCTGGCCCCGATGATCCGGCCAACACGAACGGTTGCGCCCCCGCCGACAAAAATCGCTCGGCGTCCCTCGGGCAGTTCATAAAACGTACGCCGCTGTGACACCCGAATGTGTGCGGTCATGGCAAGCTCCATCCCGCCGCCCAGGACACCGCCGTTCATTGCGGCGACGACTGGCACCCGGCCATACTCGATCTTGTCGAAGATCCGATGCCACAGGCGGCATTCGTGCATCGCCCCCGCCGCATCGCGCATCGAATGCTCTAACAGGTCTAACCCGGCGCAGAAATGCTGGCCCGAACTGCGGATCACGACCGCGCCGACCCCATCCGGCAGAGTGTCGAAATAGTGCTCAATCTCGAACAGCAGCCCGTGATTGATCGCATTGAACTTGGCGGGCCGATCCAGCGTCAGAATTCCGATCGCGCCGTCTGTTTCTGAGGTTATATGTGTGTAGTCCATAGCAAAGCCTTACTTGGGTTCCAGACGGATCGCGCCGTCCAAACGCACGCATTCTCCGTTCAGCATGGTGTTTTCGATCATATGCCCCGCCAGCCGCGCGAATTCCGCAGGCTGCCCAAGACGCGGGGGAAAGGGAACCTTGGCACCCAAACTGTCTTGAACCTCTTGCGGCAGCAAATCCATCATCGGAGTCGAGAAAATGCCCGGAGCTATTGCCATCACCCGCACCCCCGAGCGTGCGAATTCCCGCGCGGCTGGCAGGGTCAGGCTAGCCACACCACCTTTTGATGCTGAATAGGCCGCCTGTCCGATCTGCCCCTCAAATGCCGCCGCTGATGCAGTGTTTATGATGATGCCCTTCTCGTTATCCTCGAGCGGTTCGTTCCGCATCATCCTTTCAGCAGCTAAACGCATGACGTTGAATGTGCCAATCAGGTTGATCTGAACGGTTCGTGCAAATGCTTCAAGCGAGGCCGGGCCGTCGCGCCCGACGATCCGCTCTCCGTGAGTGACCCCAGCGCAGTTGACGACGATGCGCGGCGAACCATTCGCGGCAATCGTGGCGTCCAACGCTTCCGTCACCTCGCCCTCGCTTGTCACATCGCAAGGCGCGGCAACGGCGCCAAGATAGGCGGCCGCCTCCTCCAGTTTGTCCCCCGGCAAGTCGAACAGCGCAACTTCCGCCCCGCGCGATGCAAGATACTCCGCAGTGGCATATCCCAATCCCGAAGCACCCCCCGTCACGATTGCAGATACGTTTTCGATTCTCATTTCCTGTCTCCATGTGCAGTTCGGGCGCAGTGACGCAACGAAATCAGGCCGCAAACTTGCGAGAATTCCTGCCGCATCTTACCCCTCAGATTCACCATTAGTGAACGATCAATAATACATTTGCATACTAACAAATTTTTGGATAGCCTGATTTTTATAAGCCGCACCGTCAGTGACCGGGTGACAGAGGGAGGACAGATGAACATTTCGGCCCAGCAAAGCGACGAAACCGCAATGCGATCAGAAAAATTCGCGCCAGCTAGGGTATTGCGCGAAGATTTGGGCGAAGGTGCCTTTGTGCTGCGCAGTCCATACCCGCTGCAAATAGCCGTTCAGTGCGCCTCTGAATACCTGGAACGCTGGGCTGAAACGACGCCAGATCACCTGTTTCTGGCAGAGCGCGGCGCGGGCGGAAACTGGATCGGCGTTACCTATGCCGAAGCCTTGGCGCAAGCCCAAGCATTGGCTTCGTTTCTTCTGAATAAGGGCCTGAGCAAAGACCGCCCGCTGTTGATTCTGTCGGGCAATTCTGTTCGCCATGGCCTGCTGATGCTGGCAGCGATGCACGTGGGTATACCCGTCGTGCCCATCTCTGTCCCTTACTCACTGTTCGACGAGTCGCTGGCCAAATTGCGCCACATCGTCCAGACCACCAATCCCGGCATGGCCTATGCCGACGATGCCGAAAGCTTTGCCCGGGCATTTGAATTTCTCGCTTCGGAAGGCATCGAACAGCTGTCGGACAACGGCGCGCTGACCTTTGAGCACGCACTGGAAACCGATACGGACGCACAGGTTGCCGAAGCGCGGGCCAAAGTGGGTCATGACACGATGGCCAAGATCCTGTTCACCTCGGGCTCGACCGGGTTGCCCAAAGGGGTCATAGTCACGCAACGCATGATGTTGGCCACGCAAGAAGCGGTGGTACAGATTTGGCCGTTTCTGGAAAATGCCCCGCCGATAGTGGTGGATTGGCTGCCCTGGAACCACACGTTCGGCGGCAATTTCAACTTCAACATGATCCTGCGCAATGGCGGCAGTTTCTATGTCGATGATGGCAAACCGGTACCGGGCGAGATTGAAAAGTCGATCCGCAATATGCGCGACGTCTCTCCGACCCTGTTCTTCAACGTCCCACGCGGTTTTGACATGCTGTTGCCCGTCCTGCGCGAGGATGCCGCCTTTCGCAGTGCCTTTTTCAAACGGCTCGACCTAATCTTTTTCTCGGGTGCCGGACTGCCGGATCACCTTTGGGAAGGCCTCGAACAGTTGGGGGTTCAGGAACGGGGTGAGACAATTCCGTTTGTCAGCGCCTGGGGCCTGACTGAGGCGATGATGGCAACGTGCGTGCACTTCCCCATAGACAAGGCAGGCGTGATCGGAGTGCCGGGGCCCGGATCCGAGCTAAAGTTTCTGCCCAATGGCGGCAAAATGGAAATGCGGGTGCGTGGTCCGCATGTGACAACCGGCTACCTAAACAACCCAGAAAAAACCGCCGAGGCCTTCGATGACGAGGGGTACTTCCTGACCGGTGACGCGGGACGGCTGCAAGACCCCCAAGACCCCTCGAAGGGCATCGTTTTCGACGGGCGCATTTCTGAGAATTTCAAGCTGATGACGGGCACCT
This sequence comes from Ruegeria sp. CE8, assembly GCF_056537465.1. NCBI lineage: Bacteria > Pseudomonadati > Pseudomonadota > Alphaproteobacteria > Rhodobacterales > Roseobacteraceae > Ruegeria > Ruegeria sp. CE8. The sequence goes on from NZ_JBQFRP010000007.1 coordinate 194,024, forward strand.
GGGTCGCTGTCGGCAATCTGCGCGTGGCCTTGTTGCAGGCGCTCAGCCCGATTGCCTCGGACGCCGTTATCACCGGCCATGACCGGACCGAGATTGGCGCATTGGTGTTTCTCAACGCGGATGAGTGTAAGGCCCTGATCGGGCGTGATGACACTCTGGCAGGTTATGCAGACGATCCCGCAGTACGCGCCTTCATCGCCGAACGGCTGGTTGCATATAACGCCGGGCAAACCGGAAGCGCCACGCGGATCAAACGGGTTCGGATTGAGCGCGACGCCCCCTCGGTCGAGAAAAACGAAATCACAGACAAAGGTTACATCAATCAACGCCTTGCGCTGGAGCTGCGCGCCGAGGCGGTGACAGCGCTCTATGGCGGGGCAGAAGATGTAATCGTATCCGGAAAGGCCAAATCGTGATCGACTATACTGCCTCAGAGGCCGAAATTGCCTTTGTCCTGAAACACATCGGTCAGCCGGAACGCCTGCCGGGTTGGAGCGACGATCTGGCCGAAGCCGTGATCTTCACACTCGGCCGGTTTATCAACGCCGAGATCGCCCCGCTGGACAAAATTGGCGAAGAACAAGGCGCACGGCTGGAAAATGGCCGGGTGCGGATGCCGCCGGGCATGGTTGCGGCCTACAAACGCTATGCCGATGCCGGATGGCCCGGTCTTTGCGCCCCCGAAGAGTATGGCGGGCAAGAGCAGCCACACGTTCTGGGTGCGGTACTGGCGGATATGCTGGCTGGTGCGTGCATTTCCTATGAAATGGTGCTGAGCCTGGCCCAGGGCTGTATCCGAACGGTAAATGCCTCAGGCAATGAGGATCAAAAAGCACGTCTTTTGCCGCCGCTGATCTCGGGTGAATGGATGGCTTCGATGTGTTTGACCGAGCCGGATGCCGGATCGGATCTGGGCCAGATCAAGACCTTGGCGACGCCGGACGAGAATAGTTACACGCTCAGCGGCAACAAGATTTTCATCTCGGGCGGCGATCATGACTACACCGACAACGTTCTGCACCTGGTCCTGGCCCGTACACAGGGCGCAGCACCGGGGGTACGAGGCCTGAGCTTATTTGCCTGCCCCGCCGTTTTGCGGGACGGTACTCGCAACCACGTCCAAACCGTTAGAATAGAAGAGAAGATGGGGATGCACGCTTCGCCCACCTGCCAGATGGCCTTTGATGGCGCGCAGGCCGAATTGCTGGGTGAAGAGGGCAAGGGCCTTGCCGCCATGTTCACCATGATGAATGCCGAGCGTCTGGACGTGGCCCTTCAGGCTGTGGGTCAGATGGATGTGGCTTTTCAACGCGCCCGGATCCATGCTGCGGGGCGCCGCCAGGGCACAACGACAGAAGGCATTGCACGGATTACCGAACACGGTGATGTCCAGCGGATGTTGTTGGATATCTATGCCTACACGATGGGGTGCCGGGCGATGGTCTATCGCACCTTTGTCGACATGGATCTGGGCGCCGATCAGGGCCTGCTGGATATACTCACCCCGACCTGCAAGGCGTTTGCGACCGACGCCGTCAATGCAGCCTCAAGTCAGGCTGTGCAAATCCACGGTGGCTACGGGTTCTGTAAAGAGTACCGCGTGGAACAAATCATGCGCGACAGCCGTATCATGGCGATCTACGAGGGCACCAATGGCGTTCTGGCCACAGGTATTGCCCGCCGCGCCATCCGGACGAACAACGGCGCAGCTGCGGACGCTTTTGCCGAACTGGTTTCAACTGGCCCTGGCTCGATGGAACTGGCCGACGCAATCGACGCCTGGAAAGCGGCCACTCAGGCAATGCAGACGTGCGCTGACATTGGGCCTTCGGTCTCGGACTATATGCGCCTGACCGGGCTGGTTTACTTTGGACGGGTCTGGGCCGATCTTGAAGCCGCCGCAGAAGACGCCCCAGAACCCGAATTGTTGCGCGCAGCAGCCGCGCATGTCCGCGCCCGTATCCTGCCCGAAGCCGGGCTGCTGCGCCACCGCATCCTCAATCCTGAACCCACACATTCTGCGGCGATCTTTGCTGCCTGAAAACCAAGGACGACGAATGACTGACTTTACCCTCCCCGAAGCCAGCCCGCAGGCCGACGCGGCGTTCCGCGCAGGACTTGCGGCGGGCAAATTTCTGATCCAACGCTCCAAAACAACAGGCGAGTATAACTTCTACCCACGCGCCCTGTCGCCCACCACAGGCGCAGATGATCTGGAATGGGTCGAGGCCAGCGGCAAGGGCACCGTCTATGCCTCGACGATCATTCGCCGCCCAGAGAAATTCGGCGGAGACATCAACAATGTGCTGATCGATCTGGACGAAGGCCCGCGGATGTTCAGCCGCATCGTCGATGTGGACAACGAAGCGATCACCATCGGCATGAAAGTGCAGGCCGTGGTGATGACACCCGATTTCGGACCCAACGCAAAATCCGGTGAACCGGCTGTGTTTTTCAAGCCCGCGGAATAAGGAAACAAACATGGCACATGCACTTCGCGGTAAATCCGCAATCGTCGGCAAAGGCTATTGGGGCTTGGGCAAAACACCCAATACCTCACCCATGGAGCTGATAGCCAAAGCCACACAGAATGCGCTGACTGACGCCGGCATGGACCTGTCCGAAATCGACGGCGTCTGCGGCGGCACCTTCTACCACTTCTTCCCCACCCTCTCGATTGCCGAGTATCTTGGGATCAAACCAACTTGGGCAAACTCGGACATGGTTGGGGGGTCGTCCTTCATGTCCTATCTGGTCGAAGCGACGATGGCGATACAGGCGGGCCTGTGTAGGAACGTTCTGATTTGCTATGGATCGAACGCGAAATCTGCGCGTGATCTCAATGGCCTGATCGAAACTCCGCAATGGGAACGCGCCTATGAGCCGATGGTTCCGGTGCCGGGGTATGCCTTTACCGCGCAGCGCTACATGCACGAGTTCAACGTGCCTAAGGAACATTTTGGGCACGTCGCCATTTCCGCCCGGAAATGGGCGCAACTGAACCCTGACGCCACGATGCGATCCGATCTGACGATGGAGGAATACCTGAACTCACCGATGGTGGCCGATCCTCTGGCCGTTCTGGATTGCTGCCTGATGTCCGACGGCGGGGCCGCGATCATCGTCACTTCGGCCGATCGCGCCAAGGACTATCAGGAAAAACCCGCTTATTTCCTGGGTGGCGGCAACGCGATTTCGCATCGCGAGATCAGCCAAGCCGCGACACTGACCACGACTTGCGCCGCAGAAAGCTCGAAACGTGCCTTTGAAATGGCCGGAATCTCCACCAAGGACGTGGACGTGGTTGAACTCTATGACGCCTTCACCATCAACACGCTGCTGTTCCTCGAAGACATGGGCTTTGTGAAAAAGGGGGAGGCCGGAGCCTTTGTCGCCGATGGCAACATCGCACCGGGCGGGTCGCTGCCGGTCAACACCAATGGCGGTGGTCTCAGCTGTGTTCACCCGGGCATGTATGGTCTGTTCTGCCTGATCGAGGCTGCAACCCAGATCAGGGGCGACGGCGGAGACCGTCAGATCAACAACGTGAACATTGCCATCGCGCATGGCAATGGCGGGACATTCTCGAACGAGTTCACCACCGTTCTGGGCAGCGAGGCTGCGCTTTAAGCTACAAGGCTATGGTGTCGAAACGACGCTGCTGGTTTCAACGAAGCAACGACCGCATAACCTACGGCAACCCGCTACAAAAATGGCGGGTTGTTTTATGGGGACAAACGCAAAAACGCCGCCACATACCCACTGTCCGAGCCTGATGCTTAGCCGGTTTTGGGTAGTCGTCGGTGCGTAATAGTAAGCCGCCATTGACAAACACACGGATGAATATGCAAAAAAGCGGTATGACCGACAACAACACCAAGTTCAGGACGTATTACGGCCGCCTCGACTGAGCGCGGTGAACTTCTTTTTTGCCGCCGTATGGTGGCACAGATGTTGGCTCCTGCGGCGGATGGGGGCCTCAGATGACACGAAACTTCCTTCCATTTCGCACCAGTTTCGGAGTGATACGGGCCGCGCGACCTGCGGATATCGAACGCATTTGCCAAATGGTCAGACAGTTGGCCGCACATCATGGTGATACCCCAACCCTTACAAGGGAAGATCTCGCTCGTGACCTGTTCGGTGAACAGCCTTGGATCACGATCCTTGTCGCTGAGATGGGCGGCAAGCTGATTGGATACGCGGCGATGTGCGGATTGATCAGGTTACAGTTTGGGGCTCGGGGAATGGACTTGCATCATCTGTTCACCGAGGCGGACTTTCGGGGTCGCGGCGTGGGGCAGAGCCTAATCGAAGCCTGCAAGCTCGAAGCGACGGCACTGTCATGCCGCTACTTGGCGGTCGGCACCCATCCGGACAACCATGAAGCTCAGACGTTCTATACGTCACTTGGGTTCGAACGCAGAGATGCACATCCACCGCGTTTCTTTATCCAAATTGCCCCGTGATTGTCTGAGTTGCGCTCGAAATGGTCATCGGGCAATTAGGATACCTGCGAACGTGGCAAAACAGGCGGCGCAAAGGGTAACGAAAGCGCAGACTATAGGCCAATGGCTACTAAACAAGGGCCAGAGAACCCGCCCCTGTTTCTCTAATCAGACCATATCCGGCGATCAGGAAAACGCCTTGATCACCTCGGCGTAGTTGTCGAGCATCTCAAGCTCTTCTTCCTGAGTGAAGTATCCGACGTGGTGCCAGACCACGAACTCCTCGGTACCGTACTTCTCTTTCAGCGCGCCGACCTGATCGATTACCTGATTGACTGTGCCTTTCCAGACGCGGCCCATGGGTACGTGATAGGGCGGCGCGTTGTAGGCAAAATTGAATAGCTCTTCGAAGTCACGGTAATGCTGTTCCGCCTGTGCTTCGGTTGTACCGATTGTCAGGTGGCCGCCCAATACCAGCGTGTTTCCTACGGTCAGATCGGTATGGCCGTGATGATGCGCCTCTTTCAGATAGATCGGCATGGTCATGTCCATGAACTCGTCCCTGGACACGAACGAGACCAGCTTGGCACCTTCCTTGGCCCAGAACTTGGCCGTTTCCATGGACCACGAGAACGGCACGTAGAGCGGCGGGAAATCGCGCCCGTCGGTCCGTTTGCGAGGACGCGGGACAATGCCCATCTTGCGCAAAGTACCGTTGTCGTCGACCGCGCCTTCGCCGCCAAATTTTGCGGTCGGGGGGAAGGGCCATGTGATATTGTCAGCCGGGATGTTCCAGAACTCGCCATGATGGCTGAACGTTTCATTGGTCCAGGCTTTTTTCACAACGGCCCAGCTTTCTTCCATCAGCCGGCGGTTCCGGGCATCTTCCTTGGACCGGTCGGATTGAGTGGTGGTGATGTCGAGATGCTGTGCCAGCGTATTCAGCCAGCGCGGCGTGTTGCCTCGGACAAAGCCACAGAACAAACGCCCACCGGACATGTGGTCGATCATTGCCATATCCTCGGCCAAACGCATTGGATGGTGGGCCGTCAGCGCCATACCCACCTGCCCCACCATCAGGTTCTTTGTATTCGCCGCGATGTGCATGTTCCACAGTAGCGGATTGGTTGTGGTCTCGATCCCTTCGACCTGAAAATGATGCTCGGTCATACAAAAGCCCGCATAACCGTTTTCGTCGGCGAATTTCATCTGTTCGGTTGTCCGCTCCAACAGCGTTTCATACCGATCCGGATCCGACCCCGGCAGCACGACATCTTCGCCTTTTGAACGCATATAAGGTTGGACAAGGATATGGTTTTCATGGCTTTGCCTTAAGTTAGTTATCGTTCACTAACTTTTATTGCCCACCCTTACTGCCTGACTTGATTTGAATCAAACAACGCAAAAAGGGCGCCCTGTTTCCAGAACGCCCTTCAGCGCCGCTGACTGTGAAGAAGGAGGAGTTACAGACAGCGATCAGCCCGACAAACAACGCCGGGTTCACCGGCTTGCATGATCATTTCGTGGCTAACCGCACGAGGCAGCGCGCGGGCCATGAAAGCGCGCGCTGCATCTACCCGATCCGCATAGTAGTCAGGCGACTGGTCGCCGAATGCAGCCTTTGCCACCCGGGCGATCCGCGCGGACATCCAGGCCGACAGGCTTAGCGCCACAATTTCCAAATAGTCGCATGCCCCAGACAGCACATCGCCTTGCGCCGCCCCCAACACCCAGTCGGTTGAACGACCAAGCCGTGTTGCCGCTTCACGCAAGTGGGACTCGACATCAGAGAGATCAGGGCTCAGTTTGCCCGCTTCATCCAACATGTCGGCGATCAGCCCCTTGATGACTGCACCATTGTCGCCGCGCACTTTACGCATGACAAGATCCCGAGCCTGAACGGCGTTTGTACCCTCGTAAATCTCGGTAATCCGAACGTCGCGCACCAATTGCTCAACGCCGTAATCCTTGATGAACCCATGACCGCCGTGCATCTGCACAGCCTCGTTCGCCATGCGCGAGCCCATGTCCGACAGATAGGATTTAATCACCGGGGTCAGCAGTGACAGCCGCGTATCTGCTTCTTCGCGCAGTTCAGGGTTGTCGCCACGATGCGCCGCATCCAGCAGACCCGCGCCAAAATAGGCCAATGCTCGGGCTGCGTCCATCTCACCCTGTGCGGTCAGCAGGCGACGGCGCACATCCGCATGGGCGATCAGCGGATCGGCGGGACCGCTTGGGTTCAGAGGTTCCCCATCCGCGCGGCCTTGGAGACGTTCATGGGCGTAAGCCGCTGCCGTCTGCACCGCAGCCTCGGCCACGCCCAACCCCTGCAAGCCAACCGACAGGCGCGCGGCGTTCATCATCACGAACATTGCGGCCAGACCTTTGCCTTCTTCACCGACGATCCAAGCCTTTGTGCCCTCAAAGGAAATGGCGCAAGTGGGTGAGCCGTGGATGCCCATTTTATTTTCGATCCCGGCTATGGTGATCGTATTGCGTTGATCCGTCGTGTTGTTGTCTGCGTCCAGCATGTATTTCGGCGCCAGAAACAGCGACAACCCACGCGGTCCCGGTTGAGCGCCTTCGACCCGGGCCAGGATCAGGTGGGCGACGTTTTCCGACATGTCGTGATCGCCCCAGGTGATGAAGATCTTGTTGCCGGTAATGGCGTAAGATCCATCGTCGCAGCGCACCGCCTTGGTCCGGGTCAGGCCCAGATCGGTGCCGCAATGCGGCTCGGTCAGGTTCATCGTCCCGGCCCAGTTGCCTGACGTCAGCTGCGGGCAATAGACCGCCTTCTGTTCGTCCGAGCCATAGGCCATCAAGGCCTCGACCACGCCGAAGTTCAACTCGTGGATCAGAGCGAATGCCAGATTGGTTCCGGCCATCCCCTCGCGCAACGCTGCATGAAGGACGAAGGGCAGTTGTTGGCCGCCGAACTCCTCCTCCAATGCCAGCGCGTTCCAACCGTCTTCGCAGAACACCTTATAGGCGTCGCTAAAACCAGGCGCGGCATAGACCTGACCGTCTTCAAGCCGCGCGCCGTGACTGTCCCCCGCCTCGTTACACGTTGCGAGGTTGTCACGCACGAACCCGTTGATCGCATCGACGACGGCAAAGAACGTGTCCTTGTCGCAATGCTCGTACCCCGGCAATGCGAGCGTCTTGTCGAGGTCCAGCACCTCGTCCAACAAAAAGGTAATGTCCCGCTGCGGGAGTTGATAGTCCATTCCTAGAATCCCTCAATTTTTCAGCGGCTTACCAGTGGTCATAGTGTGACGCATCCGCTCGATGGTCTTGTCCTGCCGGATCAGGCGCATCATGCCGTCGGCTTCCAGTTTGTGCAGTGCCTCTTCATCCAAAGTACCGCCGTTCCCGCCGGCCAGCACATGCGCCGTCTCGCGGGCGATTTCGACCGTGTAGGGCGCGTCGGGCATGGCGTTAGCCAGGGCGGCCAGCTTCGGCTCCAGCGCGGCTTTGATTTCCGCGGCGTCCAGTGTGATCTCGGCCATGGGCGCAGGCTGATACCCATCGGCCAGCTCCAGCGCTGCCGCCTTTGCCTCGGCCAGCAGGCGGTCGCGATTCATCACCATTCCGTCGGTCGACCTAAGATATCCCGCATGCTGCGCCATCGGAGCAGAGCCGGTCATCAATGCCACCGAGATCACATCGAATGCAGCTTCGGCCCCTTTGACCGGGTCACCCAGTTCTGCCGTTTTGCGCAACAATAGCGCCGTTGTGCCACCCCACGCGGGCAGAAGGCCCACGTTGGCCTCGACCAATCCAATATTGCTTTCGAGCGCGGCCATCACCCGATCCGAGTGCATCAGAATTTCACAGCCGCCGCCCAAAGCCAGCCCACATGCGGCTGAGACCACAGGAAACGGCGCATACTTGATCTTGCGCGTCGTGGCCTGACCGATGGCCAATTGCCCTTCGACCAGATCCAGTTCCCCGGCATCGGCACGGTCCAACGCCTTTTTCAGGTTCGCACCCACCGAGAAATGGTTGCCGTCTGACCCAATGACCATCGCCTTGAAGTCGCGGCCAACCACGTCCAGAGCCTCGCTGACGCCGGTCATCACCTGATCGTCCAAAGCTGCGTTGGGCGCGGTGATCGTCAGCAAAGCAACGCCATCACCCATATCCCGCAGCGATACGGCCTCGGTCTGAAACACGGGGGCCTCCGTCAGGTCCGAGGCGAAGACCACTCCCGGTCCACGCGGCACTTCCGCCTGCTCGCCTGAAGGCAGCAGCACCTTACGGTTACGGCCCAATCCCGAGTAAATCCCGTCACGCTCGGCCGCAAGCGCCAGCAGCGGCGGCACATCCTGACCTTCGGCCTTCAGCCGGGCGACAATCTTGTCTGCACCGATCTTGTCGATCAGCTTGAAAGGACCCATGCGCCAGTTGTACCCAAGCTCCATTGCCGCATCGATATCGGCCGGGTTCGCGGTGATTTCGGGCACGCAATAGGCCGCATATGACAGCGTCGGCCCCATGACGGCCCAGGCATAGTCCGCCAGCCGATCGCCGGCTTGATCAATGAAGTCGACGCCGAAACTCTTGGGCAGGTCAGGTCCCTTGGCCTGTGCGCGATAGTCCAGCGTCGCCAGATCGACCGCCTCAGCCATGGGTTTGCCGTTTTCGTCCTTTGATCGTCGATAGAACCCTGCTCCAGCCTTGCGACCCGCCAACCCCTCGGCGGCCAACTGGTCGAACAGCTCCATACCCTCGGTGTGAAGTTGCTGTGGGTCATCGGCTTCAAGCAGCTTGCGCATGGAAAGGCGCGACTTGCCCATCAGGTCGATACCGATCAGATCCATCAATGCAAAAACGCCCGTTCCGGGCACACCGAAAGGCCAGGCCAGGACCGTGTCAGCCTCTTCCACTGTGATGCCACGGGCCACAGCCTCGCGGGCGGCGGCGTTCATCCACAAACCACCCAGTCGGTTGGCAATGAATCCCGGGCGGTCGTTACAGGGCACGACGGTCTTGCCCAAGCGCTCGTCGCTAAATGCACGGGCACGTTCCGCAGCCACCGGATCGGTGTCCGGTCCGGTGACCAGTTCGATCAAGCGCAAGTAACGCGGCGGGTTGAAGAAATGCACGATCACAAAGCGTTTACGCAGAGCTTCGTCCATCTGACTTACCAGATCGACCAGCGGGATGGTCGAGGTGTTCGAGCTCAGCAACGCGTCGTCTCGCAGGTAGGGCGCGATTTTCGCATACAGCGCGTGTTTGATGGCGAGGTCTTCCAGAACCACTTCGACGACCCAGTCACAGTCGCGCAGCTGATCCAGATCATCCTTGAGATTGCCCGCCGTTAGCCTCGCCGCGTAGGCAGGATCCGCCAGCTGGGGCGCGCGACCCTTGGTCATGCGCGCGATGGCACCCTTGGCCAGCATCGAGCGGTTTTCGGCATCGTTGGGCACGATATCCAGCAGGACCACATCGGCACCTGCATTGGCGAAATGCGCGGCGATCCCCGCCCCCATCACACCCGAGCCGATAACGGCGACTTTGTTGATAGCGCTCATTTATAGAACCTCGAACAGGCCAGCCGCACCCATACCCCCGCCAATGCACATGGTGGCGACAATGTATTTCGCGCCGCGCTTCTTGCCCTCGATCAGCGCATGGCCGACCATGCGGGTGCCCGACATGCCATAGGGGTGGCCCACCGAAATCGCACCACCATCCACATTCATAATCTCATTCGGGATGCCCAGCTTGTCACGGCAATACAGCGCCTGAGACGCAAAGGCCTCGTTCAGTTCCCACAGGCCGATATCATCCAACTTCAGCCCATTGCGTTCCAGCAGTTTCGGCACAGCAAAAACCGGGCCGATCCCCATCTCGTCTGGTTCACAGCCCGCCACTACGTAACCGACATAGCGCCCCAGCGGTTCAAGCCCGCGCTGCTCGGCCAGCTTTTCGTCCATCACCACCTGCGCCGATCCACCGTCGGACAATTGCGAGGCATTTCCAGCGGTGATCCACTTGTCCTCACCCATCACCGGAGCCAACCCGGCTAGGCTGTCCAACGTGGTCGAGGGACGGTTGCACTCATCCTGAGTCAGCGTGACTTCTTCGTAAGTGATCTCGCCAGTTTCTTTGTTCTTATTCGCTTTGGTGACTGTGATCGGAATGATCTCGTCGTCGAACTTACCAGCAGCCTGCGCCGCAGCTGTGCGCTGTTGCGACTGCAGGGCGTATGCATCCTGCGCCTCGCGGCTAATGCCATACCGTTCGGCCACGGTATCGGCGGTCTTGATCATCGGATCATAAAAACCGCGCACATTCTGGTCGAGCCAGTCTTCTTTCAGACGATAGGTGTTGTCGCGGCCCATCACCAACGAGATGCTCTCGGCACCGCCGCCGACGACCACATCACAGCCGTCCACCATCACCCGCGAACAGGCGCGTGCCAGCGCCTCAAGACCCGAGGAGCAGAAGCGGTTGATCGTCTGACCCGACGCCGTCACCGGAAGGCCCGCGCGCATGGCAACCTGACGACCCAGATTACCGCCGTTTGCACCTTCGGGGACGGCATTGCCGATGATCACGTCCTCAATTTCGGACGGATCAACACCCGCGCGTCTGACCGCTTCGGCAACAGCGTGACCACCATAGACGGCGGGATGAGTGTCATTGAAGGCGCCGCGGAAGGCTTTGCCAATAGCGGTACGGGCGGTCGAGACGATAACGGCAGAACGCATGGTAATGATCCTTGAAGGCAGAAATTAGTTGTCGGTGGGCAGCTTGTGGTCGGCGTATTGCTCGCGCAGATGCAGCTTTGAGACTTTGCCAGTGGCGGTGTGCGGAAGCTCGGCCTGGAACACCACGTCGTCGGGTGTCCACCACTTTGCGATCTGACCGTCGTAAAGCGCCAGAATATCCTCACGGGTAATCTCCGAGCCCTCGCGTTTGACCGCAACGATCAGCGGGCGTTCGTCCCATTTGCGGTGTTTGGCAGCGATACAAGCGGCCTCAAGTACATCCGGATGGCTCATGGCGATACTTTCCAGATCGATCGAGGAAATCCATTCCCCACCCGATTTGATGACATCCTTGGTCCGGTCGGTCAGGCGCAGATATCCCTTTGCGTCGATTGCGGCGACGTCACCGGTCGAGAACCAACCATCCTCGGTGAATGCATCGGCACCGGCTCCGCCCCAATAGCTGCCGGCAACCCAGTGGCCGCGCACCTGCAACATCCCAGCGGCAACGCCATCATGGGGCAATAGCTCGCCCGCATCATTAACGATGCGCATCTCAACACCATAGAGCGCGCGGCCCTGTTTGGTCTTGATCTGCAACTGCTCATCGATAGGCAGTTTGTCCTCTCCCCATTTGAGCATTGCCAGCGAGCCGACCGGCGAAAGCTCGGTCATGCCCCAACCGTGAACCACCTCGGTCTCGTGGCCTTTCTCGATCTTCTCGATCAGCGACAGAGGTGCAGCCGAACCACCCATCATTGCGCGCTTTACGGTCTTCAACCGCTCACCACGCTGGTCGAGGTATTCGTACAGTCCCAGCCAGACTGTCGGGACTCCCGAGATCATGGTGACCTCTTCGCCGTCCATCAGTTCCTGCAATGGCGCTGGGTCCATTCCCGGTCCCGGCAGAACCAGCTTGGTTCCGTTCATGATGCAGGCATATGGCAAACCCCAGGCGCAGGCGTGGAACATAGGTACTACAGGTAGAACCGCCTCGCGTGCGGTCAGAGCCAGCCATTCGCCGCCCGAAACGCCCATTGCGTGCAACACTGTACCCCGGTGGGAATAAAGCACGCCCTTGGGGTTGCCTGTGGTGCCAGACGTATAACACAGCGCCATAGCAGCGTTTTCGTCCAACTCGGGCCAGTCGTAAGTTTCGGGCTTGCCCGCAATCAGACTCTCATAGTCGCTAACCGGGGTCTTCATCTGCGGAACCTGATCCGGACCAGTCAGGCTGTACCAGCCCTGAACCGTCGGGCAACGACCAGACACCGCATCGATCAACGGTGCAAAGGTTGTGTCGAAGAACATGTGCGTGTCTTCGGCGTCGTTGATGATGAAGGCGATCTGTTCGGGGTGCAGACGCGGGTTGATCGTGTGGCAGATCGCGCCAATACAGGCGAGCGCATAATACAGCTCAAGATGCCGGTTGTTGTTCCAGGCCAGAGTCGCCACACGGTCACCCGGGCCCACGCCCAGTTCGGTCAGCGCATGTGCCAACTTCTGGGTCCGCCGCCCCATATCGGCAAAGCTGTAGCGGTCAATCGTCAGGTCCGAGTTACGCCAGACGATCTGCGCTTCGGGATGCGCGCGCATGCCATGACGGAAGATACTGATCACCGTCAGCGGCATCGTCATGATCTGGCCGGGGATTGTTGCCTTTTCAGTGCTCATTTTGCCTCCCAAATTTTTTGCCAGCATCTGCGTGGGTTACAGAGGCGCTGGTGTCATCTCTCCGATTTCCTGTTCAATCCGCCACGACATCTGTAAAACACCCAGGTCGTCGAAACGGTTTCCAACCAGTTGAATGCCGATGGGCAGCCCGTTGCGGTCCAAGCCCACAGGGATGCTGGATGCGGGTTGTTCTGTCAGGTTGAACAGGAAGGTGTTGGCCCAGCTTTCGAACGGTCTGTCGGGGTTAGATCCCGGCAGTTCGGCCGCAAAGGCTGTGTCCGGTGTCGATGGCAACAGGACAAAGTCATGGCCGTCAATTAACGCCAGGGCCCGTTCGCGCAGGGCCTGCGTGTGGTCGAAGTTCCGCTGATGCTCAACCGCCGACAATGTGCGGGCATCGTTGGTCCAGTCGCGGATAAAGGGCGTTTTTGCCTGTTCCGCCTCGGGCTGGCGCATCAGTTCGGATAGGGTTCGGATCTTGTAGAACGCCTCGGCGGGTTCCCAATCCGTTCGGCTGAACGGCGGCTTATCGAGATAGGAGGTATGAACGCCCATATCCCGCAAAACCAGCGCCGTCCGTTCGAGCGCGGTACGTACATCTTCGGCCACCGGTTCGCCCAACCCGAGCTCTGGAACAACAAGAACAGACAAGTTTTTTCGGTCGCCACGAGTCAGACGCGATACGTAATTCAACCCATCTCGTGCCAGGGCAGTGAAATCCCGAGAATCCTCGCCGGTCAAAACGTTCATATGCAGCGCGACATCACCGAAATTTCGCGCCAGCGGGCCCGCCGTTATGGCCGGGCTGTTGCACACGTAATAGGGAACCCGGCCCTGACTGGGTTTCAACCCGGCCAGCCCGCAATACGAAGCTGGCAGGCGGATCGAGCCCACGATATCGGTGCCTATCGACAAAGGCTCGATCCCGGCGGCGACACTGGCCGAAGCGCCCGAGGACGACGCGCCGGTCGTACGTGACAAATCCCAAGGGTTGCGCGTGACCCCATGTATGGAGCTGACGCCACCGGCCAGAATACCGTAGTCGCACATGGTGTTTTTTCCGAGGATGACGGCACCGGCCTCACGCATGCGAGCGATCGTGGGATGGTCGGTGGTGCTGACCGCGACCGCTCCTGCAGCGGAACCGCGATAGGCTGGCATGCCTATGCAATCCAAGGCATCCTTGACCGTCGTCGGCACACCATCGAGCGGCCCCAGCGCCTCATTATCATGCCAGCGCTGCTCTGAGGCGCGCGCAGCGTCCAGCGCGCGTTCGGCATCCAGATGATAGATCGCGTTGATCTGCGGATTGACTTCAGCAATCCGGTTCAGCGCGGCCTGCGTTACCTCGACCGGGGAAAGCTCCAGCCGGGCATAGGCCTGCACCATGGCACGCGCCGATAGTTGGAAATAAGGGGCCGTCATGGGTGAAAATTCTGGCTCGATCAGATAGGGGATCAGTCTTGGGTGCGCTGGACGTAGTAGACCTTGGCGGCGATCTTCCAGCCCTCGCCGGTGCGGACCAGCGACAGATAGTCGATAAAAAAACGCGGCTGAACGGCGCAATTGATCTTGACCATGGCCGTGTTCGGGCCTGACTGATCAATCGAGATCGTGTGACCGTAGACGGGATAGCCTTTGGACTTGGGGCTTTCGCGGCCGCCGATGACGTCTTTGTACTTGTCCAGCGTCATGTGGATATAGCTGCCATCTTCATTGGCGCAGGTCAGGTCACATTCCGGCAGGAACATCTGGTCTACTTTGGTGATGTCGCCGTCATGCAGGTTTTCGATATAGGCCTGCATCAGAGCTTCGATGTCGGCAAATGCGGTCATGGAATGTCCTCGGTCGTGAGTGTCTGGGGGTGTCGGCTGTCAGGCGGCCTTGGCGGCGAGCAGTGCCTGACGGTACCGTTTGAGGTCTTCGATCGTACCGACCTTGAGGCCGTGGCTGGCCCCAAATTCCAGCAAGTCCGGCAGGCGCGCCATTTCACCGTCATCCTTCATGATCTCGCAGATCACTCCGGCATCTCCTTGCCCCGACAACCGGGCCAGATCGACGGCGGCCTCGGTGTGGCCTTCCCGTTCCAAAACGCCGTCCGGCTTTGCCACGAGAGGGAAAAGGTGACCGGGCGAAACCAGATCAGCCGGTGATCCGGTGACTGACGCCAAAAGCGCGATGGTCCGCGCCCGGTCGCTGGCGGAGATGCCAGTGGTGGTGCCTTCCTTTGCGTCCACCGAAATGGTGAACGCCGTGTGATGCGGGTCGGTGTTCAATGCTGCCATCGGTCCCAAGCTGAACTGTTCAGCCTTTTCCGGCGGGATCGCCATGCAGATCAGACCCCGGCCAAAGCGCGCCATGAAGTTCACGGCGGCCGCGTCGGCGCAGGCGGCAGGGATCACCAGATCGCCTTCGTTCTCGCGGCTCTCGTCATCGACAAGAATAACCATCCGGCCCTTCGCGCAGTCCGCAATCACATCTTCGATAGGCGACAGCCGATAAACCTCGTGCAGGTCGAACATGTTCTTTCCCTTATCCGTTCAGAGGTTTGATGACGCCTTCGGCAAATTCGATCAGGGCTTCCTGCTCGATCTCGTCGCCGAAATAGTTCACGTGGTGCCACACGAAGAATTCGTCGATCTGATACCGTTCAGCCAGTTCGCCGACCTGATCCAGAACCTGCTGGCGCGAGCCATCCCAGACGCGACCCAGCGGCACGTGATAGGGCGGTGCGTCATAGGCCGAGAACCACAGGTTGTCGAACATCTCGCGATACTGCTGGGTCTTGGCGGGGGTCTTGCCCATCATCAGATGCGCCCCGAGTGCCAGAACATCATTGTTGGCGGTTTGCGTCAGACCGTTTTCATGCGCTGCCTGCAGGCAGTTTTCCAGGATCACCGGCATGAACTCTTCTTTGTCGGCGGTCACGAAGGACACCATCTTGGCGCCTTCCGAAGACCAGAACTTGGCGGTTTCCATCGAATACGAGAACGGCGCATACACTTTGGGGTGCGGTTTCTGCAGCGGACGAGGGACGATTCCCGATTTGCGCAGGGTCTTGTTTTCATCGACCGGGGTATCACCGCCCCACAGCTTGGTCGGGTTGAACTCCCACTCGACATTCGACGGAAAGTTCCAGAATTCGCCCTGATGCTCGGTCAGGTCATCGGTCCACAGCGATTTGATCAGGCGCCAGTTTTCATACAGCGCGCGGCGATTGCGTTGGTCGGCTTCGGACTTATCGGATTCAGCTGACGTAATGTCCAGATGCTGACCCATAGTGGCCGTCCAGCGCGGTGTGTTCCCACGCGAGAAACCAGCAAAGACACGGCCGCCGGTCATATGGTCCAGCATCGCAATGTCTTCCGCCGTCTTGATCGGGTTCATCGCGGTCAGATTCATGCCCAGCTGACCCACCGTGAAGTTCTTGGTGTGCTGTGCGATGTACATGTTCCAGAACAGCGGGTTTGTGGTGCATTCCACACCTTCGACCTGCATGTGGTGTTCGGTCAGGCAGAACCCGTCATACCCAAGCTCTTCGGCCAGAACCATCTGATCACGCAGGGTGAGCATCATCTTGTTGAACCGCGCTGGATCACGCCCGGCAAGCTGTGTGTCCTCGCCATGCTGGCGCGCGAATGGAATGGCGAGAATCTTGAACTTCATGCAGGCGTCCTCCGGTGTGTTATTGAACGTTCACTAACATTCTCACGAGGCCGGCAAATTCGTCAAGCCCCGAAATGGCTTTCCCTGCGTCGCCGGGGCACTGCGACGATTTCCAACTGGACAAGACATAAGGATTTCAACATGTTGCCTCGGGGCAAGATCCTAAGGAGGCAGGCCGGGTGTTTTTGTATTCCGCAGCGCAAGTCGATGAATTCATTAAGAAATCACAGCTGGACGGCGTATGCCTTGCACTGGCGATTGATGCGGCGCGGGAAGAGCTTAAGCGCCTGGGCGACACATTGCATCCGACTTTGATCAACACCTCGGCCACGAATCTTGCAACGCCTGGACAGGGACAGATCGAAGCCCAGGCCGTGCGTATGTCGCCAGAGGATTCGCCACTGACGTCTTACCGTGTCTCGATTGTTCAGGCCGGTCACAAACCGGGCGAGTCCGCCACTCTGATGGAAGTGACCTGTACGTTCTCGGTTGACACCGATCTGGCGGAGACACCGAAAACTACGCAAGTTGAAAAACCCGCCCGCGCCCTGTCCGACACAGCCGAGGAGCGGCGGCGGCAAATCTTCGAAGGTGCCTGCAAGGTGATCGCCAAACACGGGTTCGGAAATGCCTCGATGCGCGAGATTGCCAAGGAATCCGGATTGTCGGTTCCGCTCATGTACAAGTACATCAAGGACAAGGACGATATCCTGCATCTGATCACCACCATGTGCATGCAGGACATCATCGATTTCTTTGATACCGGAGAGCTGTTCACCGGGCCCGCGGATCAGAACCTTGAAAAGGCGGTAGACCGGTACATCGACTACATCGGTGAGAACCGTCGTTACATCAATCTGGTCTATTCGGAAACACGCTCCATGTCTGCCGAGAACCGCGCGCGCGTATTCGATATGGAGCGCGACTTTATGGGACGCTGGAAAGGCATTCTGGATAAAGGGGTCGAGCAGAAGGTGTTCCGCCCCATGAATACGGAATTGATGGCGAACTATCTGTATTTCCTGTGCAACGTCTGGTCCCTCAGGCACTGGAGCATTGGCAAGTTTCCCGAAAGTGAAATCCGCACCAGCCTGAAGGCCTTGATCATGGACGGCGTTCTGGCCGAGTCCAATCCTGCCAAAGCGGCAAAACCCTGAATTCTGTCGCTTCCAGGCAATTTGGTCGCAAACCAACTTGCGGCATGTTCCGGTCGCAGCAAAAATACGCCTATGACAATGATCTGTGCTCCAAATCGCCTGGACCGCCGCGCAACCGGTTGTGACCTCGTCGTCAGCGGGTGATCGCGGGGGCTGTGCGCCCTTTGCCTTCTGCCTAGACAACGGACAATTCGGAATACTTCATGACATCTCAATCGTTGCGCCTGGCCATCGACATTGGCGGCACCTTTACCGATACGGTACTCGTCTCGGGCGACGAGACTATATTGGCTTCGACCAAGACACTGACAACTCACCAGAATCCGGCCGATGGCGCGATGGAAGGCGCAAAGCGCGTCGTTGAACAATCGGGCCGCGCGCTAAGCGAGGTGACCGGTTTCATCCATGGAACAACACTGGCGACCAACGCGCTGATAGAACGGCGCGGTGCGGTTGTGGCGACGGTCACCACCGAGGGGTTCAGGGATATTCTGGAGATTGCCTACGAGCGGCGCTATTCGCAGTACGATATCAACCTGGAAAAACCCGACTTGCTCGTGCCACGCGAACGGGCGCTAACAATCCGGGAACGAATGTCGGCCGACGGTAACGTGTTGATTGACTTGGAAGACAGTGCCGTCGACGCACTGCTGGACGACCTTGATGCAAGCGGTGCCGAGGCCGTCGCAATCTGCCTTATGCACGCCTATGCCAACCCGTCGCATGAACGCAGATTGCGTGACATGATTTCGGAAAAACGACCCGATCTCACGGTGTCTATCTCGTCCGAAGTCAGCCCCGAGGCTCGTGAGTTCGACCGGCTTTGCACCACGGTCGCCAACGCATACATCCAGCCATTGATGGAAAGCTATCTGGCGCGGTTTGTGGCTCAGTTTGAATCTGAGGGCGTGGCCTGCCCAATCCTGATGATGACTGCAGGCGGCGGGATGTGCACCGTTCAGACAGCCGCACGCTTTCCTATCCGTCTTGTTGAAAGCGGGCCTGCGGGCGGAGCTATCCTTGCCGCGCGCATCGCGGCGCGTGCAGGGATCAACGAGGTTCTGTCTTTTGACGTTGGTGGCACGACCGCCAAGCTCTGCCTGATCGACAATGCCCGGCCTCAAACCTCGCGCCAGTTCGAAATCGCGCGGGCAGCGCGGTTCATCAAGGGCTCGGGTATGCCCGTGCGTATCCCGGTGATCGAGATGATTGAGATTGGTGCTGGCGGCGGCTCTATCGCCGGTGTTGACCGGCTGGGGCGGCTGACTGTGGGGCCGAAATCGGCCGGATCGGAGCCCGGCCCGGTGGCCTTTGGTCGGGGTGGCACCGAACCGACGGTAACCGATAGCGACATCGCTTTAGGCTATATCGTGCCGGACACATTTGCCGAGGGCTACATCAAGATCGATCCCCAAGCTTCCAAAGAAGCACTGAGCCGGGTGATTGGGTCTCGGCTGGAGACCGACGCGACGGGATCAGCCGATGGGGTCAGCCGGATCGTCGACGAGAGCATGGCCAGCGCAGGCCGGATGCACGCAGTAGAGTCGGGTAAAGACCTTGGTCCACGCACCATGATTGCCTTTGGCGGCAACGGCCCGCTTCACGCCAGTCGCGTGGCGCGATCCGCCGGAGTCAGCCGCATCGTGATCCCGCCCAATCCGGGCGTCGGCTCGGCAGTTGGTTTCTTGTTCGCACCAGTCAGCTTCGAGATCGTGCGCTCGCGCTACTCGTTGCTGAAGACACTGGACCTGGACGGAATCAACTCCCTGTTTGCGGACATGATAGCCGAGGCCAGTGATGTTGTCGCTCAAGGTGCGGGCGATGCCCCCACCGAGACGCAGCGCACCGCCTTCATGCGCTACAACGGTCAGGGCCACGAGATTGAAATCACGCTGCCCGACCGCGTCCTGACGGCCGATGACATCGATCCCCTGATTACTGCTTTTGAGGCGGAATACCGCAAGCAATTCTCGCGACCGGTGCCGGGAATGCAGATCGAGATCCTGAACTGGGCCGTGCGCGTGGCCACACCGGATTCCAAAATACCGGACCTGCCGGTAACGCCATCCCTAACCACGATCACGCCTGCTGAAACGCGGCCCATCACCTGCGACGTGGACGGCAATGCTAAGCAGGCAGGTTTTGTGCCGCGAGACAGCTTAGCTCCCGGTGACCGGGTCTGCGGCCCTGCGCTGATCACAGAACCGCAGACCACCACGCTGGTCTCGGCCGACTTCTCGGCCCATGTGGACGCCATAGGAAACCTCGTCCTGCTCCAGGACCAGAAAGGAGGCGCATGATGACCGCCGACCTATCCCCCGCCCGCCTTCAAGTCATGTGGAACCGCCTGCTGGCCGTGGTCGAAGAGCAAGGCCAGACCCTGATCCGCGCGGCGTTTTCACCTATCGTGCGCGAATGCGGTGACATATCTGCCGGGATTTTCGACGTTTCCGGCCGGATGCTGGCACAGGCCGTCACCGGCACGCCGGGCCATATCAACACCATGGCCGAAGCGGTGATGCATCTGCGCGAGCGTTTCCCGGTGCAAAACATGAAGCCCGGCGACATCTACATGACCAATGACCCCTGGCTGGCCTCCGGGCATCTGAACGATTTTCTATTAATGATGCCCGCCTTCAAGAATGGCAAAGTCGTGGGCTTTACCTCTTGCACATCACACCTGGTCGATCTGGGGGGCCTCGGTATGGGGCCAGAGGGCTCGGACATCTATGACGAAGGCTTGCTGATCCCGCCCTGCAAACTGGTCGAAGAAGGCGTACCGAATGCCCTGCTACTGGACATCGTCCGCGCCAACAGTCGCGAGCCGATTGCAAACGAAGGCGACATCTACGCGCTGATCGCCTGTTGCGAGGCGGGGGTGAACCGGCTGGTCGATATGATGGTCGAATTCGGCATCGACGATCTGGACCGTCTGGGCAGCTATATCATCGAGACCTCGCGACGCGGTACGCTTGAGGCGATCGCCGAGGTTCCGGAAGGCGTCTACAAGAATGCGCTGAAGATGGATGGTTACGAGAATGAGCTGGAACTGCACGCAACCCTGACCGTAACCAAATCGGGCATGCATGTGGATTTCACCGGCACTTCGGGCTGTTCGCGTAAGGGCATCAACGTGCCGCTCAACTATGCCACGGCCTATACCGTTTTCGCACTACGCTGCATCGTCGGCTCCGACATACCTAACAACGCCGGTTCGCTAGAACCGTTTACCGTGGACGGGCCAAAGGGCTGCATCCTAAACGCGCAACGCCCTGTTTCTGTTGCTATGCGGCACACGCTGGGGCAGGTAACTCCCGATCTGGTGCTGGGCTGCCTGCATCAGGCGTTACCCGATCAAGTGCCGGCCGAGGGCGCATCGTGCATGTTTGATCTGCCCATGCGCCACGCGCCCGAAGTGGCCCGCGATGGTGGTCGCGAATTCGCAGTCGAACCCGTACACAATGGCGGCACCGGTGCACGGCCTCATGCAGACGGGCTGTCCGCCACTGCCTACCCTTCGGGCGTTTTCGGCAGTCAGGTCGAGATCACCGAGAGCGTCGCGCCCGTCACCATCTGGCGGCGGGAACTGCGCTCGGATTCTGGAGGCGCAGGCAAGTATCGCGGCGGTCTTGGTCAACGGATCGAGATGACCTCAGCCAACGGCGCGCCTTTCATCGTGTTCCTTTCTGTCGAACGCTTGAAATTCCCGGCGCTTGGGCGCATGGGCGGTCAACCAGGTGCGCCCGGGCGCATTCGTTTCCGCGACGGCGAAAGTGACATCCCGGGCAAAGGCGAACTGCGGGTTGAGGGCGGCGATTACCTGATTTTCGAAACACCCGGCGGCGGCGGATTCGGCCATCCGGCGGAACGCGACGCACAGGCGGTTGCCTTGGATCTCAAGCGCGGGTTGATCAGCGAAGACAGCGCGAAAATCTATGGAGGTGCGACATGATCCGCCCGGTCCCCCATGTAGGCGCCATGGCCGCTTATGCTCTGGCCGATCTTGGTAGCGAAGGGACAATCTCGTTGGCCCAGAACGAAAGCGCCTTTGCCGCAAGCCCTGCCGCCATCGCGGCAGGACAGTCGGCAATGGATGAACTACCGCTTTATCCCGATCCGGAATGGCCCGAACTGCGCGCCGCCATCGCCGATGTGCACAAGTTGGAGCCCGCACGGGTGCTATGCGGCGCGGGTTCCATGGAGTTGATCGGCTGCCTGATCCGGGCCTATGCCGGGCCCGGCGACCGCGTTCTGGGAACGGACTATGGATACGCTTTTGTCTCATCCGCCGCAGCGCAGGTGCAGGCCGATTACGTCAAAGCCCGCGAGGTCGACCTGACCGTATCCGTGGACGACATACTCGCAGCGATGACACCCGAAACCCGGATCGTGTTTGTCTGCAACCCCGGCAACCCCACCGGCACCTTGATCCCGAATTCCGAGATCCTTCGCTTGCGGGACGGATTGCCCGAAGACGTTCTTCTGGTCGTGGATCAGGCCTATGCCGAGTTTTCGGACCACGCGAATGACCCAGCCGAGATTTTCGCTCTGACAGACCGGGGCGAGACCGTGGTGATGCGCACGTTTTCCAAGGCGTACGGCTTGGCAGGCGCACGCGCGGGCTGGGGGTATTTCCCTCCAGAGATAGCGAACGAATTGCGCAAGCTGCTTAACCCCAACAACATCTCCATCGCGTCGCAAGCTGCCGCCGCAGCTGCGATGCGCGATCAGGCCCACATGAAGGACGTGGTTTCCCGAACGGTCGAGATCCGAGACCGGTTTGCCGAAGACTGTCGGGCCTTGGGCCTGGCTATTCCAGAAAGCCACACCAATTTCGTGCTGTTGCGCTTTGCCTCTGACGCAAACGCGCAACGCGCGGATGCAGCCCTGCGCGCCAATAGCCTGCTGATGCGTGGCATGGGGGGTTACGGGTTGACTGACTGTCTGCGCGCCACGATCTGCGAGACATCGGCAATGGATCGTTGCCTGACCATCCTGAAAGGAGTTCTGACGTGACCGAGACCCGAACCACGGCGAAGATCGGAGTGCTGGTACCTTTCACCAACACCAACCTCGAACCGGATATGGAACTGCTGCGACCACCGAACACGACGATCCATTTCCAGCGCATGGGTGGCTATGACGTGGACGAGATTCCCGGCTCGGACCAGATGGCCGGATTAGGGGCATCCGATATCAGCCATGACCTGCGGATGATCTCGGGTGTTCGCCCAGATGTGGTGCTGTATGGCTGCACTTCAGCAACCCTGACTCATGGACCGTCTTTTGACGCCGATCTGGCACAACAGATCAAAGCAGGCTCGGGCGCTGTGTCATTCACCGCCGCCGGAGCGTTGATTGCCGGGATTAAAGCGGTGGGCGCGACAAAGGTCGGCTTCTCATCCCCTTACCTGGGTGAGATCAACGATCAGGCAATCGATTTCATGGCTCACAACGGCATCGAAACTGTCAAACGCGCCGATATTGGCCGCGAGCTTGGCAACTATGGGCAAGGAGAACTGACGCCGGACGAGGTGTTTGATCTGGCTTGTCAGGCCGATCACCCGGATGCTCAGGCCATTGTCCTGAGCTGTACCGACATGCGCTCGGTCGAGGCGATCGAACGTATCGAGATAGCGTTGGACAAACCGGTCGTCACGTCCAATCAAGCCATGATGTTTGGATTGATGAAAGCCCTGAACCTGCCCCGCCACGACGCCTTGCCCGGGCGTCTGTTCGACAACCTTTGAAATGGATCGGGGCACGGCAACTACCCTGCCCCGGTCGGCCCCTAGGGTTCTCCGCTGCCAATTTCTTCACGACGTTTAGCGATATAGGCGTCCAGCTCTTCGCGTATCGCCGAATCCATTTCCGGGGCCTGATATTCACGCAATGCCTGCTGCCAGATGTCTGTCGCCCGTTGAAGTGCATCTTTTGCCCCGGCGGCCTCCCAGCTCTCGTAGTTCTGCCAATCTGACAGCATAGGCTTGTAAAACGCGGTCTCATACCGGGCCATCGTGTGTTCGGTGCCAAAGAAGTGGCCACCGGTAGGCACTGAACTGATCGTATCAAAACCCAGTTCGGCGGCATCGAACTTCATCGGCTTGAGAAACTCCATCATGTTCTGGATGATTTCGACGTCCATTATGAATTTTTCGTAGGAGGCCGTCAGGCCGCCTTCGAGCCAGCCCGCCGCGTGGTAAACGATGTTCGCGCCGCCCAGGACTGCGCCCCAGGTTGCCATCATCGTCTCATATGCGGCCTGCAGGTCGACCACATTCGACGCATTGGCGTTCGAAGTCCGATATGGAATGCCATATCGCCGCGCCAGTTGACCGCCCACGATGTTGGCCTTGGCGTTCTCCGGCGTGCCAAAGGCCGGGGCACCGGATTTCATGTCTACGTTGGACGTGAACGAACCATACATGACCGGCGAACCGGGGCTGACCAGTTGGGTCAGCACAACACCAAACAGAGCCTCGGCATTCTGCTGCGCCAGCGCTGCTGGCAAGGTAACCGGAGTCATCGCCCCCATAAGGGTGAACGGCGTCACCGTTACCGGCTGACCGTATTCCGCCATCGCAATCAATCCATCCCCCATTGCATCGTCGAAGAGACGTGGCGAGTTGACCGAGATGATGGTGATCACACCGGGATCGCCGCGCATCTCTTCGGGTTTTTGCCCGCGCGAGATCGCCATCATGTTGATCCCATCCATCGCCCGCCCCCGCCCGATGGCGGTGCAGTGAAAGCTCAGGTCGCTAAACGTCAGATTGGCGTTATAGGTATCCAAGTGGCGGTTGTTAGCAGGCATCTCGATGGGTGCCATCACCTGGTTTCCGATCAGGTGTATCGCATTGAAATGATGGGCTAGCCGAATGAAATTACAGTAATCTTCGTAGTTACCCTGTCGTCGCCCGTTGATACAGTCGTGAACGTTCGGAGGCCCCGCCACCAGCCCAAAATTCACATGATTGCCGCCCAGCGTGATCTGCTTGGCGCGATTGCGCGAGGTCAGAGTGAATTCGCGAGGAACTGTTTTGAGAGCTTCCGTAACAATGCTCTCATCCATGCGGATTGTCTTTGTGTCCCGGTCAACGATAGCTCCGGCGCGCTCGAAAATATCCATAACGTTGTCGCCCATGACGCGGATACCCGCCTCGGACAGGATCCGCATTGAAGTCGCGTGCAACTGGTCCATCTGGTCAGGATTCAGCAACTCGAACGGCGGGTACTCATTGCGGATCTGTTGCCACGGCAACTGATCGACACCCGCTGCGCTGCGGCCAGATTTACCGCGCCGTCCGCCTCCGCGTCTTTCTCGTGCCATGTTTTGTCTGCCCCCGTTTCCGATTCTGGATGTAGCTGAAATGCGCCCAGCTGTGCGGTTCTGCACTTTCTAAACGTACCAACCGCAGAAGCCCTGTTTTGCCACTTAGCGACGCATTCATGTCGAAAAGAGAGCATGAGGATTTCTCACGCCTGGGCGAAAAAATTCCCGGGGCATTGGGTCGGGAATTTTTGCAGCTTAGCCGCCGCAACCTGTCGCATTTGAAACCTGCGAGGTGTCGCGATTGGACAAGATGCCTCACCGCAGCCTTTCCTATGCAGGTCATTAGCCGCTGGGAGAAACCCGATAATGATGAACCTGCCCCACCTTACGTTCCTACGGTCATTCGAGGCTTCTGCGCGACACCTGAGTTTCACCAGTGCCGCCGAAGAGCTGAACTGCACACAATCCGCGGTCAGCAACCATGTGCGTTCGCTCGAGGAGTTCATCCAACGCCCGTTGTTTGTACGCCACCCCCGCTCTCTGTCACTTACAGACGTCGGAGAAGCCTATTTGCCGTCTGTGCGACACGCTCTGCAAGAAATCGACGTCGCAACCCGATCCGTCAGCCAACGCCCGCACACGCGAAAAGTGGTCGTTTCTTGCCCGTTCAGCCTTGCGGAAAGTTGGCTGCCAGACGTGATCCGCGAATTCAACGCGGCTCACCCCGATATTGATCTGACTGTGCACGGGACAGTCTGGACCGACGTCGAAAACAGCGTTTCCGATGTCTCGATCACGATCCATCATGTCGACGAAGCGACCGCAGATATGAAACGGCTGTGGGAGGAAAAATTGACGGTCGTCTGCGCGCCGGGTTTTACAGTGAATGGAAAGCCGCTGCGCGATCCGGAACAGCTACGGCATGCCCGCCTGATCCATATTCTTGGTCGGCCAGCCTATTGGGAACTTGTAGGCAAATACTTCGACCTGACCGACCTGAACCTGAACGAGGGCCAGCGAACAAACGCCTCCAATCTGGCAATGGAATTGGCGGTGCGGTCCCTGGGCTGTGTCGTTTTGCCAAAATCTCTTACCCGTTCTTATGTGGAACGCGGAGTGTTGATCGAACCCTTCAAAATCGATCTGACCAGCCCATGGGCTTATTATTTCACGGCCAAGGACAAGCTTCCAACACCATCCGTCCAACTGTTTCGGAATTGGTTGTCGAAAGCTGCCGCTGACGAAAAGTGGTCCGATCGCGACATATCGAAAGCCTGAAAACCAAGTTTCGAAATGTCTGTTTTGGAAGCGGAATTGTCGCAAGTATTTCAGCGCAAAAACGGGTCGGAAATATCCTGTGCCTGTGAGGTGCCGCTGTTTGATTCTCAGGCAGCGGAGAATTGGGAAGCCGGTGAGATTCCGGCACTGCCCCCGCAACGGTAAAGAAGGTCAGGTACGGCAATCAACCACTGGGACGAGGATCCCGGGAAGGTGCCGATACCGGGCGAAGGCCCCTTCCAAGTCCGGAAACCAGCCTCGCAGATAAGTCAAACCGCGGGTGGCGGTGGGGGCGCATGTTTCGGACGTGATCCTCGCACGGCTCCGGACGGCTCTCCCTTGCCATCTGCCCAAGCAATGCCGCGGGGCGCGGCAGGAGAGCCAGAAGTGAGCATTATTCAAACCCTGTTGGCACGTCGAAACCCTGGTTATGCGCTGGAACAGGCGTTTTACACCGATCCCGAGGTTTTCCAGGCTGACCTCGAATCCATTCACTACCGTGATTGGCTGTTTGCCATTCCCGCCTGCGAACTGGAAAAGCCTGGCAGCTATGTCACCCATAATGTCGGAGCTTACCGCGTCATCATAGTGCGTGGCGCGGACAACCAGATACGGGCTTTTCACAACACCTGCCGCCATCGCGGATCGGTCATCTGCAAGGCCGCAAAGGGACATGCGCCCAAGCTGGTTTGCCCTTACCACCAGTGGACATATGAACTTGACGGATCCTTGCTATGGGCCCGCGACATGGGGCCGGACTTTGACCCAAAGCAACACGGATTGAAGACGGTTCACTGCCGCGAACTGGCCGGCCTCGTTTACATCTGTCTGGCCGATGAAGCGCCAGATTTCGATACATTTGCAGAACTTGCGCGTCCCTATCTGGAACCGCATGACTTGGCCAATGCGAAAGTTGCCTTTGAGAGTTCCATCATTGAAAAAGGTAATTGGAAGCTCGTTTGGGAAAACAACCGCGAATGTTACCACTGTGGTGGCAACCACCCGGCGCTATGTCGAACGTTCCCTGATGATCCGGCCGTGACCGGAATAGAAGGCGGCGAAACCCCAACCCATATGCAAGCGCATTTTGACCGCTGCGAAGCTGCAGGCATGCCCTCTCAGTTCTACCTGCATGGTGACGGGCAATACCGCTTGGCGCGGATGCCGCTGAAAGAAGGCGCGCAAAGCTATACGATGGATGGAAAATCGGCCGTGCGCCGCTGGTTGGGTCGTTCGCCGTTCCCAGATGCTGGTTCGCTCTTGAAGTTCCACTATCCGACCACATGGAACCACTTTTTGGCCGACCACTCTATCGTTTTCCGGGTCACTCCGATCAGTCCCACGGAAACTGAGGTCACCACGAAATGGCTGATCCACAAGGACGCCGTCGAAGGGGTCGATTATGACCTGAAACGCCTGACCGAAGTCTGGACCGCCACCAATGACGAAGACCGTCAGGTGGTCGAGGATAATCAGCAAGGCATCAACAGCCCGGCCTATGTGCCCGGCCCCTATTCGCCTTCGCAGGAATCCGGAGTTCTGCAATTCGTCGATTGGTATTGCAACACTCTGGCTGCCCGACTGGCACCGGACGCCATGGCTGCGGAGTAACGGCAATGAAAGACCTTAGCCCCTCAACACCATTGATCTGGCAAGACAGTGAAACACTGGAATGCGTCTCGGTCGTGCCAGAGATGCCAAATACCGCCAGCTTTACGTTTCGAGCACCCTCCGGTGCGATGTTCGCTTACCAGCCCGGGCAGTTTCTAACGTTGGAAATCCCTGCCCCGGGTCAACCTGGCGGTGTCGTTCATCGTACCTATACGATATCCTCCTCACCCTCTCGTCCCAGATCCATCACGATCACCGCGAAAGCGCAGCCTGACAGTATCGGCACACGCTGGATGTTGGATAACCTTCAACCTGGCATGAGGGTAAAGGCGCTGGGTCCTGCAGGCTTGTTCACCAACGGCGAGAGTAGCGCGCGAAAATACCTCTTCATTTCAGCAGGCTCTGGCATCACCCCAATGATGTCCATGACAACCTGCATGTGGGACGAAGGCCGCAATCTGGACATCGTTTTCATCAACTGCGCCAAACGTCCATCCGAGATCATTTTTCGCCAGCGACTTGAGCAGATGGCCAGCCGAACGCACGGCCTGGATTTGAAGTTCGTAGTGGAAGAGGCCGATCCCTACCGGCCCTGGACAGGCTATCAGGGCCAATTCAATCAGCTGATGCTCGGACTTATGGCCCCGGACTATCTGGATCGCGAGGTCTATTGTTGCGGTCCGGAACCCTTCATGCAAGCCGTGCGGGATGCGCTGACGGGCCTTGGTTTTGACTTGGAGCACTACCATCAGGAAAGCTTCGGTGCGCCCATTGAGACTGAGGCTGATCTGCCCGATCTGGATGACGTCATCCCCGATGAAGAGGCTAGCGCAGAAATTCACTTTGCAAGCTCGGGTGTCACCGCCAAGGTAGCCGAAACCGACACCGTGCTGGCAGCGGCACGTTCTGTTGGCCTCAACATTCCGTCAGGTTGCACCTTCGGCGTCTGCGGTACTTGCAAGGTCAGAAAAACTGCGGGCGAGGTTCACATGGTCCACAATGGCGGGATTTCAGAGGATGACATCGAGGCCGGCTTTATCCTTGCCTGTTGCTCCAACCCAATCGGCAAAGTCGAAGTCGAAGTTTGAAAAACGCGGAAGGCGCACCCCTTACGCCTTCCGTTTTACCCTCTTCGACCGGGTTTCAGACCCTGTACTGGCGCTGCCAGCCAAGCAGGCTGAAACACGCAAACAAGATAGCCGCCACGCAAACGATGGACGGGCCAGCCGGCGTGTCAAAGACATAAGCCGCCCGCAGCCCGGCCACAGCAGAGGTCGCGCCGATTGCAGCGGCGATCAGCGCCATCGTTTCCGGTGACCGCGCCAGGCTGCGCGCAGCCGCTGCCGGGATGATCAACATCGCCGCGATCAGCAACACGCCGACAACTTTGATAGCAACAGCCACAGTGACCGCGAGCGACAAGGTCAAGACCAACTGCTCGCGCTTGGGATCAAAGCCGCTGGCATAGGCCAACTCCTCGTTCAGCGTCGCAGTCAAAAGCTGGGACCAACGCCAAGTGATCAGGGCGACCACCAACGCGGCACCTCCCCAGATTACGATCAGATCTGAGCGGGAGACGGCCAAAATGTCGCCAAACAAGTAGGCCATCAAATCAATACGAACGCCGGACAGAAACGACACCGCCACAAGACCAAAGGCCAAAGCTGAATGCGCCATTACTCCCAGCAACGTGTCCATCGCATACCCACGGCCCGCCAACAAAGTGACAGTTAGAGCCATCAGAAGAGCAACGGCCAGCGCACCGGTGAAGACCGAGATCTGAAAAGTCAGAGAAAGCGCAACACCCAATATCGCAGCGTGCGCTGTTGCATCTCCAAAGTAAGCCATCCGCCGCCACACGACAAAACATCCAAGCGGCGCTGCGGCAAAGGCCACGCCAACACCCGCGAGCGTGGCACGGGTCATAAAATCATCAAGCATTATTCTGCGGCTTCCTGAGAGTTCGTATCGCAAGTGTGGTCGTGATCGTGATCATGGCGATAAAGGGCGAGCGCGCCGCCTGTTCCAGTCCCGAACAGCGCGCGGTACTCTGGGGCCGAGGCCACGACGGCCGGTGAGCCCTCACAACAGACGTGGCCGTTCAGACAAATCACCCGGTCCGAAGCGCTCATAACCACGTGAAGCTCATGGCTGATCATGATGATCGCACAGCCGGTTTCGCGGCGCACGCCTTCGATCTGGCGATAAAACGCGGCCGAACCGGGTTGGTCGAGGCCCTGGGTCGCCTCATCCAAAAGCAGGATTTCAGGCCGGTTGATCAACGCCCGCGCCAGCAACACCCGCTGGAACTGACCGCCGGAGAGCTGCGACATCTGACGTTTCATAAGGTCGGGAACGCCTGCGGTTTTCAGCGCAACTGCACAGTCCTTGCGCGAAACGCGATTTGTCAGGCGCATGAAGCGTTCAACCGTGATGGGCAGGGTCGGATCAATGTGCAGCTTTTGCGGGACGTATCCAATTCTCAGACCAGGCTTGAGTTTGACTTGCCCGGCAGACGGTGCCGCCGCACCGATGATCGCCCGCAGAAGGCTTGTCTTGCCCGAGCCATTGGGGCCGACAATCGTGACGATCTCGCCCGGCTCAACAGCCATGTCAACGTTACGCAGAACTGTATTGGCCCCATAACTTATGCTAAGGTCTTCTACGGTAATAAGGTTCATTTCTACGCCTTTTTGGTGCAGTCTGGGCAGACACCTTCGGCTTCTACAACTGTCCGCTCAATCTCGAAACCCACGGCGCGCGCGGCGGCACCCAACGCACCCTTGGCAGGTGCGGACTGCGCTTCGGCTACGGCGTCGCATTTTCTACAGATCATAAAGGCAGGCGAATGTGCGGCACCGGGATGCGCGCAAGCGACAAATGCATTCAAACGCTCAATCTTGTGTACGAAGCCATTGTCGACAAGAAAGTCGAGTGCCCGATAAGCTACAGGTGGCTGCGACCCGAAACCCGCCTCGCGCAACCGGTCAAGGATTGCATAAGCGCCAAGCGCCCGATGTTCCTGCAACAGCATTTCAAGCACCTTACGCCGAACCGGCGTCAGGCGCAGACCTTCGTCTTTGCACCGCGACTCGGCAATCGCCAGAGAACTATCGACGCAGTTCTCGTGGTCATGTTCTTGGAACCCAAGCAGCGCCGTGTCTTCGGCAGATGCGGGTATTGTCTCACTTGTCATGTTATTCCATATCATATATGCCGCTCGCAACGTTATAAAATCACACAGAGGGTCTGATGTCCAGAAAGCTTCTTCCTATTTCGATCACTGCTGCGTTAATGGGCGGCACAGCAATGGCCGATGTCCCGAATGTCGCGGTAGACATTGCACCAGTACACTCATTGGTAGCACGCGTCATGGAAGGTGTAGGAACACCGGATCTGATCGTACAGCCCGGCGGGTCGCCTCATGAATACAACCTGCGCCCTTCCGAAGCGTCGGCCCTGCAGGAAGCAAATCTGGTGTTCTGGATCGGCGAGGATCTGACGCCATGGATGGAAGGCGCGATTGAAACTCTGGCCGACGGTGCCACAGTCACGTCCCTACTGGAAGCGGACGGCACTGTGCTTCTCGATTTCCGCACAAGCGCCCTGTTTGAGGCGCATGACCATGGCGATGAGGACAGTCATGGCCGCGAGAAGCATGCCGAAGACAAGGATCACGACGACCACGACCATGATGACGAACATGGTCATGAGGATCACGCAGAAGACCAAGATCAAGACGATCATGACCACAGCGACGAGCATGCCGAAGGTGATGACCATGATCATGAGGACGAGCACGGCCACGACGACCACGCTGAAGGTGAAGACCACGATCACGAAGAACATGCCGGGCATGATGACCATGCACATGGCGACCATGATCCGCACGCCTGGCTCTCGCCGGAAAATGCCAACACATGGCTGAACGTGATTGCCGCACAGCTTTCCGCTGCGGACCCGGACAACGCAGGCACCTACTTCGCAAACGCTGCCGCCGCACGTGAAGAAATGGCAGCGCTTTCCGCAGAGGTGAACGAAATGCTGGAGCCGGTCCGCGACAGCAGCTTTATCGTGTTCCACGACGCTTATCAGTATTTCGAGAACGCCTTTGACTTCCCAGCCTCGGGCGCGATCTCTCTCAGTGACGCCTCCGATCCAAGCCCGGCCAGAATTGCCGAGATTCAAGGTCGCATTCGCGATGAAGGTATCGATTGCGTTCTGGCGGAACCGCAATTCAATCCGGGTCTGGTCGAAACCGTCATGGATGGAACCGAAGCAAAAACAAACGTGATCGATCCACTGGGCGCTGAACTGGAGCCCGGCAGCGGTCTGTACCCGGAAGTCATTCGGAACATGGCCAAATCACTGGCTGAGTGTCTTTGACATCAATGATCAGCTCATGCCACTTCGATGCGTGGAATGGACTGACTGTTGCTGGGGGCAACTCATTTACCCAGTTGGCTTAAGTTAACCAGTATCGTTGTCCCCAGCCCACTCAAACTGTGACGCCGTCCATCCACTTATCATTTCGCCGAATTTCAACGCACCAACGAAATCGGCAACTGCCCGAGGGTCGGGGTGTACCAAGCGTCTGCGTCAGGCGGCAATCGTCTTCATGGCACCAAGAAACTGCGCCACCTCGGCGACGCTGTTGTAATGGCACATCGAGACGCGGACACAACTGTCCAGCCCAAGTGGCGACAGAATGTTACCGGAATAGTGATCCGCCTTACGTAAATGGGTGCGGATACTTTGTTCGTTGAGTAACCGCACAACGTCTACCGAAGGGACGCCGTCCACAACCAACGAAACCAGACCCTCGCGCGCCGGGTTGTCGACGCCGCCGAGAATAGTCACCTTCTCCATCTCGGCCAGTCCGGGCAGGTTCCCGGTACCGTGAATCATCGCATCGGTCAGCGCCTTTTCCTGCGCATGGATCGCCTCGCCTGCGGCTACAAACTTTTTGCGCCTATCGTCAGAGTCGGTGACCTGCGACCCCAGCCATTCGAAATAGCCGACCACATCGGACATGGTGGCGTAGGAACCGGTGTCGCGCGTGCCCATCTCCCAGTTGTCGGCTGGGCCGTCGATCAGGCTGTTATGGGGCAGAGTGGTCAGCCGGTCCGAGATCCAGGCAACCCCATAGCCATGGCGCGAAAACACCTTGTAGGGCGAGATCACATAGCCGTCCACGTCATAGGCCGTCAGGTCGATCCGGCCGTGCGCGGCGTGCTGGATACCATCGACGATGATGTAGCAATCCGGCGCAACCGCCCGGATAGTAGCCGCCACGGCCGCCACGTCGACCCCCATACCGGTGACAGGCGAGGTGTGAACGATAGTTGCCACTTTGGTGTCGGGCGTGACATTTGCGGCATAGGCTTCGGCAGACACGGTGCCGGTGGCGTCATCATGCTCGACAAGAACATGGCTTTGGCCCGCGACACGTGCCCAGCGGTCACAAGCACTGCGGGTGGCGGGGTGTTCCAGCGTCGTGCCAAGAACCTGACCGGTGCCAGTACCCAGACACGCGTTCATGATCAGGCGGAACAGGAGCTCAGTTCCGCTTTCGCCAACGAAGAACTGGCCACCCGGCGCATTCATGAATACCGCCATATCCTCTTTGGCCTGAGTGATCACGCGCACCAGTTCGTGGCTGCCGGGATTGTCACGCCCCTGATTGTCAGGAATGGCCGCATAGTCCTGCGATGTTTCCACCACCGAGTTCAGCGTTAGCGCGCCGCCGGCATTTTCAAAAAAGATGCGCGGCCCCTGCTGCGGGCAATGGTCGATCTGGGCAAACCGGTCACGGATTTGCTGAAGCAGTTGGTCGTTGATCTGGGGCATTGGTACTCAATCGTGCAAGTGTTTCATTCTGACATGTTATATGTGTTGCAACCCAAAGTGCGCGCAAAAAAACCGGGGGCTATGCGGTAAAATTTTGTTCAGCATCGCGACAGTTCTGTGACACCAGATGATTTAACCGCCTTTCCAGTTTACTCCGCAGGCACGGCCTCGGTTTCTGAGTCCTGTCGACCAGCCATAACGCGAAACAGCGCGGGCACCAATGTCAGCGCAGCAATCGTTGCTGCGAACTGACCAAATATGATGGCAAGGCACAGTGGCCTCCACGCTTCGTCTGCCAGTGCCAAGGGTGCCAATCCGACCATGGTTGTCAGTGTTGTCGACACGATCGGGCGAAAGCGGTCTGCCGCCCCCTGGCAAGCGGCCTGCGCGATATCCATTCCCTTGGCTACGTGCCGGTTCATCGTGTCCACAAGAACAATGCCGTCATTCACCGCAATGCCGGCCAGAGCAATCATCCCGATGACCGCCGGAAAGCTGAGTTCAATCGCAAACAGGAAGAACCCGAAACCCACGCCGGACAGTCCGCAAACCACGGTGACAAGGATAATCGCCGGCTGCAGGAAGGATCGGAATTGCAGGATCAGCACTGACGCCACGCCAAGCATCGCCAGGATAAAGGCTTGCTGCGCGCCGCCATAGGTTTCGCCTGCCAGCTCGAACTCGCCCGCGAATTTATAGCTGTAGCCTGGTGGCCAGTCTTCCTGCATCGCCCTGAGTTCAGGATCGATCAAGTCGTGCAACTGGTTGAAGGTGTACGAAAAGCTTTTGCCCATGACCGTAGCGGTGCGCTGACCGTCTTTGTGGGAGATGGTCAGAGGGATGCGATCGGTGCGCTGCTCGGCCAGTAGTGAAACCGGGACCCAACGCCCATCCGGCACACGGATCTGGATGCTTTTCCATTCTTCCCAGGTTTCTGGCCCACCCAGTCGACCCTGTTTCGAGGGCCAGTAGGTCTCGACCCGGATCTCCAGATCATCCGCGTCCGAACTGGTGCGCATTTTGGCCGCCTCATAGTCGCCCAGGTAATGGGTCAACTGAGCGTTAAAATCGGCCTCGGTCAGCCCGTAGCGCTGCAAAACCTCGCGCCGCGGCTGGATCGTCACCTCGATCCGGGACTGACCGAGATTGTCACGGATATCACTAAGACCCGGAAACTGCCGAAGCCGCTGCTGCACTTGCTGGCTGATACGTTGAACACCCTCCAGCTCTGGCCCGAAGATATTGATCTGCAACGGGTCTTCGTTGGTGGACGCACCTGTTTCCGAGGTGATCAGCATTCGGTAGCCGGGAACATCGGTCAAGGCTAGCTCGATCTCCGCACGTAAAGCGGGCACGGTCTGAAATGCAAGTTGGTCTCGCTGCGCCTTGGGCTTGTACAGAACCGTAAACCCAACAATGTTGCGCGCGGTCGCAACCGACAGACGATCTTCGGCAGAACCTTCATAAACAAAGTCGCGCTGGCCAACGACCATCAAGGTGGAGGTAAGGTAGGGTTTGTCCTGCAGGATGTCAGCGATCTTCAGCGCGACGTCGCGTGTGTCCTCCAGCTTGTTGTCCGGAGACAGCTCTACCGTTATCCCCATGTTACGCCCATCCGACAAAGGATATAGCGTGACCGGCAGCAGTGACCCCAGCATGAAGCACGTGGTAATCACCGCGGCCCCACCGGCGATCCAGCCCCATGAGGTCGAGCGGCGGCGCACCACGGCGCGACCAAGCCACCCGCGCAGCCAGGTTTCCAGACGTTCGGTGATCCGGTCGACCAGCATTGGCTGAGCATTCTCGCGGCGCGACAGCAGGAATTGCGACAGCGGGATCGTGATTAGCAACGACACCGCATAGGACACCACCAGCAGCACGCCTGCCGTCACGGGAATGGAGCGTATGAACTTGCCATCCAACCCGCCGATCATGGCAAGCGGCACGAAGATCAACACGGTGGTTACCGTCCCGGCCAAGGACGGCACGGCGAATTTCTTAACTGTTTGAATGGCGGCTTCGCGGAATTTCAGTTTCTTGCGGTGAACCCCTTCGTGCATCCCTTCCATCATCAGGATGAAGTCATCTACCAATAGGCCGAGGGCCAGCACCATGCCGATGACCACCATGACGTTGAACGTGTATCCCAACATCCAAAGCGCAGCGAGCCCGCCCAGCATGGTGACTGGGATCGACAGCGCCGCCACAGTTGCTTCGCGCCATGTGAGCAGAAAGAACAGGATGACGAATACCGCTGCTACCGATTGCCAACCATTGACCAGCGTCTTGTCCAGTTCCTGTTGGATGATTTCGGCGTCGTTCGACACGATGTCGTATTGCAACCCGACCGGCCAGTCGCGCGCCTGCATGGCCGCATCGATCACCTGCGTGGCCGCATCGACTAGCTTGATCGTGTCCTGCCCATCCGCTTTGATCACCGACAGCGCGACGCCTTGCGTGAAGTCGCGCCCTTCGCTTGAGTAGTAGGTTTCCGTTTCTGCCCGGTACAGCGCTTGTTCGACGCGCGCCACGTCGCTTAGACGAACGACATATCCGGCCGGGCTGCGGTGGATCACGAGATCGGACAATTGATCGACATCGTAGATCGCCGTTTCGCTTTTCAGACTGAAGGACTGTTCGGGGCCTTCATAAACACCCAGCGGAAAGTCCTTGGCATGGGCGCGAATAAGGCGGCCCACATCAACCGGCGAAACATCATGCGTGCGCAGGCGTTCAGGCAGTAATTGTATCCGCACATAGGATTTGCGGTTGCCCAGCAGGTCAACCTTGGTGATACCCGGAATGCGCAGCAGTCGCTTTTTCAGACGCTTGGCTGTCGCGTCCAGTTCACTGGGCGGAACCCGCCCGTACAGAACGAAGGATGCAATCGGCATCGACCGGATTGATGCCTGCGTAACCACAGGCGTTTTCGGCCCCTCGGGAAACTCTGCCCGCGCCTTGTTAACCCGTTCGCGCAATTGACTGATGGACTCTTGCAACGGCGCATCCGCGTCGAACTCCGCAAGAATAACCGAATTCGAGTGCGTCGAACCGCTGGAAAACTTCTTGAGGTCCTCAAGATCGCGGATTTCCTGCTCGATCCGATCAGTTACCTCTTTTTCCATCACGGACTGCGGCGTGCCGTGCCAACCGGTGTGGATGAAAGCCATCGGAATCTGCAGATCCGGCAGCGATTCCTTGATCATGCCGCGAAAGGCAAACACCCCGCCGACGGTGATGAACAACAGCAGCAATATCGCCAGAATTGGATCGACAAAAAAGAATGAAAACAGGCGATTGCCCTTGGCGCGCTTTTTACCCATTGCGTGCCTCGGAATCTAGCAGCTGAACGGAATCTCCGGGTAGAAGCCTGTGCCGTCCTTCGGTAACGACAATGTCCCCTGGCTTAAGCCCCTCGGGGACTTCAACCAGCGTGTCTTCGCGAATTCCGGGCTGAATGATGCGTTCGGAAACGGTGTTGGTGTCAGGGTCAACGACCAGAACGTACGCCTCATTGTCCCGATGCAGCAGCGCCTCGACGGGTACAACCGAAGCCGCTTTGGCGTCCCTCAGGATTTTAACCCGCGTCAGTTCTCCGTCGATCAGACCCAGGTCTGCCTCATTCGTGCGCAAGGTGACACGTACAGTGCGTGAGTCCGGCGACAACATCGGCGCCACGGCGTGCACCGACGCATGAAGAAGATCCGCTTTGCCCTGCCCCACGCCTTGGCCAGCCGGCCCGTCACGCAAAACAATTGCTGGATTGCCAACTCTCAGTTCTGCGCGCCGATGCATCGGAATTTCGACTTCAATCTCAAAAGAGGATGCGTCCAGCAGGGTCACCGGAAAAGTGGCGGCCATGGAAGTGTCGTCCCGGGAACTCATTTCCTCGGGCAATACATACTCGCCCTCGCGGATGTTCAGCCGAGCGATCACACCATCCCATGGCGCGTGAATTCGTGTTCGCTCCAGGTTGCGGCGCGCCTGCGATACTTCGTTTCGCGCGGCCAGCACCCCTGCTTCACTTGCGACAACGCGGGCCTCGGAGGCTGATACGTTGGCAATAGCTACTTCCAACTCGGCTGTGGCTTCATCGAATTTCTGCTGCGAGACCACTTTCTTGTCCAGCAGCACCCGGGCACGGTCAAGCCGCGTTCGCCAGAGGTTTTCGGTGCTTTTTGACTGCTTCAACTGCGCGTTGGCCATATCGACATTGCGCTCTGCCTGGGTCAGGCCGGTGTCCGCAATTCTGAGCGCCTCAATGTAATCAGCATCATCAAGACGCGCGATCAACTGACCTTTCTGGTGTTCCATCGGACCGGTAACGGGTGCGCCCTCACGGACGTTGTCGCCCACCTCGGCAACCCGACCCGGCACTTCAAATGTCAGATGGCTGCGGCGTACCGCCCGAGCCGTTCCTTCACCGTAGATCCAGTCGCGCAGCTCCTGTTCACGCACCTCAGCCCAACGCACCCGTGTCGGAGCCGGCGGCGCAGGCTCAAGCGCTTCATAGCGCTCGGCCATACTGGTCCAGCTGACATAGGCAGTCCCCACCACCAGCGGCAACAAAAGGCAAACAAGAAGAACTATCCTGACCGCTTTTTTCATAATCGAGGGTCTCCGAAACCAGTTTGGAGAAATGATTTATGGGATTGTTATTTTTTGTCAATAGCGACAATTTATAATTTTGCACTGTTGGTGAAACGCTGAATGGTCAGTTTGCTGAGCACATTCAAACAGCCTGGTCCGGCTGATCCGGATCAGGCTGAGGCCTTTCGGCACACTCAATGCAAGTCAGGCGTCACATTACTGGCGAGTAGTGCAGGCTTCACTCGAACGGGAAACTGTCCAACCGCTCGTTGCCATCTTCGGTAACCAAAACCTGTGTTTCCAGTTTGACGCTTTCCGATCCTTGTTTGGCGATCAGGCTTTCCACACAAACGACCATTCCGGGCTCGAACCGCCCGGACATCGCGCCTTCGCCCCAATCCACATGCAACGGAACGACCGGCCATTCATCGGCCATGCCCACACCGTGAACCGCCAAAGAATATCGATAGGGAATGTAAGGGTCAGGAATACCCCAACTTTTGCTATTGAACTCGGCAAGCTGACGCCCGGGCGCACCAGTTGGAGGTTGTGGTGAATCTGGTCCAGCGCCGTGTCGTACAAGCGCCGCTGGGTCGACGACATGGGCGTGTAGCCACAGGTCCACGCGCGGGAAAGATCGGCGCAATAACCGTACGGGCCAATCATGTCGGTATCGAACGATATCATCTCGCCCAGTTGGCAAGGTCGGTCCGAACACTCCTGATACCAGGGGTTCGTCCTTGGGCCGCAAGTCAGCAACTTGGTTTCCAGCCAATCGCCACCCGACCGCGCATTCTCGAAATGCAGATGCGCCCAGAGTTCACGCTCGGTGGTGCCTGGGGTCGAATGCTCGTAGATCCGCGCCATGCCCGCCTCGCACACACGGATAGTCCAACGCATCAACTCGATTTCATCGTCGGATTTGATCGAGCGCGCGATCTCTGTAAGCGGTGAACCGGCAATAGGTTTGAGGCCACGCGCTTTCAATGCATCGACACCCCCGTTCTCGAGCTTATCGCAGGCTATTCGCCGGTTATCTCCGCCATATTCCCGGACGATGTCCGCAATTTCATCGGCCCAATGGTCTGTTGCCGCCTCAGTCTTGTCGCCTGAGGCCATGAACATCCAGGTTTCGGCGACCCTCATTTCGTCAATGCCCGGCAAACCCTCGCTTTGATGAAGGCAGCCTTTGAACTCGAACATGATGGCTGGTCCGTTGTTCAGGATCAGCGCATATCGTATCGGGTTATGAAGCGTCCAAACCTGCATGTTGGAACAGTCAAACGCATACCGAATGTTGCAGGGGTCATACAGCAACAGCGCGGCGCAATCCGCGATCTCCATCTGCTGGCGCAGACGCTGCAGCCGGTATGATCGCGCCCTGTTCAAAACCGCGTCCGGCACTGGGCTTTTTAGCGGTTTATCCGCACCCTCGGCGTTCAGATAAGTGAGCTTGCGGTCGTCTTTGAAGGCTCTTTCCGCGTTCATGATGCGCGCCCGTAAAACCCGATGCGCTCCTCCTCGGTAAACTGAACATTCGGGCGTTCATAATAGGAAAACACCGCGATAATGCGGTCGCGTTCACCCCTTACGGGCGTAACACGGTGGGCCGTATTCTTACCTTTGAAGATATTCAAAGTCCCCGGCTGCAGTTTCATCAGCGTCGGCTTGCGGCGCCCTTCCAGCAAATCCGCTACCCCGTCGTAGTTTGGGTCGGTATCACTGCGCAGATCTTTCTCATACTCGAAATCACCACCCGAGTCCGGTGCTTGCAGCAGAAGCGTTGTGGTGAATTCCGATCTGTCAAAGTGCCAGTTCAGAGCCTGCCCCTGAGAATAGGCCATGACATTCACCCGGGCCAGCGGGTCCTGCATGACGAACAGTTCTGGCTTCTCCATCACCGCCGCCAGAAATTGCGCAAAAAGAGGCCATTCATACAGCCGGATCACAAGCGCCTGTCCCATCCGATCCGCACATATTGTCCGGTTCGAGGTTTCGAACTCGATCAGGGCGGGATGGTCGTTGCTAAGGCCGTCGATGGCTTTCTTGAAGTAAATGTTGTGCCGACGCGCATGGACAAAAGAGTTTTCATCAAAAACCGGTTTGAGCTCGGCCACGGCAGATTGGATCGCGTTGTCCCGAATAAATCCGGGCAAATTGAACAGGCCATTCGCGGACAGTTCCAACCTGCAGCGTTCAATCAGCTCTTGCCACGCCGCGCTGCCTTGCTGGTCCAGCGGGTATAAGTCCAAGTTGATCACTTCACGCATCATCGATCCTCCCAGTCTTTATTCCTGAGTAGGCCTTGTACAGTGGCCTTATCAATAGGTATTCTTTTTAGGGTACATTAGATTTTCTAAAGGACAGTCATGAAACGCACGGCTCCACTCAATGCGCTGCGCGCGTTCGAAGCCGCTGCCCGAACAGGGTCATTCACCAAAGCTGCGCGCGAACTGAACGTAAGCGCAGCGGCCGTCAGTCAGCAGGTCAAATTACTTGAAGAATTTTGGGACGAGACCTTGTTCATCCGACAAGGCAACCGGATTTCCCTGACGGATTCCGGACAGATGGCCTATCCTGAACTTGCCGGTGCGATGACGCGCCTGACGGACCTGTCCGACAGGATGCAGCGGACAAACACCCGTCGAAAACGGCTGGTGCTGAGCGCCCCGCCATCGGTCGCTGAGACATGGCTGGCGCGGAAGCTTTCCAAACTCGGGTTAGACAGCCTTGAAACACCTCTGGGCGTTCGGATCGAGGAAGATCCCGTGGACTTTCAAGCCGATCGCATTGATATGCGCGTTTTCTATGGTCACGATCTGTATGGTGACTATCAGGTCGTATCCCTGTTTTCAGATGTTCTGGTTGCCGTGGCTTCGCCGAAGTTGGCCGCACAATACAATCACGGACTGATCCACGTTCCGGATCGATGCTTCATCCACACCGACTGGGGTCCGGGTTTCGCCTCTTCCCCGGATTGGAACACAGTATTGGATGGACGCCGGATCATTGATCGGTCAGCCGGGCAACTTGTGGGGCACAGCAGCACCGCGTTGAGTTTTGCGCGCAATGGTCTGGGTGTGGCCCTCGTTCCGCAGGAAATGGCCACGACAGATCTGAAAACCGGCCACATCATCAAGATGAACCTGTCACCGATCACGCTGCCGCAGGACTATCTGATTGCTTATCCAAAAAGACTAAAGTCACACCCGGACGTGCAGAAAATTGTTAAAACGCTGCAAAATGACTAACCCGGCGCAGGGG
Organism: Ruegeria sp. CE8; assembly: GCF_056537465.1. Taxonomy (NCBI): domain Bacteria; kingdom Pseudomonadati; phylum Pseudomonadota; class Alphaproteobacteria; order Rhodobacterales; family Roseobacteraceae; genus Ruegeria; species Ruegeria sp. CE8. Next base: position 235,560 of record NZ_JBQFRP010000007.1, read on the forward strand.
CGACGTGGGGTCATCATCGTGATTTGTTGACGATGCCTTATCGCCAACATACGAACTGATTAACATGCAAAAATCGCAGTACCCAACCCTACTCAACGATCGCACAGCGCGCGGTTTCTGGCCACGTTCGGATCGCGAACATGCTGCAGGTCAGCACTTGCTGAACTATGGCGCTAAAGATGCGGCGGCCACCGCCTGAACCGAAACCCTCTATCAAGGCGGCACGAGTCCCGCAGAAGCCTTAAGGACAAACCCCATGAGCGCCAATATCATCATCAGCACCCAGGATCGCGTTACAACCGCAACCATTTCCCGGGAAGAAAAGAAAAACGCGATCACCTTCGCCATGTACACGGCGATGGCCGAAACCATCGAAGAATACGGACAAACCGACGGAGCGCGTGCGTTGGTCATCACCGGGTCCGGCGATATGTTCACGGCTGGCAATGATCTGCAGGATTTCATGGCTGGCGGAATTCCGGCAAGCGCTGACGAAAACCCAATCGTGCGGTTCCTGAATGCGATCCGCGATTGCCCCAAGCCTCTGATTGCAGCAGTCAACGGCCCGGCGATCGGAGTTGGCCTGACCATGCTATTGCACTGCGATCTGGTCTATTCCGCGCAGAGCGCCACGTTCAGTGCTCCGTTTGTCCAGCTGGGTCTGGTGCCCGAGGCCGGGTCGTCGATGCTGCTGCCCGCTTCGGTCGGTATGGCCGTCGCCAATGACGTCCTGCTTGCCGGTCGTATCCTGACCGCAGCCGAGGCATTGGATCATGGGTTGGTAGCCCGGGTCTTTTCTGACGGCGACCTGTCAACCAAAGTGCAAGAAATCGCACGGCAAGTCGCGGCCTCCTCTCCTGTCGCTCTCAGGCAATCCAAGGCGCTGATCCGTAGTCGGCGCGATGAAGTGGCCGGCCATATGGCCGCTGAAATCAGGATCTTTGCACAGCAGTTGCAATCGCCTGATTTCGCCGAAAGCGTTGCAGCCAAGCTGCAGAAAAGACAGCCAAATTACGGTTGAGCGCTATCGCTGCAGGTCAGCAAGATCTCTTACCCCATCCAAAGGCGATCCACCCTTCAGCGTCAAATTGGCTAGTGGGGCGGCATCAAGCTTAGGCCTTGTCCGGCCGGTTCAATGTATGTCGCTTTACCGGACATGTCGGCCTGTGTCGCCTTGCCAGATCGAACCTTGACCCGCGCTGTGTTGAACGATGATCGTTCAGCTGGCCAAAAATTTGAAGCGCCAGAGCCGAATGCGGCTCCGGCGCCTTGGTTTACGCGTCTTCGCCAGTTACAGGCAGATACAGGTCGCCCCCGTCGCGGAACTTGGCGGCCATGGCTTCCATTCCTTCCTTTTGCGCCTCGGACCGAATGTCGTGGCTGATCCGCATCGAGCAGAATTTCGGCCCGCACATCGAACAGAAATGCGCCACTTTATGCGCCTGTTTCGGCAGGGTCTGATCGTGGAATTCGCGCGCAGTGTCGGGGTCGAGCGACAGATTGAACTGATCCTCCCAGCGGAACTCGAACCGAGCACGCGACAGGGCATCGTCACGGCGTTGGGCACCCGGAAGGCCCTTTGCCAGATCTGCGGCGTGTGCGGCGATCTTATAGGTGATGACGCCGGTCTTCACGTCGTCCCGATCCGGTAGACCCAGATGTTCTTTTGGCGTGACGTAACAGAGCATCGCGCAGCCAAACCAACCAATCATTGCCGCGCCGATGCCACTGGTGATGTGGTCATAGCCTGGCGCGATATCGGTGGTCAGAGGGCCAAGCGTATAGAACGGCGCCTCGTGGCAGCACTCCAGCTGCTTGTCCATGTTCTCCTTGATCTTGTGCATGGCCACGTGGCCAGGGCCTTCGATCATCACCTGACAATCCTTCGCCCAAGCGATCTTGGTCAGCTCTCCCAGCGTCTCTAACTCGGCAAACTGCGCCTCGTCATTGGCATCAGCGATGGAACCGGGACGCAGCCCGTCACCGAGGCTGAACGACACGTCATAGGCGCGGCAGATGTCGCAGATTTCGTCGAAATGCTCGTACAGGAAGCTTTCCTTATGGTGATGCAAGCACCATTTGGCCATGATTGAGCCGCCGCGCGACACGATGCCAGTCACCCGGTTAACAGTCATCGGAACCATGTGCAGGCGCACACCCGCATGGATGGTGAAGTAGTCCACGCCCTGTTCGGCCTGTTCGATCAGCGTGTCGCGGAACACCTCCCACGTCAGATCCTCGGCAAGGCCGTTCACCTTCTCCAGCGCCTGATAGAGCGGCACCGTGCCGATCGGAACCGGGCTGTTGCGGATAATCCATTCACGGGTGTTGTGGATGTTGCGACCGGTGGACAGGTCCATGACCGTGTCAGCACCCCAGCGGATCGACCAGACCATCTTGTCCACTTCCTCTTCCATCGAGGAGGTCACTGCCGACGTGCCCATATTGGCGTTGATCTTGACCAGGAAATTGCGCCCGATGATCATCGGTTCGCTTTCGGGATGATTGATATTCGCCGGAATGATGGCGCGGCCTGCCGCAACTTCGTCGCGTACAAATTCGGGCGTCACATAGTCGGGGATGTTGGCGCCCCAATCATTGCCTTCGCGCCGCTCGGACGCGGCCTCGCGCAGTTGATTTTCGCGGATGGCAATAAACTCCATCTCGGGCGTGACGATGCCTGCGCGAGCATAGGCCAGTTGCGTCACAGCCTTGCCATCTTTGGCGCGCAACGGGGGGCGTTTGACGGGAAATTCCGGAGTCAGCCGGTCGCCTTCGACAAAGCCGTTATCCTCGGGCTTGATCTCGCGCCCATCATATTCTTCGACATCGCCACGCGCTTCGATCCACTTGCGGCGCAGAGGAGCCAGGCCTTGTCGAATATCGGTGATCACGTTCGGATCGGTGTAAGGGCCCGAGCTGTCATAGACCGGCAACGGCGGCTCGCCTGCCGTCGGGTGGACCGAAATCTCGCGCATCGGCACGCGGACATCCGTATGCAGCGTGCCTTTCACATAAATCTTACGCGAAGCCGGCAATTCACCTGTGGTGATCTTGGGATTGGGGACATTCATGTTGGTGCTCCTCAAGCGGTTCAACTCAAAAAGACACCAGAAGAGTTTTGGCTTGGGGAAACGAGAGGGCGTACGGCCCCCTGTTCGGAGTGCGCCCGCCCGGATCCTTGGCCTGCGCGCCCTAGCTTCCTACGCCAGTATCAACTGGGTCAGGTTCAAAGGGTCGCGTCGCCGGGCAATGCCCCGTCAGCCTCTCAGTCCCCTCGGTGGGACTCCCCTGCGTGAGGTCCGTCTAGCCTGAGAGGTATCGGCGAAGCAAGTTCCAATTTTGCCGCGTCATTCGCCCGGATGTACGTTCTGCAGGATTGCCAAGCGCGTTCCATTAGACGGAGTGCTGGACCAAAAACTGGCAATGGGTGGGCGTGGATTTCCACAGTGCCAGGCTAATAGGCTCCGCTCGCCGGTTCCGCGCGCAAACTATCGGACATGCGTTACGCATCCGTAAGCCACATATAGCGATAGCGATATCAATTTAATTTCATAAGTGGGGTGGTCAATTCTGGTTGACGGTGAAATGCAGTGCGCATCATCAAATTATGATTCGCTTTGGCAGACTTTCCGCATGTCTCGCAGGGCGTTTTTTGTGGCTGTGCAGATGGGAAACCATCCGGCGGCCGATCGAAGTCAGAGGAAACTCATGGGCCTGACCTGCTATGATGTAATGGTACCGCCTGAGGTACAGAAAACAATTCTGCCCGATGAAAGCATCGCGACGGCTTTAAACATCATCAGGGGCAGCCGGGCGCGTTTTCTGCCGGTAGTGGATGAGGACGGGACCTATGTTGGCGTTTTCACCGCCCCGACGCTTCTCAAGCTGATCCTGCCCAAAGCGGCAACCATTGGTCTGAACGACGATGCATCCCGCGTCCCGATCGAGTCCCTAAGCTTCATGAATCTGACACGGGAAGATTTCGAACAACAGCTGGTGCGGCTGAAGACCGAAAAGGTCCGGGACAACATGTCAAGACCATCCAACATCCCTGTTGCTGCACCTGACACACCGGTGATGGAAGGCATCTTCCTGATCTACAAATACAAACGGCACGTGATCCTTGTTGAGCCCGAGACCAACCGTTTCGTCGGCACCGTAAGCGCCAACTCGCTTCTGGATCGCGCACTCAGCTAACCCTATACGAACCGGACTAAAACCTTGGCAACGCATTCGACGTCACACGGAGAGAGCGCTCTCTCTGTTCCACAACTATTGGGAATCGATCCCCTTTGGATCGCGACCGGAATCCTGATTTTGGTTTACGCGGTACTGATCACAGAAAAGGTCAACCGCGCCATTCTGGCCATGCTGGGCGCATCGTTGATGGTCTTGTTTGGCATTATCAATCAGGAACAGGCCGTGGCCGGTGTGGACGCCAACACGCTGGCTTTGTTGATCGGCATGATGGTCATCGTCGGCATCACCAGCAAATGCGGGCTGTTCCAATACGTGGCGATCAAGGCCGCAAAAGCGGTGAACGCCAATCCAACCGGCATCCTGATCATGCTCACGCTGATTACGGCCGTTTTCTCGGCGCTGCTGGACAACGTTACCACCGTTTTGCTGATCGCACCAATCACTTTGCTGATCACCGAAGCGTTGGAAACGCGGGTTTTTCCATTCTTCATCGCCGAAATCCTGGCCTCGAACGTCGGCGGCACTGCCACGCTGATCGGTGACCCGCCCAACATCATCATCGGCTCGGCCGCAGGGCTGAGCTTTAACCAATTTGTTGTGAACCTGGCTCCTATCTCGGCCATATGTCTGGTTGTCCTGACCGGCATCATCTACCTGATGAACCGCAAGGAACTGGCCAGCATCCCGAAATCGGCAAGTGACCGGATCATGGGCTTCAATGAATCCGAAGCCGTCACCGATGTGGTCCTGATGATCAAGTCCCTGAGCGTGCTGGCATTAGTGTTGCTGGGCTTCACGCTGGGGCACAGCTATGGCATTCAACCGGGCACGTCGGCCTTGGCGGGCGCAGGTTTGCTGATGCTGCTGGCCTATGGTCATCAAAGCGGCGAGGAACAATCCGAGTCCGTGCACCACATTTTTGGCGAAGTCGAATGGGTCACGATATTCTTCTTCGGCGGGCTGTTCGTCATCGTTGCCGGTGTCGAACACGTTGGGTTGCTGGCTTTCTTTGGCGAGAAAGTGCTGGAGCTGACGCAGGGCGACATGATGTGGACCGCGTTCTTCATTTTCTGGGCCTCTGGCATCCTGTCCGCCATTCTGGACAACATACCATTCGTGGCCACGATGATCCCGTTGATCGAGTCTACGGCGGATACATTTGGCGGCAAAGAGGCAATTGAACCCCTGTGGTGGTCGCTGGCGCTTGGGGCCTGTCTGGGCGGCAACGGCACATTGCTTGGGGCCAGCGCCAACCTGACGGTTGCCGCATTTGCGGAAAAGGCCAAACAGCCCATCGGCTTTATCGCCTTTGCCAAAATCGCGTTCCCGATCATGATCCTGACGTTGATGATCGCGAACGTGTACATTTGGCTGCGATACTTCTGATTTCGGAGCCCTTTGAGCTAAGCACGCTGAAAGCATCGCTGGTTCAAAGGGCTTCAAGTTCCAAGAAGCGGCGAGGCGTCCAAATCGCCTCGACTTGCGGAATTACAAACTTCGCCCCCTTCGCGACGCAATTTTATTAGGTTGTCTTTTCGTTCAATCCCCCCTAGTGACGGCCTCACCTCGGGGTGCGCGGCTACCGCGCTGAGATGCCTTTGGCGAACCCGTAGAACCTGAACCGGCTAGAACCGGCGGAGGGAAAGGTAAAGGTTTCATCCATCCTTGCCCTCTCGCCGCAATGGAGGATGATATGAAACATCTGCTGATTGCTGCGGGACTACTGAGTGCAACTTCGGCCATCGCCGCCGACAAGCCTCAGCTGACCGTATACACCTATGACAGCTTTGTATCCGATTGGGGGCCCGGCCCGCAGGTAAAAGAAGCTTTTGAAGCGACCTGCGAATGCGAACTGAACCTTGTGGGTGTCGAAGATGGTGCCGCGCTGTTGTCGCGTGTCCGGCTTGAGGGTGAAAACTCTGACGCCGACGTGGTGCTGGGTCTGGACACAAACCTGATTGCCGCAGCCCGGGAAACCGGTCTGTTTGCACCCAGTTCCGTCTCTGCGGACTTCGCACTTCCGATCGAATGGACCGACGAAACGTTCACCCCGTTTGACTGGGGCTATTTCGCGTTTGTCTACAACGCAGACGCGTCGGCACCTGCCAACTTCAAGGAACTGGCAGACAGCGACACCAAGATCATCATTCAGGATCCCCGCTCGTCCACCCCCGGTCTGGGCCTGCTGATGTGGGTCAAAGCGGCCTATGGCGACCAAGCGCCCGAGATTTGGGCGGGTCTTGCCGATAACATCGTGACCGTCACCAAAGGCTGGTCCGAGGCATATGGTCTGTTCCTTGAGGGTGAGTCGGACATGGTACTTAGCTACACAACCTCGCCAGCTTACCACCTGATCGCCGAAGAAGACGCAAGCAAAGCAGCAGCAGCCTTTGATGAAGGCAACTATCTGCAAGTCGAAGTGGCGGCAAAGCTGGCCGGAACCGATCAGCCCGAACTGGCGGATCAGTTCCTGGAGTTCGTGGTGTCGGATGCGTTTCAGCAGATCATCCCGACGACCAACTGGATGTATCCGGCCGTGACCCCGGCAACAGGTCTGCCCGAGGGTTTCGAGACCCTGACCGTGCCGGCGAAATCGCTGCTGTTCTCACCCGATGAAGCCGCCGCCGTGCGGCACCAGGCTCTTGCGGAATGGCAGAACGCGCTCAGCCAGTAAGCCCATGGCCGGGTATCGGCGCGGCGGGTCTGGTCGCAACGCTGATACTGGGTACACTTGCGGCTGTCGCATTGCGCGCCGAAACCAGCGGCGGGTTCAGCCCCGCCGACTGGGCAGCATTGAAGTTCACGCTGATCCAGGCCACGCTATCCGCGCTATTCAGTGTCCTGCTGGCCGTTCCGGTGGCCCGCGCCCTTGCTCGTCGACGGTTCCGGGGCCGGCGCGCGTTGATCGCGCTTCTGGGCGCGCCGTTTATTCTTCCAGTCATCGTAGCCATCCTTGGGTTGTTGCAGGTCTTCGGGCGGTCTGGGTGGATTTCTGACCTTCTGGGTCTTTTTGGCCTGCCACCCATCCGCATTTACGGGTTGCACGGTGTTGTATTGGCCCACGTGTTTTTTAACCTGCCCCTGGCCACGCGCCTTGTTCTGCAGGCCTGGCAGGAAATTCCCGCTGAAAGATTTCGATTGGCTGCTCAACTGGGCTGCAACGGTGCGGCAATGTTCCGACTGATCGAACTGCCCATGCTCCTGCGTATTCTACCGGGCGTTCTGGCGGTGATCTTCGCCATTTGCCTGACCAGTTTTGCCGTTGCCCTCACTCTTGGTGGAGGTCCGCGAGCAACAACGATCGAACTGGCGATCTATCAGGCCTTTACCTACGATTTTGATCTCGGTCGCGCGGCGCTGCTTTCCGCGTTGCAATTGGCCCTGACTGCCGCCGCCGCATTCGCCGCGTTGAAGTTTTCGCGTGGAGATGGATTTGGAACGGGCCTGGATCGCGAAATACGCCGCTGGGACGGAGGAAAACCCACACTTGACGCATTTTGCATCCTCGCAGCGGCCACGTTTTTGCTTCTCCCACTCGCGTCAGTGGTAATCTCCGGTTTCGCAGGGTTGTTGGAAATGCCCGCGATGGTGTTTCGTGCAGCATTGACGTCAATCATTGTTGCGGCGGCCAGCACCGCCATTCTTCTGTTGCTTGCACTCCCGATGGCCGCTGCCGTGGCGACAGGACGGTACGGAATAGTGGAGCTTAGCGGCATTCTGGGGTTGGCGGCATCACCCTTGGTGATTGGAACTGGCTTGTTCATCCTGATCCGCCCGCTGGCGAACCCAGCGACACTCGCGCTGCCCGTGACAGCATTGGTGAATGCGGCAATGGCCCTGCCTTTTGCCCTGCGCATTCTTGTACCCGCAGCGCGTGACGCCGTTGCTCGGCATGGCAGGCTTGCGATCTCATTGGACATGGGCAAAGGGACATTTTTTGCGCGCATCCTGCTGCCCCGGATGCGTCCGCAAATCTGCTTTGCCGCCGGGCTTGGGGCCGCGTTGTCCATGGGTGATCTGGGCGTGATCGCGCTGTTTGCCGATCCGCAGATCGCAACCCTGCCCTTGCAGATTTACCGGCTGATGGGGGCTTATCAGATGCAGGCTGCCGCGGGGGGCGCGCTGCTGTTACTGCTGCTGTCGATGGGTGCATTCTGGCTTTTGGACCGAGGAGGGCGCTGGCATGCTGAAGCTTGACGGCTGCGTGATTGAAAATGGCAATTTCACCCTGCGCGCTGACATTCAGATCGGGGCTGGAACCAGCGCTGCCATTATCGGGCCATCCGGGGCGGGAAAATCCACACTTCTTGAAACCATCGCGGGGTTTCGAGACCTCAAGCAGGGCCAGATATTCTGGAAACACGAGTGTATCTCCAATCTGCACCCCGGTAAGCGCCCTTTGGCGATGCTGTTTCAGGACGGAAACCTGTTTCCGCATTTGACAGCCGAACAGAACATTGCCTTGGGCCTGCGCCCGAACGGTCGTCTTTCGAAAGATGAGGAAACACAGGTGCAGTCGGCACTCGACCGGGTCGCCCTGTCCGGGCTTGGCGGGCGGCGGCCTTCTGAACTGTCAGGCGGCCAGCAAAGCCGAGTCGCGTTGGCCCGAGTCCTTGTGCAGCGACGCGAGATTTTGCTATTAGACGAACCCTTCGCGGCGTTGGGGCCGGCCCTCAAGGCCGAGATGCTTGATCTCGTGGCCGATCTGGTAGCCGAGACCGACACCACCTTACTGATGGTCAGCCATGATCCGCAGGACGCGCGCCGCATCGCGCAACAAACGGTTCTTGTGGCGGATGAGATGGCGCATCCACCCGTCGTGACCGAGAAGCTTTTTGAAAATCCTCCGCCGAGCTTGCGAGCATATCTCGGTTAACAGCGACCTCGCCTGAATTATCCGTGTCGCATTGCAGGTCCGCAGGTTTTGGCCCCGCATTGAGTAAAGCGCGCGTTTTGCATCAACCTCTCACGCGAAAACGCTAGGTTAGGACTCCAACTGCGTTGAAACGAGCCGTCAAGCAAAATATCGTTCAAAAATGGTCACGGAAGACAAACATCTGGAACGCAGCGGCTTGGTCCAGGCCGGTAAGCGGGCAGACAGCCCTCGATCCAGAATCAAAATCAAAATCTCTGCACTGCTGGCGCTGGCCATCGGTGGACTGGTGGCGCTTTCGGCCGGAGCGGTGCTGTTAGTATCAACATACGCCAATGTTCAAAACACCACCGAGTTGCTGAACACTTCTGCTTCGATGATCGTCGAGTCGATTGAGGACAACATCTTCAGCCTGACAACGCCGATCGAGGAACTTGCGAAATCCCTGCAGAAAGACGCAAGCTCAGGTGACGTTGACCTGTCCGATACCGAATTTCTGGAGGCTTACTTCAAAGGTGTTGCAGCGTCGGCGCCTTATTTGACCGACCTTGCCGTTGTTTACCCGGACGGCCGTCTTTTCGTCACAACTCACATAGCTGGACCTGACGGGCCAACCTTTGTCTCTGAAAACGAACCCCCTGCTGCCGGGACGCTTCGGTTTCTGAAGGACGTTAAGGGTTATGACGGCCTGTTCTGGAACGAACCCTTTTTCGATCAGGGCAGAACGCACATCTCGGCGACAGTACCGGCCTATAAAAACGACGTTTTTCTAGGGGCTGTGCTTGTCTCCTCTACGGTGCACCATTTCTCGGACATTATCGGTGAGTTGGGCGGCAAATACGGTGCGACCGGGTTCATATTGTACGGAAGGAACCGCGTTTTGGCGCACCCAAAACTGCTGAACCTTTCGGCAACTGAGTTGACCTCGGACGCGCCCCTGCATTCGATCGCAGTACTGGACGATGCGGTCATCTCGCAGATGCTGAGACAAGCGCCTGAATTCCAGGGCACTGACCGCTCATTTGATGGGTATGTGGTCGAGGTTGCAGACAGTGAACAACTGGTTCTGACAAGCACCGTCTATGGGTTTGGTGCAGAGCCTTGGATCATCGGCCAGTATTCCCCGCTTAGCGATTGGAGCAATCAATGGTCGCGCCTGAGCGACGCGGCGTTGGTCAGTGGCGGGTTGCTTATCGCTTCCGTACTTGCGGCCCTGTTGTTGGCCAGAAGATTGGCAGCACCTATCCACCGGTCGACCGAAGAGGCAACGAAGATCAGTGAACTGAACTTGGATCAGATCGACTATCTGCCCCCTTCTCGTGTCGCGGAACTGAACTTGCAGGCTGCGGCTTTCAACAAGATGCTCGACGGGCTGCGCTGGTTCGAAACATACCTGCCCCGAACTCTGGTCCGGCAATTGCTGAAGACCGGAGACCCCGATGTTGTCGAACCACGCGAAGTTGAACTGACCGTCATGTTTGCCGACATCGTGGGTTTCACGGCGACCTCGGAATCCATGACACCGCAAGCTACGGCCGAGATGCTGAACCGGCACTTCGAGATCCTGAACCGCTGTATTCAGGCCGAGGGCGGCACCCTCGACAAGTATATCGGCGATGCTGCGATGGCGTTCTGGGGGGCACCTCGGGAACAGAAGGATCATGCCGAACGTGCCTGTCGTGCGGCCGTGGCCATCAAGCAGTCTCTGGCAGAGGCCGGGGTCAGCTATGGCGTCAAGATCGCCGTTCATACCGGGCCGCTTATTGTCGGAAACATCGGTGCTCTGGAGAGGATGAACTACACCGTCATCGGCGATACCGTGAATACCTGCGCCCGGATCGAAACTCTGGCCGGCGATCTGTCGACCGACGAGCAGACCAAGATTCTGATCAGTGATGCGACCGCAAAGCTGATCGGCGCGTCTTTCCATCTGGTTCATGTAGGCGAATTCCCTGTCAGAGGACGACAGGGTAAGGTGAACGTCTACCGACTTGATGACGCGCCCAACAACGGCGAGACGAAGGATCAACGTGGGCCTGAAGGTTGATCCGCAAAAAAATGCGGCTTGAAAGAAGGCACTCCTTCACATCATTCCGCTCGCCGCAATTGTTTCGGGGTCTTCCCGTACTCTGCCTTGAAAGTCTGTGCGAGTGTAGAGGTGGATGAGAATCCGCATGCAATTGCAATATCAATGACCGGCATCTGCGTGTTCGAGACCAGAGTATATGCCTTTTTCAACCGAAGCTTCCTGTAAAACTTGCCGGGTGATGTACCCAAATGCACCATGAACTGCCGTTCGAGCTGTCGGGTCGAAATGCCCACGCGTCGGGCTAGGCTGGCCGTTGGCAACGGGTGTTCGGTGTTCTCCTCCATGACGCGGATCGTGTTTTGAAGCCGCTTTTCAAGGAAGTTTGGATTGGCGCTCAGGCCTTTGGGCTGCTCCTGAGAATGGCCGCGAACGTTGTTCAGCATCAGTTGGCATGCCAACTCCGCACAATCCTGAGGCTCAAGCACCTCTGCAAGAATGCCGATAGTTGCCTCGGCTGCATGTCCATGACCGGCACAGGTCAGGACAGTTCCGTTTCGGGCGACAAGGTTTTCTGAAAGAGTCGGAAAATCCCCGATTTCCCGCAACAACCCGACATCCCGCCAATGCGTTGTAACAGGTCCCCCCTGCGGCGCTGTTGCCTTGATGTACTCTCTGGCCGCGTCCGAAAACAAAGCAACTGGTCGCTTGTGTTTCTGCATCGCCCGAACACGCCGCAACCAGGAATTGACGTCACCCATCTGGCCTCCGACAACGCACATACAGTCGCTGAGGTATTGGTCCGCGATTGCGGGTTTTGCCCGCACAATCAAGTCAGAGCAGCTGGACACCAGTCCGGGCGTGTCAGAGGTAATCTGCCATTGAAAGAGGTCGCGGTTGAGAACGTCATTTGCCGTTTGCAAAACGGCTATGATCGATGAGAGCTCAAGGTACGCAAACTCCGCCTGAACAAAAATCTCAAAGGTTATGTGTCGTTCGGTCTTCAATTTCGATGCAGGTTCTAACATTCGACTGTATCTTACTGTATTTGCCTGCGCGATGCCCCCAAAGTCAGGATGCGGTCGCCCTCATCGGTGGTTGAGGTCCCTGAACATCATTCGGCGAGCAGCTACTTTGAACCCATCATCAGATTGAAAGCAAGAAGCAAACGGGATGCTGTCCAACTCGACCGCTCTAACGTTTCTCACTTCAACCTGGCGCTTTTCAACGACGAAGCGCGGAGCCAGAACGACCCCGCGCCTTGGAACTTGTGATCTGTGGCGGCTCAGGCCGCAGCAATTTGACCGGCTTTTTCAACCAGTACTTCTGCCTGACGGATCGAGGCATAGTCGATCAGACGGCCATCCAGTGATACAGCGCCTTTACCCGATGCTTCGGCCTCGGCCATGGCAACCAGAATACGCTGTGCCTTGTTCACTTCCGCATCGGACGGGGACATGACTTCGTTGGCCAATGCGATCTGGCTGGGGTGAATGGCCCATTTGCCTTCGCAGCCCAACACCGCTGCGCGTTTGGCTGCGGCGCGGTATCCGTCCGGATCCTGGAAATCGCCGAAAGGTCCATCGATCGGGCGCAGTCCGTTGGCCCGCGCCGCGACCACCATGCGGGCCAGCGCGTAATGCCACATATCGCCCCAATGAGTCAGGCGACCGCCGTCGGCATCTGCGTCCGTCAGAACGGAATAGTCGGGGTTCACACCGCCAATGATCGTGGTCCGTGCACGGGTCGATGCCGCATAGTCGGCCACGCCGAAATGCAGGCTTTCGTTGCGCTTCGACGCGGCTGCGATCTCGCTGACATTCTGCATTCCCAGGGCGGTTTCGATGATGTGCTCAAACCCGATCCGCTTTTTGTAGCCCTTGGCGTCCTCGATCTGAGTCACCAGCATATCGACAGCATAAACGTCGGCGGCGGTGCCAACTTTGGGGATCATGATCAGATCCAACCGTTCACCGGCCTTTTCGACGACGTCTACAACATCGCGGTACATATAGTGCGTATCAAGCCCGTTGATCCGCACAGACATCGTCTTGGCACCCCAGTCGATATCGTTCAGCGCCTCAATGATGTTCTTGCGGGCTTGCTCTTTTTCGTCCGGCGCGACGGCATCCTCAAGATCAAGGAAAATGACATCCACGTCCGACTTGGCCGCCTTTTCGAACATACCCGGTTGACTGCCGGGGACGGCCAGTTCGCTGCGGTTCAGTCGGCCGGGGGCCTGTTCAATGGAGTGAAAACTCATGATTTGGTGTCCTTCGTCTTACAGGTTCGGGTAGATTGGGAAACGGGCGCAGAGTTCGGCGACTTCGGCTTTGACCTTTGCTTCGACCGCGCCGTTGCCGTCTTCGCCATTGGCAGCCAGTCCGTCG